>NZ_JAMYNW010000016.1:0-160557 GCF_040319365.1 Mesorhizobium sp. M0923 | reverse complement strand
AGCCTCCGCCAAGCTCAACTGGCCCGTCTGCTTCACTGCCATCGCGATTCCCTCAGACCGTCCACCTCAGAGAATCACAATCAGCGAATTACGCAACAGGCCCACAGAGGGGAGAAGGAGGGGTCGCGCCAGGTCCATCACCGCCGCAAATGCCGCTCAAGTTCCTCGGCTTCCGTTACCACCGGCAGGCAAACCTGCCCGGTGCACAGCCAGGCGCCTGGCCTATCTGTTGGCGGCAGAATGCCGCCTGGTAGGGCCGGCAGGTTTATTGCCGAGCGGGTTGCCACGACAATGTCAACCCTTCGTGGATCCGGTGATCGATTCGCTACCGGAACGAGCTGCGGGTTCGCCAAATCATCCACGATCACCAGTTTCAGCGGTTCGAGCGCCAGGGCACAGGCATTGACGATTCCCGCCTGGCCATGGCCCTGGTGCTCCGCCCGCCCGGCCGCGTGCTCGGCGACTGTCCAGGCTTTTTCCCAGAGATCGAGATCGCCGGTCAGCGACGACAATCGGACCATGGCTTCGATGATCTGCCCGGTGGCGGAAGGAATGGCCTCGTCGACATCGCCGCGGATGCGGATCGGCACATCCGTGCTGTCCGACGCGGTCAGATAGTAGCCGGTCTTGTCGCTGTCCCGGTGCCAGAGATCGAGTTGCTCAATGAAGTTCTTGGCGCGATCGATATAGTCGGGATTGCCGGTCGCCTCGAACAGCGAGACCGCCGCATTGGTCATGGCGGCATAGTCGCTCGACAGGGCCGGGAACAGCCTCTTTGCGCCGAGCATCGAATGCGGCAGGCGGCCGTCACGTCCGGCGCCCGCAATGGCGGCAAAGCCCGCTGCCGCCGCTTCGATCCAGTCGGATCGGCCAAGCGATCGCCCGGCCTCGGCAAGGGCTGCGATCATCAAGCCGTTCCAGTCGGTCAGGGCCTTGCCGTCACGCCCTGGCCGGATGCGCTGTGACCTCGCCGCGAGCAATTTTTCTTTCAGAGGGACGAGCTGTTGGCGGTCGATCACACTTTGCGTCTGCTGGGCTTCTGTCTGGCGGATGATCGGCTTGCCCTCCCAGCCATGCGGGTCGGCAAGTGTGAAGTAGTTGAAAAACAATGCTGATTCGTCATCAAGGGCAAGCTCGACCTCATCCTTGCTCCAGGTATAGAACAGCCCTTCTTCCCCTTCGCTGTCGGCATCGAGACTGGCAGCGAAGGCACCGCCCTCGACCCGCATTTCGCGCAACAGCCAGGCAATCGTTTCTTCGATTCGCAACCGGAACAATTCCTTGCCAGTTGACGCGTAGGCCCAATTGCACAGCCGGACGAGT
Source organism: Mesorhizobium sp. M0923 (assembly GCF_040319365.1). Classification (NCBI taxonomy): domain Bacteria; kingdom Pseudomonadati; phylum Pseudomonadota; class Alphaproteobacteria; order Hyphomicrobiales; family Phyllobacteriaceae; genus Mesorhizobium; species Mesorhizobium sp. M0923. Next base: position 159,234 of record NZ_JAMYNW010000016.1, on the reverse strand, counting down.
TGGGCATTGTCGTAGAGCATCTTTTCGAAATGCGGCACCAGCCATTCGGCGTCGGTCGAGTAGCGACTGAGGCCACCGCCGACATGGTCGTAGATGCCGCCGGCCAGCATCTTTTCGAGGCTGAGGAGAACGGCGTCACGATGGGCTGCGGTGCTGTCGCGCAGCCAGGACAGCCAGAGGCTCTGCATGAACGGCGCGTTGGGGAATTTGGGTGCGCCGCGCAGGCCGCCCAGCTCGCGGTCGATCATGCCGTCAATGCCGTTGGCGAGCTTCGCTAGCGTGTCGCTGTCGAGTACGGCCTTGGCATGGCTGCCCGCCAGCCGCGCCTCGACATGCGTAGTCAAACCGTCGGCGCTTTGGTTAACGCTTTCTTTCTTCTCCCGCCAAGCCTTGTCGACCGCCTCCAGCACCTGGACGAAGCCCGGGCGCCCGTAGCGGGCTTCGCGAGGGAAGTATGTGCCGCCCCAGAACGGCTTGCCGTCCGGCGTCAGGAACATGGTCAGCGGCCATCCGCCCTGCTCGCCCATCGAGGACAGCGCCGCCATGTAGATCTGGTCGATGTCGGGGCGCTCCTCGCGGTCGACCTTGATATTGACGAAGAGACGGTTCATGACGGCGGCGACGCCGTCGTTCTCGAAGCTCTCATGCGCCATGACGTGGCACCAGTGGCAGGCAGCGTAGCCGACTGACAGCAGGATCGGACGCTGCAGCGCCTGTGCTTCGGCCAGAGCGGCAGGCGACCATGGCCGCCAGTGCACCGGATTGCCGCTGTGCTGCTGCAGATAGGGACTGGCCTCTTCGGCAAGCAGGTTTTGTGCAGGCAATGTCACGGCGCAACTCGATGGTGGATTGAACAGGCATAGCTAGGGCGCTTCGGCAGAGCGGGCAAATGATTTCAAAAGACTCCATCGTGGCACTGTCGAGCGGGCGCCTGCCGGGCGGCATTGCGGTGATCCGAATTTCGGGGCCGCAGAGTCGATTCGTAGTCGAAACGATTGCCGGATCGGCCGTGCCGAACCGCGTTGCTAGCTATCGCAAGTTACGGGCGCCGGACGGATCGGTGCTGGACAGCGGCCTGGTCGTCTTCTTTGCCGGTCCCGACAGTTTTACCGGCGAGGACGTTGCCGAGTTCCATGTGCATGGCGGACGCGCCGTCGTGGCGAAGATGCTGGAAACGATCACCTCCTTCGACGGCGTCAGGCATGCCGAGCCGGGTGAATTCACCCGCCGCGCCTTTGTCAACGGCAAGCTCGATCTGGTCGAAACCGAGGCGCTGGCCGATCTCATCAATGCCGAAACCGAGGCGCAGCGGCGCTTTGCCGTGCACAATGCCGAAGGCGTGCAGAGCGAACTCTATCTGGGCTGGCGCCGACGGCTGCTCCACGCCCGCGCGATGATCGAGGCCGAGATCGATTTTGCCGACGAGGACGACGTGCCGGGTTCGGTCGCCGACACAGTCTGGTCCGACGTGCGGGCCATGATCGCCGAGATCGAGCGCCATGTCGCCGGCTTCCGCGCTGCCGAAATCATTCGCGACGGGTTCGAAGTCGTCATCCTCGGTGCGCCGAATGCCGGCAAATCCAGCCTGTTCAACGCTCTGGCGCGGCGCGAGGCGGCGATCGTCACCGATGAGCCGGGCACGACCCGCGACCTGCTGGAGGTGGTGCTGGACCTCGAAGGGGTGCGGGTCCGGGTAACCGACACCGCCGGTCTGCGCGAGGCGCCCGGCAAGATCGAGGCGATCGGCATCGAGAAGGCCAGGGCCAAGGCGCACAGTGCGGACCTGCTGTTGCTGCTTGAGGATATGGCTGAGCCAATGGCGATCGGTGTGCTGCCGGGCGCCATTCCGGCGCTGAGGGTCGGAACGAAGGTTGATCTTCTGAGGGGCGAATCACCCTCGCCCGCGGCGCACTGCGATATCGCTATCTCGACGCAGGACGGCACGGGAGTGGCCGAATTGCTGGACGAGATCGGGCGGCACGCCGCAGCGCAGATCGGCCAGGCCGGCGATATCCTGCCGTCGCGGCTGCGGCACGTCGAGCTGCTCAATGAGACAAAACGCTTCCTGCTTGCGGCAGCGGCAAGTAGTGACCGCGGACAGGAATTGCGCGCCGAGGAACTGCGCCTGGCGGCGGATCGGCTCGGACGGATCGTCGGCGCGGTCGATGTCGAGGATATGCTCGACGTGATCTTTTCGCAATTCTGTATCGGCAAGTGACTCACGTGAAACATTGGGAAGAATACGCCCCAGTGATTCACGTGAAACGCTGGGCGGTCAGTGGAGGGCATTGTTTCACGTGAAACGATTCGCTGTGCAAATGTCGCAGGTGCTGCAGGTTGAGGGGTTAGTGCGGCTCTCGCCTTCTCCCCGTGTGGGAGAAGGTGGCCAAGCGAAGTTCGGTTGGATGAGCGGTGTTCCAGCTTGGCACCGACGGTGATCCGTCCAGCACCCCTCAACCGTCTTGGCGCTGCGCGCCAATCCACCTTCTCCCACAAAGGGAGAAGGCAGACAGGGCAGCGCCGGGCGTTCTCTATCTGCAATGGTCAGCGCAGTTATGCGCCTGAAGCCTCTCTGTTCTTGACAGCTCGTCCCGGCGGGCACATGTGTCGGCAGATTCGAACCGGAAGATACAGATGACCAATCGCTATGATGTGGTTGTGGTGGGTGGCGGCCATGCTGGGTGCGAGGCGGCCAGTGCTGCCGCGCGTGCCGGCGCCAGAACCGCGCTGGTGACGCTGCGCTTCGACACGATCGGTGTGATGTCCTGCAACCCGGCGATTGGCGGCCTCGGCAAAGGCCATCTGGTTCGCGAGATCGATGCCATGGACGGGCTGATGGGGCGCGTCGCCGATGCGGCCGGCATCCAGTTCCGTCTGCTCAACCGTCGCAAGGGGCCAGCGGTCCGCGGTCCGCGGACGCAAGCCGACAGGAAGCTCTATCGGCTCGCCATGCAGGCGGCAATCCGGCAGCAGGCCGGCCTCGATGTCATTGAAGGCGAGGTGCTGGACTTCGACATCAATGACGGGGAAATCGACGATGGGCGCATCGCGGCGGTGCTGCTGGCGGATGGAAGCAGGCTCGCCTGTGGCGCCGTGGTGCTGACGACCGGCACCTTTCTGCGCGGGCTGATTCATATTGGCGAGAAGAAAATCGTCGCCGGCCGCATGAACGAGCAAGCGAGCATCGGCCTGTCGGCGACGATGAGCCGCGCCGGCTTCAGGCTCGGGCGGCTGAAGACCGGCACGCCGCCGCGGCTGGACGGCAGGACGATCGATTGGGCGTCGCTTGAGAGCCAGGCGGCGGATGAAGATCCCGTGCCGTTCTCGCTGCTCACCGACCGCATCGAAAACCCGCAGATCCATTGCGGGATTACGCGCACGACCAATGTCACGCATGAGCTGATTCGCGCCAATCTTGGCCGCTCGGCTATGTATTCGGGGTCAATCGAAGGCGTCGGGCCGCGTTATTGCCCGTCCATCGAAGACAAGATCGTCAAGTTCGGTGACCGCGAAGGCCACCAGATTTTTCTGGAGCCAGAAGGGCTCGACGACGACACGGTGTACCCGAACGGCATCTCGACCTCCCTGCCCGAGGACGTACAGCTCGACATCCTGAAAACCATTCCGGGGCTGGAGCGGGCAACGATGCTGCAGCCCGGCTATGCCATCGAATATGACCATGTCGACCCACGCGAACTCAAGTCGACGCTGGAAACCAAGCGGATCGCCGGGCTTTACCTCGCCGGCCAGATCAACGGAACCACCGGCTACGAGGAGGCTGGCGCGCAAGGGCTGCTTGCCGGCTTGAATGCAGCGCGCAAGGCGTCGGCGAGCGATGAAATCGTGCTAAGCCGCACCGAAGCCTATATCGGCGTGATGGTCGACGACTTGACCAGCCGCGGCATCGCCGAGCCCTACCGCATGTTCACCTCGCGGGCCGAGTTCCGGCTGTCGCTGCGTGCGGACAATGCCGATGAGCGGCTGACGCCGCTGGCGATGAGACTGGGGATCGCCTCGCCGGAGCGAACGCAACGGTTCAACACTGTCGTGCAAGACCTTGATAAGGCGCGGCAGCTCGCCCTCGGCACCACGATGACCCCGAATGAGGCGGCGCGCCATGGGCTCGAGATCAACCGGGACGGCGTACGCCGCTCGGCCTATGAGTTGCTGGCCTATCCCGGTGTCGACATCGCCTGGCTGGGGCGCATCGAACCTGCTTTTGGAGCAATCGACGCCAAAACGGCCGAACGTCTTGAAACGGAAGCCAAATATTCCGTCTATCTCGACCGCCAGCAGGCGGACGTCTCGCAGATCAGGCTTGAGGAGAGCCGGCTTATTCCCGAGTCGCTCGACTTTGCTTCTGTTCCCGGCCTGTCCAATGAGCTGAAGCAAAAGATGCTGGCACGCCAGCCGCGTTCCATCGCTGACGCGCAGCGTATGGAAGGCATGACGCCGGCGGCGCTGGCGATTATCGTCGCGCATGTCCGCAACGCCGAGGCGGCCGCGCGAAAGCAGGTCGCGTGAGCGCTGCGTCCTGGGCGAACCTGCAACAGGCAGCAGGCCCGGTTTCACGTGAAACATTCGATCGTCTGGTCGAGTTCGAGGCCGTCTTCCAGAAATGGAATCGCCGGATCAATCTGGCCGCGCAATCGACGCAGGACGATGTCTGGCGCCGCCACATCCTCGACAGCGCGCAACTGGCGCGAATCAAACCAGACGCGAAGCGCTGGGTCGATCTCGGCTCCGGCGGCGGTTTTCCCGGGCTTGTGCTGGCCTTTCTACTGGTCGAGCGTGAAGGGGCCAGCATCGACCTGGTTGAAAGCAATCGGAAAAAAGCATCGTTCCTGCAAGCGGTCGTCGGACAGTTCAGCCTGCCTGCCAAGGTCATCGCGCGACGCATAGACGACAGCTATCCTCTTGTTCCTGCACCGCAAATCGTCACGGCCAGGGCGCTCGCCTCGCTGCCGGCCCTGCTCCACCTGGCGGCGCCGTGGCTTACGAAGGGCGCGCGCGGCCTGTTTCACAAAGGCCGGGATTACCGCGCCGAAGTGGCAGAAAGCGCTCAACGATGGTCTTTCGATCTGGTAGAACATGCCAGTGTAACCGACGCGCAGGGCGTCGTTCTCGAAATATCCGACTTGCGACAGCACCCTGGCTAGTGACCGGCGACCCCGAATGAATTTCTGGCATAGACCCATGATGAAGAACGGCCCCCGAATCATCACCGTCGCCAACCAGAAGGGCGGCGTCGGCAAGACGACGACGGCCATCAATCTGGCCACCGCGCTGGCCGCTATAGGCGAACAGGTGCTGATCGTCGATCTCGACCCGCAGGGCAACGCCAGCACCGGGCTTGGCATCGACCGGCGCGACCGCACCGTCTCGTCCTATGATGTGCTGACCGGCGAACTCGACCTGGAAGCGGCGGCGATCCCGACGGCGGTGCCCGGCCTGTCGATCGTGCCGTCGACGCTCGATCTGCTCGGCATCGAGATGGAAATCGCCTCGGCGCCGGACCGGGTGCTGCGGCTGCGCAACGCGCTGCGGGCTTCGGCCGAGCGCTCGGCCAATTTCGGCTATGTGCTGATCGACTGCCCGCCCTCGCTCAATCTGCTGACGCTGAATTCGATGGCTGCGGCCGATTCGGTGCTGGTACCGCTGCAGTGTGAATTCTTCGCGCTGGAGGGCCTGAGCCAGCTGTTGGAGACGGTCGAGCAGGTGCGCCGTTCGATCAACCCCGATCTGACGATCCAGGGCATAGTGCTGACGATGTTCGACGGGCGCAACAATCTCGCCAACCAGGTGGTGCAGGATGTACGGGCGCATATGGGCGACAAGGTCTATGAAACCGTCATCCCGCGCAATGTCCGCGTTTCCGAGGCGCCGTCCTATGGCAAGCCGGCGATTCTCTACGACCTCAAATGCTCGGGCAGCCAGGCCTATCTGCAGCTTGCTTCCGAAGTGATCCGCCGCGAGCGCAAATTGCGTGCCGCCTAACAGTAGCCAACAAGCGATTCGATACCGAAACGATCTGGACGGACGATGAACGAAGACCCTTCGAGAAAGAGACTGGGCCGGGGATTGGCGGCCCTGATCGGCGAAATCGATCGCCCGGCGGCACCGGAAAAGCCGGGGCTGGCGGCCGACGGCAAGGTGCCGATCGAGTTCCTCAGCCCTAACCCGAAAAACCCGCGGCGGCATTTTGGCGACGCCGACCTGACCGACCTCGCCCAGTCGATCCGCGAACACGGCGTGGTGCAGCCGGTGGTGGCGCGGCCGTCGAAAACCCAAACGGGCCGCTACGAGATTATCGCCGGCGAGCGTCGTTGGCGTGCGGCGCAACGCGCCGGGCTGACCGAAATCCCGATCATTGTGCGCGATGTCAACGATCGCACGGCGCTCGAACTGGCGATCATCGAAAACGTCCAGCGCACCGACCTCAACCCGGTCGAGGAAGCGCTGGGCTACCAGCAGCTGATCGACGACCACGGCTATACCCAGGCCGATCTCGGCCAGGTGATCGGCAAGAGCCGCAGCCATGTCGCCAACACGCTGAGGCTGCTCAAGCTGCCCGACGTCATTCGCGACATGCTGGTCGATGGGGCGCTGTCGGCCGGCCACGCCCGTACCTTGGTGACGGCCGACGACCCGGCCGGGCTCGCCAAGCGGATCATCGATGAGGGGCTTTCGGTGCGCCAGGCCGAGGCGCTGGCGCAGATGCCGGTCGGCGCGCCGGCGGCAAAACGCCAACCCGCCGCACCGCCGCAAAAGGATGCCGACACACTGGCGCTGGAGCGGCAGATGACCAGTACGATCGGCATGATCGTTACGATCGAGCACAACCAGCGCGGCGGCGTGATCAGCGTCGCCTACCGGACGCTGGAGCAGCTTGACGAGCTTTGCCGAAGGCTGAAGCGGGAGTAGGTATGGCCCGGTACCTTAGCCGGCAAACTACTCGTGAATCGACTGCCGTTCTGACAAGAATTCGCTCCTGTTCGGGGTGTTGGCGCCGCCCCTCATCTGCCTGCCGGCATCTTCTCCCCGTATAGTGACGGGGAGAAGGGCGCTGTCTTCGACGGTTTTGCCGATCTCCAGCATTGCAAGAAGGTGCCGGCGTTGCGGCCGGCTTCTTTCTCCCCGTTTACGGGGAGAAATGCCCGGTAGGGCATGAGGGGCGGCGCCAGCCTCAATGATTGTCGTCTCCGACTGAGTTGAAGCTGCCATCTGCTCGAAGCGAGCTTACCTCTGCGCCAGCCTTGCGCTTTCCACGGCAATGCCGAGCAGCGCCTGGCGTGCCAGCGCGATCGACAGATCGGGCCGCCGGCGCGTTTGCAGCACCGCCGTCTGCAAGCGGGTCAGGGCGCGGCCGAGCGCCTCGCTGCTCCAGCGTTCGAGGGCTTTCTCGACCAGCTTGCGCCTGGAGAAAAACACCGGCGGGCGCGCCGCGGCTACGACCGAAGCGGCATTGCGGCCGCCGGCGTCCATCAGGCCGCGCATCGCCTGGATCGTCTGCAACTGCCGCATCGCCGATGAAAGCACCAGGAAGGGCTGGCCGCCAGACTGGCAATGGCGGGTGAAGGCGCTGTCGAAGTCGGCGATCCTGCCTTCGAGCAGGGCGTCGACGGCCGCATCGAAGGAGAGGCCGGAGACATCGCCGGATGTCGCCTTGACGTCGTCGAGGCCGATTTCGGCCTGGCCATGCGCATAAAGCACCAGCTTTTCGATCTCGCCGCGCGAGGCCAGCCGGTCGCCGCCAAGGTTGCGGCGCAGCGCCTGCCGCGCCTCCAGCGTCATCGACATGCCAGCCTTGCGCAGTTCGTCGTCGATGACCGTGTCAATGTCCCTGGCCTCATCGGCGTAGCAAGGCAGAGCCATGGCATTGTCCGCCGCCTCCACCACGCCGCGCAGGCCGACGCCCTTCTTCAGGTCACCGGCCTCGATCAGGATAATGGCATCGCGCGGCGGCTCGGCGGTCAGCGCCCTGACGTCGTCGGCAAGCGCCTTCTGAGCGCCGGCATTGCGCACCCATAGCAGGCGCCGCTCCGAAAACATCGGCACGGTGTGCGCCTCGTCGAGCAGGCGGCCCTCGTCGCGATCGACCTCCGATCCGTCCAGCCTGACCACCGAGAACGGATCGTCGAGCGGCAGGCCGGTCCTGGCGGCAAAGGCCTTTGCCCGCTCGGCGACCAGCCCGCGATCGGGACCGTAAAGCAGCACGATCGAGACGCGCGGATCCGGCTTCGCGAGCCATGAATCGACCTCGTATGCTTTCTTCTGTGCCATGGTGTTGTGGTTAGCATGGCGAGAGCTCCGGGTGAACCACAGGCGCCGGCCTGCTAGTTCTTGTCCTCGGGGGATTGCAGGATGCTATCAGGCTTGAACGAAGTATCGGCAGCACCGAGGCGTTCATAGTCCGTCATTGCCGTGTCAAGCGATTTGCCTTTCTCGACCGACCACAAAGTCACTGAGGCCAGATAATTTGTGAAGGCGTTCTGCTCTCTTCCGAAAATGGCGGCCAAACGCGAGTCGTTTTGGAAAAAGCGATCGAGTTCCTGTTTGATTGCAACGTCATTCTTCGCCAGCGACCGTATAGCCCATACAGCCGATGCCACCGTCATCACACGCATCATGTCTTTTGATGCCTGGCTCTTGGGGCACCCATATTTCCGGCATGCAGCGACAATCATGATATTCTCGGGGCGACCTGGAGCCACCGCACCCGCGAATTTCCCCATAACAAGGCCGATGCAGATTGCGTCCGCCGCGATGCCGTCACGGCTGGTTCGAAGATTTCCCAGAATATGATCTCCCAGAATATGATCTATGTAGGACAAGTCTCCTGTCGCCATATAGGCGCCAAGCAGCAGATCATTGTCCAACGGGACAAAGAGGGGTGTCAACGTTTTCAAAGGCATGGCACCGGGGGATGCTGCATCCTCCAGCTTTCGGCTCGACGCGAAACGCCGCGCTTCGTCCGTGAGACCAGCCTTGTGCAGAGCGGCCAGATAAAGGTCAGCCGCGCGATCGGAGGGCACGCCATCCAGCAGTTTTCGTCGCATCTCCGGCGAGCCGTCGAACAATGCAGCGAAAAACCCGGTTATCGTTCCGTTTTCAGCGCTGGACGGAGCTTGATCCAAGGTTGTGATAAGCCGGTCAATGCAGGCAGCATCCCTCGTGCGATAGTACGTGCCGATGCAATCGTCCGACTGAGCGAAAGCTGGTCGACCGGATCCAACCAGAAAAGCTACAATCGCCAACGCGACGACGGCCCTCGATCTGCCTTGCATTCCCGCCTCTCTTACAACGATGCCGTCAGGATAAGGTCCTGAATGGTAGGCGCAACTTGAATCGCTGGATGTGCGGGCTCGTCAAAGGCAAGCTCACCCCGGGACATATCGTCTGTTGCGGCAATCGTCGGCAAATTTCTGCTAAGTTGCGTGCTGCCGTCCAACATCGACAAGAAATTTCGCAGACACATCTTCATCTTGTGCGCGGCAGGCTGCATCGGCGGGAGCCGAAGGACCGAAGCCCTGCCCGACGAATTGGCACTGGTCCGGCGGTGTGCAAATATCGCGCCGGGCAACAGTGGAGGACCGAGATCATGGCCGATGCCGGAATGTTGCGCTTCCATGTTCCGGAGCCGGAGGTGCGGCCGGGCGGCACGCCGGATTTTTCAGACGTGACCATCCCCAAGGCCGGCTCGGTGCCGCGCCCCGAGATCGACGTCGATCCGCGCACCATCCGCGATCTGGCGTTCTCGATCATTCGTGTGCTCAACCGCGCCGGCGAGGCGGTCGGGCCGTGGGCCGGCCTGCTTTCCGACGAGGAACTGCTGGAAGGGTTGCGCCATATGGTGACGCTGCGCAGCTTCGATGCGCGCATGCAGATGGCGCAGCGCCAGGGCAAGACCTCCTTCTACATGCAGCATCTCGGCGAAGAGGCGGTGAGCTGCGCCTTCCGCAAGGCGCTGGCGCCGGGCGACATGAATTTTCCGACCTATCGGCAGGCCGGCCTGCTCATCGCCGACGGCTATCCGATGGTCACGATGATGAACCAGATCTATTCGAACGAGGCCGATCCGCTGAAGGGCCGGCAGCTGCCGATCATGTATTCGTCGAAAGAGCACGGCTTCTTCTCGATCTCCGGCAATCTGGCGACGCAGTACATCCAGGCGGTCGGCTGGGCGATGGCTTCGGCGATCAGCAATGACCAGAAGATCGCCGCCGCCTGGATCGGCGACGGCTCGACCGCCGAGTCCGACTTCCATTCGGCGCTGGTGTTCGCCTCGACCTACAAGGCGCCGGTCGTGCTCAACGTCGTCAACAACCAGTGGGCGATTTCGACCTTCCAGGGGATCGCCCGGGGCGGCTCCGGCACTTTTGCTGCCCGCGGACTGGGCTTCGGCATCCCGTCGCTGCGCGTCGACGGCAACGACTATCTCGCCGTCCATGCGGTGGCCAAATGGGCGGCGGAGCGGGCGCGCAACAATCTCGGGCCGACGCTGGTCGAATATGTCACTTACCGCGTCGGCGCCCATTCCAGCTCCGATGACCCGTCGGCCTACCGGCCGAAGGCCGAGTCCGACGCGTGGCCGCTCGGCGACCCGATCGTCAGGCTGAAGAACCACCTCATCCAGCGCGGCGTCTGGTCGGACGAACGCCACGCCCAGGCCGAGGCGGAAATCCTCGACACGGTGATTTCGGCGCAGCGGGAGGCCGAGCGCCACGGCACGCTGCATGCCGGCGGCAAGCCCTCGGCGCGCGATATGTTCGAGGGCGTCTATGCCGAGATGCCGCCGCACCTCAGGCGCCAGCGCCAGCAGGCGGGAGTCTAACCATGCCGCGACGGACCATGATCGAGGCAATCCGCGACGCCATGGACGTGTCGATGGCGCGCGACGAGCGTGTCATCGTCTTCGGCGAAGATGTCGGCTTCTTCGGCGGCGTCTTCCGCTGTACGCAAGGCCTGCAGGCGAAATACGGCAAGAGCCGCTGCTTCGATGCGCCGATCAGCGAATCCGGCATTGTCGGCGCGGCCATCGGCATGGCCGCCTACGGGCTGAAGCCTTGCGTCGAGGTGCAGTTTGCCGACTATGTTTATCCGGCCTATGACCAGATCGTCTCGGAAGCGGCGCGGCTGCGCTATCGATCGAACGGCGACTTCACCTGCCCGATCGTGGTCAGGATGCCCACCGGCGGCGGCATTTTTGGTGGCCAGACCCACAGCCAGAGCCCGGAGGCGCTGTTCACCCACGTCTCCGGGCTGAAAGTCGTGGTGCCCTCGAACCCGCATGACGCCAAGGGCTTGCTGATCGCCGCGATAGAGGATCCCGACCCAGTGATCTTCCTGGAACCGAAGCGGCTTTATAACGGACCCTTCGACGGTCATCACGAGCGGCCGGTAACACCATGGTCGAAACACGAGCTTGGCGAAGTCGCCGACGGCCATTACACGGTGCCGCTCGGCAAGGCGGTGATCCGCAGACAGGGCGCTGCGGTCACCGTACTTGCCTACGGCACGATGGTCTATGTCGCCCAGGCGGCGGCCGAGGAGACCGGCATCGATGCCGAGATCATCGATCTGAGAACGCTGCTGCCGCTCGACCTCGAGACGATCGTCGCCTCGGTCAGCAAGACCGGGCGCTGCGTGGTCGTGCACGAGGCGACGCTGACATCGGGGTTCGGCGCCGAACTTTCGGCGCTGGTTCAGGAGAACTGCTTCCACCATCTGGAGGCGCCGGTGGCGCGGGTCACCGGCTGGGACACGCCCTATCCGCATGCGCAGGAGTGGGACTATTTTCCCGGTCCTGTGCGGCTAGGCCGCGCGCTCGTCGAAACGATGGAAGCCTGAGGGGGAAGACGATGGGCGAATATGTCATCAAGCTACCCGATGTCGGTGAAGGCGTCGCCGAGGCCGAGCTGGTCGAATGGCAGGTCAAGGTCGGCGATCTCGTGCGTGAGGACGCCGTGCTGGCCGCTGTGATGACCGACAAGGCAACGGTCGAGATTCCCTCGCCCGTCGATGGTGAGATCCTCTGGCTGGGTGCGGAGATCGGCGACACGGTGGCGATCGGCTCGCCCATCGTGCGCCTGAAGGTGGCCGGCGAGGGTAACGTCAAGCCGCCACGGGACGTTGAGGCGGGCGCCAAGCGTACCCCCACCCCTAACCTTGCCGGGGCGAGCCACGGGTCTCGCCCGTCCTTCGGACCCCCACAAGGGGGAGGGGGACGAGCTTCGGCTCCCAAGGCCGACGCCAAACCAGTCCCACCTCCGTCAGGAAGCGCTTCTGTGCGCGAAAGTGAGCCGGCAACGGAATTCCCCTCCGGCGGGGGTACTGCGCCGATCTCCGGCGCGCGGCGTCCGGAGGGCGAAAAGCCGCTGGCCTCGCCGGCCGTCCGCCTCAGGGCGAAAGAGGCCGGCATCGACCTGCGGCAAATTGTGGGGAGCGGCCCGGCCGGCCGTATCCAGCATGAGGACATCGAAGCTTTCCTGGCGCGCGGACCCGGGCCCGCCAAGATCTCCGGGCTTGTCCGCAACGAGGCGGTCGAGGATATCAAAATAGTCGGGCTCAGGCGAAAGATCGCCGAGAAGATGACGCTGGCCAAATCGCGCATCCCGCACATCACCTATGTCGAAGAGATCGACGTCACCGCGCTCGAGGATTTGCGCGCCGCGCTCAACAAGGAGAAGCGGCCGGGCGCGGACAGGCCGAAGCTGACGCTGCTGCCGTTTCTGATGCGGGCGATGGTCAAGGCGATCGCCGACCAGCCAAACCTCAACGCGCTGTTCGACGACGAGGCGGGCATAATCCACCAGCATGGCGGGGTCCATATCGGCATCGCCGCGCAGACCCCGTCGGGGCTGGTGGTGCCGGTGGTCAAGCACGCCGAGGCGCGCGACATCTGGGATTGCGCAGCCGAGGTTGTCAGGCTGGCTGAGGCGGCAAAATCCGGCACGGCGACGCGCGACGAGCTCTCTGGATCGACCATCACCATCACTTCGCTCGGGGCCATGGGCGGTGTGGCGACGACGCCTGTGATCAATCATCCGGAAGTGGCGATCCTCGGCGTCAACAAGATGATGATGCGGCCGGTGTGGGACGGCACCCAGTTCATCCCGCGCAAGATGATGAACCTGTCCTCCAGCTTCGACCACCGCGTCATCGACGGCTGGGAAGTCGCGGTGTTCATTCAACGGATCAAGACGCTGCTGGAAACGCCAGCGCTGATTTTTGTGGATTGAGGAGATGAACAGAGGATCGCAGGGGCGCAGGATGAGAGCAGTAGCGATCCTTCGCGCCCCCCTCTGCCCTACCGGGCATCTCCCCCTCAAGGGGGGAGATTGGCCGTCATCCCGCCTTTCGCCAATCTCCAGCTTTGCAGGACTAAGCCGAGCGCGAAAGCTGCCAATCTCCCCCCTTGAGGGGGAGATGACAGAGGGGGGCGCTGTCCCGCCGGCTCGTCGAACTAAGGTGCCATGATGAAGGAAATCTCCTGCAAGCTGCTCGTCATCGGCGCCGGTCCCGGCGGCTATGTCTGCGCCATCCGCGCCGGGCAGCTTGGCATCGACACGGTTATCGTCGAGTTCGGTAAACCGGGCGGCACCTGTCTCAATGTCGGCTGCATCCCGTCCAAGGCGCTGATCCATGCGGCCGAAGAGTTCGAAAAGGCGTCGCACTTGGCCGGCGGCAAGAGCCCGCTCGGCATTTCAATCGCAACACCATCGATTGATCTCGAAACGACCATCGCCTGGAAGGACGGCATTGTTAGCCGGCTTAACAGCGGCGTTGCCGGCCTGTTGAAGAAGGCCGGGGTCAAGACCGTGCACGGCTGGGCGAAATTCCGTGACGGCAAGACCGTCGAGGTCCAGACCGAAACCGGGATGCAGGTGGTCCGCGCCGAGACGGTGGTGATCGCCACGGGCTCGGCGTCGGTCGAATTGCCGTCGCTGCCCTTCGGTGGCCTGGTGATCTCGTCCACCGAAGCGCTGGCGCTGAGCGAAGTGCCGGAAAGGCTTGCCGTCGTCGGTGGCGGCTACATCGGGCTGGAGCTCGGCATCGCCTTCGCGAAGATGGGCGCCAGGGTGACCGTGGTCGAGGCTTTGCCGCGCGTACTGGCGCAATATGATGCCGAACTGACCCGGCCGGTCGTGAAGCGGCTCGCCGAGCTCGGTATCGAGGTGCTTGTGGGCGCCAAGGCCAAGGGGTTGTCGACCAAGGGCGATGCGCTGCTGGTCGAGACGAAGGACGGCAAGAATGCCAAGATCGTTGCCGACAGGATTCTGGTCACCGTCGGGCGCAAGCCGGTGGTCGAAGACTGGGGGCTGGAGCAGATCGATCTCGACATGGCGGGAAAATTCATCCGCATCGACGACCAGTGCCGCACCTCGATGCGCGGCATCTTTGCCGTTGGCGACGTCACCGGCGAGCCGATGCTGGCGCACCGGGCGATGGCGCAAGGCGAAATGGTCGCCGAGATCGTCGCCGGCCACAAGTGCAGCTGGGACAAACGCTGCATTCCCGCTATCTGCTTCACCGATCCGGAGCTGATCACCGCAGGCCTGTCGCCGGAGGAGGCAAAGGGGCTCGGCGGCGAAATCAAGGTCGGATTGTTCCCCTTCGCCGCCAATGGCCGGGCGATGACGAAGATGGGTGAGGAGGGCTTTGTCCGGGTCGTTGCCCGCGCCGACAACCATCTGGTGCTCGGCATCCAGGCGGTCGGCCAAGGCGTGTCGGAACTGTCGACGGCCTTCGGCCTGGCCCTGGAAATGGGCGCGCGTCTGGAGGACATTGCCGGCACCATCCACGCCCACCCGACGCAAGGGGAGGGTTTTCAGGAAGCGGCGCTGAAGGCGCTCGGGCGGGCGGTGCATATTTGAGGGCAGGGTGATCTCTCCTCTTGAGGGCGAGATAGCCGGCAGGCCAGAGGGGGTCGGTTCGACTGGATTCGACCTCCCTTACGACAGTCGGAGGTTGGCGCTCTACGCGAGGCGACCCCCTCTGTCGCCTTCGCCGACATCTCCCCCCTCAAGGGGGGGAGATTACGCAGCTCAACCCGCCAGTCGGCTAACCATCTCGTGCTGCGCGTAGGCGCGGCCGAAGCGGTTGGCCAGGAAGGCGTCGAGCGCGATGTCCTCCTGCTTGATGAAGCCCTTTGCCGGCAAGGTGCCATCGGCCAGCATGTCGAGCACGGCGCAGATGGCGGAGGCAGTGGTGATCTGGATGGCGCTGCGTACCGTATCGCCGACACGCCTGGCGTAGATCTTGTTGGCGTAGGTCTCCTGCAGCAGGCGGCCATTCTTGCGGCCGCTGACGGTGACGAAGACGATGACGACGTCCTGCAGCGTCGCCGGCAGGGCGCTTTCGAAAATGTCCTTCAGCACGTCGCGGCGGTGGCGCAGGCCGAGGTCGTTGAGCAGCGCCTTCATGATCGCGGCGTGGCCGGGGTAGCGGATGGTGCGGTAGTTCAGCGTCCGCACCTTGCCTTTCAGCGTTTCGGCCAGCGTGCCCAGCCCGCCCGAGGTGTTGAATGCCTCGTAGGTGACGCCGTCGAGCGAGAATTCTTCACGCTCCTCCAGCGGCGGCACTTCGACCAGCTCGCCTTCGACGATCGCCTCACAAGGCTCGCAATATTCGTTGATGACGCCGTCGGTGCTCCAGGTCAGATTGTAGTTCAGCGCATTCGACGGGTATTGCGGCAGCGCGCCAACCCGCATGCGCACGCTTTCCAGCGTGTCGAAGCGGCTGGCGAGATCGTTGGCGACGATCGAGATGAAGCCCGGCGCCAGCCCGCATTGCGGGATGAAGGCGCTGTTGCCGGAGCGCCAATTCCTTGACGCGCCTGGTGCTGACGACGTCCTCTGTCAGATCGAGATAGTGCACGCCGGCGCTGGCCGCCGCTTCGGCGATGCGCGTGGTCAGATGGAAGGGCGCAGCGCTGAGCACCGCGAACTTGCCGGCCAGGGCGGCTTCGAGGGTGCCGACGGCCTCGATGTCGAGTTCCAGCGTCTCTACGCCGGCCGGCAGTTCGGCCGCGCCGAGCTGTGTGGCCGAGCGGTCGGCGAGGGTGACATGATAGTCGCCCGTGGAAGCCAGCATCTCGGCTATGGTCGAGCCGATCTTGCCGGCGCCGACGACGATGATTTCCTTCATGACCGGTCCCTCGCACCAATGTTAAATAGACGGCTAGAATCGCAGCTTGCCTGTCGAAAGGAAGAGTAGGATTGTGCAAAACGCAGTCTCTGTTTGACCAATACGCCGGCAAGGTTCGTCGAAATGCTTAGTGATGCCGACCAGGCGCTGCTTTCCCTGCTGCGCATCAATGCACGCGCCTCGACCGCCGAACTGGCGCGGCGGCTGGGCGTCTCACGGACGACGGTGCAGAGCCGGATCGAGCGGCTGGAGCAGCGCGGCATCATCACCGGCTACGGCGTCAGGCTTTCGCCGGATTACGAACAGGGACTGGTGCGGGCGCATGTCCTGCTCACCGTCACGCCCAAGCTTGCCGACAAGGTGGTGCGCAGCCTGCAGTCGCTCCCGCCGGTGCGGACGCTGCATTCGGTGAGCGGCAATTTCGACATGATCGTCATCGTCGAGGCGCCGTCGATCAGGGATCTCGACACGCTTCTCGACCAGATCGGCGCCATGGACGGGGTCGAGCGGACGTCGTCGTCGATCATCCTGTCGACGCGAATCGATCGCTGAGCGGGCTGGCGTCGCGGGTCAAGACGCTGGCGGGACAGCGCCCCCCTCTGCCCTGCCGGGCATCTCCCCCCACTTGGGGGGAGATCGGCAGCTTCGCTGGCAGCGCACCTTTTGCAAGGTCGGTGGTTGGCGAAATCAGTGATGACGGCCAATCTCCCTCCTAGTGGGGGAGATGCCAAGTAGTGGGAAAGAGGGCAGGACAGAGGGGGGCGCGAAGGGTCACCGAGCGTGGTGACCAAGCTGGCGCTCCCGCAGCAAAGCGATATAGCTTCCAAAATGTTGGATGAGAACCGCGGTGGCAGGCATAAGGGCGGTCACGCAAGATTTCCAGAGGAGGCCTCCTTGCCCAAGCAGTGTTTCGGAAAATCCCATGTGCCGTTGTCGCCGGCGGTCAGGGCCGGCGATTTCGTCTATGTCTCCGGCCAGGTGCCGGTCGGCAGCGACGGGCTGGTGGTCAAGGGCGGCATCGCCGAGCAGACCGAACAGGTGCTGTCGAACATCAAGGCGGCACTGGCGCTGGCCGGCTGCACGCTGGACGACGTGGTCAAGACCACGGTCTGGCTCGAGGACGCGCGCGATTTCGGCATCTTCAACACCGTCTATGCCCGGCATTTCCCGAAAGACCCGCCGGCACGCACGACGGTGGAGTCTCGGCTCATGATCGACATCAAGATCGAGGTCGAAGCCGTCGCCTACAGGCCGGCCTGACGGAAAAGCGGAGACAGGCGCAATGCAATTCGATCTCCTGATAAAAGGCGGCCGCCTCATCGATCCGGCGTCCGGCCTCGACGCACAACGCGATCTGGCGATTGTGGACGGCCGTATCGCGGCTATCGACGCCGAAATCCCCTTCGAGCGTGCCGCCCGCGTCATCGACGCCACGGGCTCCATCGTCGCGCCGGGCCTGATCGACCTGCACAGCCATGTCTATTGGGGCGGCACCTCGCTCGGCGTCGATGCCGACCGGCTCGCCGCAAAGAGCGGCACGACCACCTTCATCGATGCCGGAAGTGCCGGCGCCGGCAATTTCCTCGGCTTTCGCCGCCACGTCATAGAGCGCTCGAAAGTCCGCATCCTGGCCTACGTCAACATTTCCTTTGCCGGCATATTCGGCTTCTCGCAGACCGTGGCGGTCGGCGAGTGCAGCGACCTCCGGCTCTGCGAACCGCGCGAAACGGTGGCGGCGGCGCGCGAGCACGCGGACGTGGTTGTCGGTGTCAAGGTCCGTTCGGGTCGCCATGCCGGTGGCACCAGCGGCATCGCGCCGGTCGATCTCGCGCTCGAAGCCGCCGACAAGGCCGGCCTGCCGCTGATGGCGCATATAGACGAGCCGCCGCCCGGCCGCTCGGAAGTGCTGCCGCGGCTGCGCAAGGGCGACATCCTCACCCACTGCTTCCGGCCGTTTCCCAACGCGCCGGTCTTCGCCTCGGGGGCGGTGCGGCCGGATATGCGGCTGGCGCGCGAGCGCGGCGTCATCTTCGACATCGGCCACGGCATGGGCTCGTTCGATTTCGAGGTGGCCAAAGCGATGCTCAGCGAGGGTCTGGCGCCGGACGTGATCAGCAGCGACGTGCATCTCTACTGCGTCGACGGGCCGGCCTTCGACATCCTGGTCTGCATGTCGAAACTGCTGGCGCTCGGCATGCCACTGGTCGAGGTGCTGCGCGCCGCAACGCAGCGGCCAGCGGAAGCGATCGCCAGGCCAGATCTCGGCAGGCTGGCGATTGGCGTGGTCGGTGACGTCGCGGTGCTGCGTCTGCGTCCAGGCCACTTCACCTTTGTCGATTCGGTCGGCGCCTCGCTGGTCGCCGAGCAAAGGCTGGTCTCGGCCGGCATCGTGGTCGGCGGCACCTGGTGGCCGAACGAGGCGGTGGACGATCTCGGCGAGACCGAACGCTTCGAAGCGCATGCGCACGACACGCATGTCGAGGTGGCGAGCCGGCATTTCGGACATAGCCACTATTGACGGCGATGTGGCTCCCCTTCTCCCCTTGTGGGAGAAGGTGTCGCCGAAGGCGACGGATGAGGGGTGCTCCAGCTTGGCACCCACGGCGATCCGTCCAACACCCCTCATCCGTCTCGGCGCTACGCGCCGATCCACCTTCTCCCACAAGGGGAGAAGGGAAAGGCAGCCCTATCGCACCGGCGCTCCATAGACTGGCGTCGGAATGCCTTCCATGCGCGCCTTGATCTGCAGCGCCACGAATTTTGAATAGAAGCGCGACAGCGCAAGATTGCCGCCGTGGAACCACAGCGCTTCCTGCGCTGTCGGCTTCCACATGTTGCGCAACTCGCCTTGCCACGGACCCGGGTCGCCTTTCACGCCCGAGCCAATCCCCCAGCACGGCCCGACCTTGTCGGCGACTTCGCGCGAAACGATCGCCGCCACTGTCTCGTTCATCGAGAGATAGCCGGTGCAGGCGATGATCGCGTCGGCCGCCAGTTCCGTGCCGTCGTCGAAGAGGATGCCTGTCGGCGTCAGCGACTTGATCCCGACGCCGCTACGGATGCCGATCTCGCCGTCGATGATCAGATCGCAGGCGCCGACGTCGATGTAGAAGCCCGAGCCGGTGCGGTAGGCCTTCATCAGGAGCCCAGTCTCGTCGTCGCCGAAATCGATGGCGAAGCCGGTGCCGCGCAAGCGGTCGTAGAAAGCCGCGTCGCGCGCCTTGATGACGTCGTAAAGCGCCCGCTGGCCTTGCGGCAGCAGCGCGAACGGCGTCGAGGCGACGATCATGTCGGCCTTCTCAGTGGTGATGCCGCGGGCCAGCGCCTTTTCCGAAAATATCTCGAAACCGATCTCCATCAGCGTGTCCGACTTGACCACCGTCGTCGGCGACCGCTGGACCATCGTCACCTCGGCGCCGCTCTCCCAGAGATCGACGCCGACGTCATGGCCGGAACTTGCCGCGCCGATGACGGCGACCTTTTTGCCGCGGAATTTCTCGCCGCTGGAATACTGGCTGGAATGCAGGATTTCGCCGTTGAAGACCTCGGCGCCCGGCAGGTCGATGCGCCTGGGCGGGCCATAAGCACCGGTCGCGAAGACGATGTGCTTCGGCTTCAGCGTGATGCGCTCGCCGGCGCGGTCGAGCTCGACCGTCCAGACCTTTTCGGTCTCGTCATAGGAGGCACTGACGCATGTCGTGGAGGTCCAGTAATTGAGCTCCATGACGCGCGTATACATCTCCAGCCAGTCGCCCATCTTGTCCTTGGGCGTGAACACCGGCCAGTTCTCGGGAAACGGGATGTAGGGCAGATGGTCGTACCAGACCGGGTCGTGCAGCACGAGCGAGCGATAGCGCTTGCGCCAGGAATCGCCGGCCTGGGCGTTCTTCTCGATGACGATGGCCGGCACGCCCAATTGCCTGAGCCGCGCCCCCAGCATGATGCCGCCCTGGCCGCCGCCGATGACCAGGCAATAGGGCTGCTGGCTAACGCCGAGGTCACGCGCCTCGCGGCGCCTTGCCTCCAGCCAGGTTTCGCGTTCCGGATCGGCCTTGTGGCGGACGCCCAGCGGCCGCGCCGGGCCTTTGCGCTCTTCAAACCCCTTGAGATCGCTCATCGCCGTGAACAGCGTCCGGCACTTGCCGTCCCTGAGGCGCATGATGCCTTGGCCCCACGCCGATGACGTCTCGAAAGAAAACCAGGCTTCGATGGTGCCTTCGTCCGAAGTCGCTTCGCCGCTGAGCTGCCATTGAGCAGGCCTTGTGGTTGCCAGCGTCGCCGCCAGCATGTCGCGGATCGCGGCCGCCCCCTCCATCGTCTTGATGTTCCAGGTGAAGGTCAAAAGATCGCGCCAGTAGCAGTCCTCGACGAACAGATTGGTTGCGGCCTCGACGTCGCCTGCTTCGAGCGCTCGCGCAAACGAACCGAGCCAGGTGGCCGCCTGTTTCGACGGTGAGATGTCGAGCATCTATCCTCCTCGTCGACCAAGAGTGCCAGAAGCCGCGCAAAATTCGGTAGGGCCAGTACAAAATTCAGAAGGGATCGTAGCCATCTACTCCCGTTATAACGGCTCCTCGGCGGTTGCCAGGTGGGACCATGATTTCCGTGCCGTTGTCAAATCTGACCCGAACCGTGTCCTCCAAGGCTACTTCTACAAGTCGCGTTCCGACCAAAGCCCAGATTAAGCTTAAATCGCCGCTACGGTTATCCGGTTTTATCCAGACGTCAGGCCCTCCGTCGTAGGCCACCTTGAATAAAGTCCAGAGTTGGACGGTAACGCCAGCAAACTCCAAGTGCACTGAGTCGTTCTCGAGAAGCACTCTGATCAGCTCGTTTCCAACCCACGAGTCACGCATAGCGCATCTTCTAGCAACCTTTCTCCCTGCTGTCAGGCCCGCGCGCGGGCCTGATCCGAACCGCTATCCAGCCATGCAAGATCGTCCGGCGAAAGTGAGATGTCGAGCGCCTGGAGGCTGTCTTCCAATTCGTCGAGCGAGCGGGGCCCGATCAGCGGGACGGACGGGAAGGGCTGCGCCAGGACGTAGGCGAGCGCGACGTGGATCGGGCTTTTGCCCAGCCGCTTGGCGAGCTCGATGGCACGGTCGCGACGGCCGAAATTCTTGTCCGAGTACCAGACCCGGACCAACTCCTCATTGTCGCGCCGGTCGCGGCCGGCGCGGTCGGTGAAGAAGCCGCGGCCCTGGCTCGACCAGGCGAAATTCGGCATCTGCCGGGCGGTGAGCCAGGCCTTCCACGCGTCGCTGGAGGAGGTGACACAGCCTGCCCAGATCGGCTCCAGCATCTCGGCCAAGGAGAAATTGTTGGAAAGCGCGCCGGGCTTCTGCTTGCCGGTGCGCTCGGCATAGGCAATCGCCTCGTCCATGCGTTCCATCGTCCAGTTCGAGCCGCCGAACGGACCGCGGATGCGGCCGGCCTTGACCTCGCGGTCCATCGCATCGACGAATTCGTCGACCGGCACGTCCGGATTGTCGCGGTGCATGAAATAAACGTCGATATGGTCGGTCTGCAGCCGCTCGAGCGACTGGGTGAGCTGCTTGCCGATGACGTCGGGATAGCAGAGCGGCGAGTGCGCGCCCTTGCCGATGACCACGGATTGCTCGCGCACGCCGCGGTTTTTCAGCCATTGGCCAAGCAGGGTCTCGGTATAGCCGGAACCGTAGACGAACGCCGTGTCGAACAGATTGCCGCCGGCCTCGAAATAGGCGTCGAGCAGGATGGCGCCCGACGAAAAGGTGCGGAAATCCTCGAAGCCGAGCGCCAGGCACGAGGCCCGCCGCGGCAGGCCCGGAATGCTGCGCTTGGGGATGGCGGTCCCGCCGGAGCGCAGCTTCCGTCCGGAGATCGTGTTGACGCGCTTTGCCGGTTTCTCGATGTCGTATTCGAGCCCGATCGCGGCACGCCATTTGTCGAGCACGCGCAGATTGCCGAGACTGTCGGCCCAGCCCATGCCGGGCCAGGCGAACTCCTGCTTCCCGCCGAGAATGGCCTCGCCGGCGGCGTCGACCTCGAACGCGTAAAGCCAGCCGTCCTCCTTGACCTCGACCACCTCGGTGTAACCCGGACGGATGATGCGGATTTCGCCGGTGCCGCCTTGCTGGCCGCCGGCATACCAGAAATCCGCGACCTCGATGCGGCCTTTGCTGCCGAGAATGCGCAAGACATTGTCCTGAGCGAGCGAGATGCTGCAGGAGACTTCCGCGACGATGCCGCCCGGAAAATGCAACAGCGCCGACGCCCATTCGTCGACACCGGATTGGCCGAGATGCGCAGTACCCACCACTTTGTCCGGCTCGGCGAAGGGCTTTCCCGCCGCGGCGCCGGCAATCAGCCGCGCCATCGACACGGGATAGCCGCCGACATCGAGGATGCCGCCGCCGGCAAGATCCTTGGCGTAAAGCCGGTGCTC
Source organism: Mesorhizobium sp. M0923 (assembly GCF_040319365.1). Lineage (NCBI taxonomy): Bacteria > Pseudomonadati > Pseudomonadota > Alphaproteobacteria > Hyphomicrobiales > Phyllobacteriaceae > Mesorhizobium > Mesorhizobium sp. M0923. Next base: position 136,658 of record NZ_JAMYNW010000016.1, on the reverse strand, counting down.
CGGCATGAAGCCCGGCATGGCGAAGCCGAAGCTGGATTTGATCATCTTGATCTCGCCGATCGCGCCGGCACTGATCAGCTCGACCAGCTTGGCCGTCTGCGGATGCAGCCGGTACATGAAGGCTTCGCCGAGAAAGGTGCCGGCCTTGCGCGCCGCATGGATCATCGCGTCGGCCTCGAAGGCGGTCAGGCCAAGCGGCTTTTCGCAAAGCACATGCTTTCCGGCCTCGGCTGCCTTGATCGCCCATTCGGCATGGCTCGGATGCGGCGTCGAAATATAGATCGCGTCGACATCCGGATCGCCAAGCAAAGCCTCGTAGCCGTCGAGGATGCGGGCGCCGGGGAAAGCCTCGGTGAGCCCGGCCTTGCCGGGATTGCGCGCCCCTAAGGCGACCAAGGTGCCGGTGCGCGAATGGGCGACGCCGCCGGCAAAGGCCTTGGCGATGTTGCCGGGCCCGAGAATGCCCCAGCGAATTTTTTCTGGTTTGGAAGTCATGTCAAATCTCCGTGGGGTGGCCGCGAGCAATCGCGATCGGACAAAAGAAAGATGGGTTAGCGAATGCGTGCGCCGGTGGCGTCGAAGAGAAGCGAGCGGTCGGCCTTGATCGACACCACCAGGTCGTCGCCGTTGGCGCGATGCCGCGAGGCCTCGCGCTCGATGATCAGTTCTTCGCGCCCGCCCCCGGTCCCGGAATTGGCATAGACATAGCTCACCGATCCCAAGTGCTCGGCGACGTCGGCCTTGAGGGTAAGGTCGCAATCGCCTTGGCCGGCGTCGAAGAAATGCTCCGGCCGCACGCCGAGCACGACATCGCCGCCTATCGCAGGCAAGGCATCGGAAAGCGGCTTGCGCAGTCGCACGCCGCGATGGTTGACCAGCTCCACGATCGCCGCGCTGTTGTCGGTTCCGACCACTTTCGCCGCCAGAAAATTCATCTTCGGCGAGCCGACGAAGCCGGCAACGAAGCGGTTGGCGGGGTCGTCGTAGAGATCGAGCGGCGCGCCGATCTGCTCGATATTACCGGCGTTGAGCACGACGATCCTGTCGGCCAGCGTCATCGCCTCGGTCTGGTCGTGCGTCACATAGACCATGGTAACGCCAAGCTCCTTGTGAAGGCGCGATATCTCGACGCGCATCTGCACCCGGAGCTCGGCATCGAGATTGCTGAGCGGTTCGTCGAACAGGAACACTTGCGGCTCGCGCACGATGGCGCGGCCGATGGCGACGCGCTGGCGCTGGCCGCCCGACAATTGCCGCGGCCGCCGCTTCATCAGCTCGGCGATGCGCAGGATTTCGGAAGCCCGCTTCACCCGCCGCTCGGTATCTGCCTTGGGGTTGCCGGTCATTCTCAGGCCGAAGCTCAGATTCTGCTCAACCGTCATGTGCGGATAGAGCGCGTAGGACTGGAACACCATGGCGATGCCGCGATCGGCCGCCTCGACGTCGTTCACCACCTTGCCGCCAATGGCGATCTCGCCGTCGCTGATGTCCTCGAGCCCGGCGATCATCCGGAGCAGCGTGGACTTGCCGCAGCCGGAAGGGCCGACGAAGACGACGAATTCGCCGTCATCGATATCGATATTGGCGCCGTGGACGATCTCGAAGACGCCGAAGCGCTTGATGACGTTTTTGAGTGTGACTGCCGCCATGCTGATCCTTACTTGATAGCGCCGGCGGCGATGCCGGCGACGAAATGGCGCTGCAGAAGCACGAACACGACGAGCATTGGCGCCGTCAGCATCACCGCGCCCGCCATGATGCCGCCCCAGGACACCTTGGTGAGACCGATCAGCGTGCCGAGCGCCACGGGCGCGGTCATTGCGCCCGGCTTGGAATTGATCAGCAGCGGCCAGAGATAGTTGTTCCAGGAGGCAAGGAACAGGATGATGGCGAGCGCTGCCAGCATCGGCCGCGCCAGAGGCAGTGCGACGAACAGGAATATCCGCCATTCCTTGACGCCCTCGACCTTGGCGGCGTCGAACAGTTCGTGCGGCATCATCGAAAAGCTCTGCCGCATGAAGAGCACGCCCAGCGAATTGAACAGCGGCGGCACGATCAGCGCCACCCAGGTGTTGGCGAGCTTGAAGTCGCGCGCCACCATGATGAATTGCGGGATCAGCACGACCGCATAGGGCAGCGTGATGGTGCCGAAGATGATGGCGACGACCATGCCCTTGCCGAAGAAGTTGTAACGCGCCAGCGCCCAGCCGGCCATCGAGGTCAGCATCACCGACAGGAAGGTGTAGGTCACCGCCACCGAGACGGAGATGCCGATGGCACCGATGAAATTGGTGCCGCGCTGCAGATTGCTGACATTGTCGAGGAAATTGCCGTGCGGCAAAAGCTCGATGTCGGGGCTGAAGATGCCGTTGTCGGGCATCGTGGAAAAGACCACCATCATCCACAGCGGAAACAGCCAGACCAGCGCCAGCGGCGTCAGGAACAGATGCAGCGCGATGCTGCGGCCCAATCTGGCCTGGGAACGGCCGACCCGGGAATGGCTGATTGGGGAGCGCGAGGTCATTTCGGTTCCCTCGTCAGCCATATCTGCACCAGCGAAATGGCAATCGCCAGTCCGGCCATGGTGTAGGCGATGGCCGAAGCGTAGCCGAAATTGAGCGACCGGAAGCCCTGGCGATAAAGCAGCAGCCCGAGCGTTTCGGTGCCGCCGCCCGGCCCGCCGCGCTCGGTGATTAGGAAGGGCTCGGTGAACAGCTGCATGGTGCCGATGATCGACAGCACGGCGCAGAACACGATGATCGGCTTGAGCAGCGGCAGCGTGATGTAGAAGAACTGTTTGACCTTGCTGACCCGGTCCAGGGTCGCCGCCTCGTAAACATCCTCGGGGATGGACTGCAGGCCGGCGAGCAGGATGATGGCGTTGTAGCCGGCCCAGCGCCACGTCACCGCCATCATGATGACCGCCATCGCCGGGGTGACGTTGGTAAACCAGTCGACGTTGGGCAGGCCGATGCTGTTCAGCAATTTGTTGATGATGCCGTAGTCCAGATTGAACATCAGCCGGAAAACCGCCGAATAGGCGACCTCGCCGACCACGACCGGCGCGAAGAAGGCAAAGCGGAACAGGCCACGCGCCTTGAGCAGCGGCGAGTTCAAAAGCACCGCCATCACAATCGCTAGCGAAATCATCACCGGCACCTGGATGACAAGGATCAGCAATGTGTTCTTCAAGGCATTGAAGAAGGCCGGATCGCCGATCAGCCGGCCCCAGTTGAAGGTCGGCGCGAACCGCCACGGCACGGTGCGCGTCGCCTGGAACGAGATCAGGAAGGAATCGATGATCGGCCACAGCCAGAAGATCGAGAAGATCAGCAGATAGGGCGCAAGGAAGCGATACGCCGTGGCGTTCTGGTAGCGCATCGTTCTCCTCCTTTCTGCTTTCGCCTGCTGGGGCGCGCGGTGTTGATGTTTCAGGTGATGCGGCGCCGCAAACGGCGGCTTGTTCGAAGGCCGGTGCCGCCCCTCATCCGCCTGCCGGCACCTTCTCCCCGTAAGTGACGGGGAGAAGGGGCTGGGCCGCAACGCTGGTGACCCCCTCTCCCCGTTCTTCACGGGGAGAGGGTAAGGGTGAGGGGCAGCGCAAGCGCCCGGTAACTGACTCTGGGATCATTCCGTGTCAGATCACGACTTGACCGGCAGGCCGGTCGCCGCGGCGATCTGGCTTGCGGCATCGTCGAGCGCTGCCTTGGCGTCGGGATAGCCCCCGGCCAGATATTTGGTCTGCACCGCGCGGATGATGATTTCGGCGTCGCTCTGGAACGGCGTACCGCGGCTGGGGACGACCTTGGGCAGGGTGCCGAGGATGTCCTTCCACACGGCTTGGCCACCCCAATAGGGCAGGCCCTCGGAGACATAAGGGTCGTTGAGCGCCGAAATCAGCGACGGCACCAGGCCGAAGCCTTTCAGCATGGTGATCTGGCCCTCATTCGTCCCTAGCGTGTATTTCAGATAGGCGTAGGCGGCTTCCTTGTTCTTCGACACCGAGGTGATGGCGAGCGAGGAGCCGCCGAGATTGGCGGCGCGCGGACCGTCGGCGGTCAGGCTCGGCATCAAATAGACGCCCCATTTGCCTGTCCCATCGGGCGATTCGGTGCGCACAGTGCCTTCATACCAGCCGCCATACATCTGCGTGGCGACCTTGCCGGCGGTGTTGTTGGTGATCTTGGTGCTCCAGTCGGCAGAGGAAATGATGCCGGCGTCCTTCATCTCCTTGATCTTGGTCATGGCATCGACGCATTTGGGCTGGTTGACCGTGATCGATTGACCATCGGCGGAGAAGTAGGCGCAGCCCTGCTCGTTGGAGATCATGCGGAAGAATTCGGAATCGCCGTTGAAATCGGCGTTGGTCATCGTGACGCCGGGATTGGCGGCCTGGATCTTCTTGGCGGCAGCGATGAAATCGTCCCAGGTCTTGATCGAGGACGGATCGACGCCGGCCTTCTCGTAGAAGTCGCGTCGGTAGAACATCGCCACCGGCCCCGAATCCCACGGCATCGCATAGGCCTTGTCGTCCACCTCGAGCTCGGTGCGCTTGAAGTCGGGGAATTTTGCCTGGTCTTCCGCGGTGTAGCCGAGCGTGTGCAGGTCGACGAAGCAATCCGGGAACTGGCTCCAGTAGTTTTCCGCTTCGCCGTTCTCGATCGTCACGATGTCCGGCAGGCCCTCGCCACCGGCGGCACAGCCGGCGATCGACTTGTCGTAGGTCGGCTGGTTGCCGAGGTCCTCGACCGTGACCTTGATGTCGGGAAACTGCTTGTTGAAGCCCGCTATGGTGGCCTTCAGCGACGAAGCGGCGATATTCCAGCTCCAGATCGTGATTTCACCGGACTGCGGAAAGGCCGGGCTGGAGCCCAAGGCAAGCGCGAGCGCGGCGCAGGTCAATTTTATGCGCATTGAAATCCTCCCATTTCAGTTGCTCTCTGTTTGCGAGCGTGGCTAGACTAGGCCTCGGGAAAGCCTTGTCCGCGACAAAGGGAATAAGAAATGAGCGGAAAGTAAGATGCCGGAAAGGCCGTTTTACCAGCCTGGCGCCAGCAGCGTGGAGGGCCTGCCGCTGCTGCTGCAGATGTTTCACACCCAGCCCCTGGTGATGCTCAAGCCGCATTGGCACGCCCAGGTCGAGGTGAATTTCATCGTGCGCGGGGCCGTGCATTACCGCATGGACGGGCACGAGCTTTCGCTTTCTGCTGGCGACATGTGTCTGTTCTGGGGCGGCCTGCCGCACCAGATGGACGAAGCCTCCGACGATGCCATCTATGCCGGCGCGCATCTGCCGCTGGTGCATTTCTTCCGGCTGCATTTGCCGGTCGACGTCCGCAACAGGCTGATGACGGGCGCGACGCTGGTAACCGACGCCACCGACCGGTCGGACGACCACAATTTCGAGCGCTGGAACCGCTATGCCCGCTCCGGCGACCCGGTCAAGGCCGAGCATGCCGTCAACGAGCTTTTGCTGCGGCTGGAGCGGGTGCGCTTCGAGCCTTACCGGCTCGCCCCCGAAACCCCGGTCGAACAGGAGATAGGCAGTCCCTTCGATCAGCAATCGCTGCGCAATGTCGGGCGCATGTGCGACTTCATCGCCGAGAATTTCCTCTACGAGATCGATTGCGTCGACATCGCCGCGGCGGCCGACATCCATCCCAAATACGCCATGAGCATCTTCAAGAAATCGACCGGCATGACGCTCAACGAATATGTGAATCTGCTGCGCCTCAGCTACGCGCAGGCGCTGCTGATGCATCAGGATGCCAATGTACTGCGCGTCGCCATGGAATCGGGCTTCGGCTCGCTCAGCGCCTTCAACAAATCGTTCCGCAAGCTTGCCGGCATGTCGCCGTCGGATTTCCGCAGGGGCGTGGCCGGCGCCAGGTAAGGGCACCGGCTGGATTCAGCCTATAGTCCCCAGGCGCCTCGGCAAGTGGTTCATCGGCAGCGGCCCGTTCGCGGTGATCAGGAACTGGTCTTCGAGATTGAAGCTGGCGAGACCGTCGATGTAGAGCGGGATCTCGAATGCCAGCACCATGCCAGCTTCGATCACGACATCGCTGTCGGCCGAGATGAACGGCCATTGCTCGGAAAACACGGAATGGCCGACGCTGTGGCCGAAATGGCCGCGGCGATAGGAACGCAGGCCCTGGCGCGCCAGGCTTTCGCTGGCGGCGCGATGAACGGCGGCGAACGGCTTTCCGGGCATAAGCGCGGCAAGCCCATCGGCGAAGGCGCGTTCGGCTATCGCATGCAATTCGGCCTGTTCGGGCGACGGCGGCCCGAAGGTGAAATTCCGCGACATGTCCGAAGCATAGCCGTTCACGCTGCAGACCATGTCGGCCTTCAGCGGATCGCCGGCGGCGGCGACCGCATCGGCGCTTTTTGGGCGAGCGCCCAGCGTGACGTATTCGGCCGTCGCGATTTGTTGCGATAACCCGGCGGCTGCATCGGCGATGCCTTGCCGGTAGAGCGCGACCAGATCCGACTGACGCATGCCGACCGCTGCATGCTGCTGCAGCCGCGACAGGCCGGCTTCCGACAGGACGATGCCCTGCTGCAGAAGGTCGATCTCGCTTTGCGATTTGATTGCCCGCAGCCTGTCGAGGATCGGCGAGCCGTTGACCAGGGCCGTGCCGGGCAACATCGCCTGCATCGCGGACAAATCGCTGGCCGAGACAAAATCCAGCTCGATGCCGAGCGTTGCACGCTCCAGCCCGAATTCGGCGAGCATCGTCTTCAGCTCGCGGACAGAGCGGGCAAGCTCAAAGGTCGCTGGACGTGCAAAACCGGGGGCGCGGCCAACCAGGCCGGCCTCGATGCGCTGCGCAACGGGCCGGCCGGCAGTCGCCGGCTCAAGCGACGCGGATTCGATCCAGATCGGATGCGTGCGCACCACGGCATCCGCCACCGCCGCCCGGAGCTGGGCAGCCTGGAAATCGGCAACCACTACGCCGATCGGCAGGTCGTCTCGTCTCGGGATGACCACGAAACCGGCGCCGGCCCGGCGGAACAGGCCGGCCGGGCCGATCCAGGCGCCGGTGGCATATTGGAATGCCTCAGGCTCGCAAAGCACCAATGCCTCGATATTGGCACGCTGCATCAGGTCTGTTGCGCGTTCTCGGTCGACAAAGCCGGTCACGGGATCTCCTCGCATGCAATCGAATCCGACGCCGATGCGGCGGCGTTTGGCCTCAGCGTAGCTTCAGTGCCGCTGTGGAGCAGCTTTTTTCTGGAAGCGCTGTTGACCTGCCGACCCTAAAAGCGCGTTGCGTTCGACCGGCCTCATGCGACGCGCTTCAGGTTCTTGTTTCATGCATGTCGGTGTCGCAAAACCGCTGCACAGTTTTGCGCGACATGCATCAAAGGCCTTGAGAGTTCGAACGCCAGGCGGGGAAACGAAAAAAAGCCGCGGCGAACCACGGCTTTCAACGCGACAAGTTGTCAGTTTCGAATGCTTACTCGGTTTCGTCAGAGGTGTCGTCGGCAGTGTTTGCCGCGTCTTTCGCGGCCTTCCTATCCAGCGCTGCCTGCAAGGCCAGGGTGGCCTGCGGTGAGGCCGGTGTCGTGGCAACGACCGCCATTGCATGAGCAACTCCGGTCGTCGACTTGTCCTTGGCCGCGGCCGAGGTGGCGGCTCCGTGTCCCTGCGAGCCGGCCCCAGCCGAGTTTCCGCCGTTGCCGTGGCTGCCGCCATTGCCGTTCCCGCCGCCATTGCCGCCGGGGGCAGCGAGGACCGGAGACGCGACAAGGGTGAGAGCGGCCGCCGCTGCGAATAGATAGGTGCGCGTTTTCATAATTCCTCCTTCGAGTGGCCCTCCCGCCAGGATGGGTTCCAGTGAGAAACGTGAGGACTTTCCAAAGTGGAGCCCGCTGTCCAACAAGTTCCGTTCAAATAGAGCATTCTGCAAGACGGACCTTGGTCCGAGGACGACACGCAAAAGTCCTGAATTCTATCTGCAGCGTACTTGGCGCGACCGCAGCGCCTGCTGGCAAGTGCGTCCTGTGCCACCCAAATGCGAAAAAGCCGCGGCGGACCGCGGCTTTTCGATGCTTGATTTCCCTTGAGAGAAACTGGAGCGGGTGAAGCGATTCGAACGCTCGACCCCAACCTTGGCAAGGTTGTGCTCTACCCCTGAGCTACACCCGCTCGCGCGGCTTTCGGGCCGCAAGCCGCGCCTATATGGCTGAAGAGCGCGGCGATTGCAACAGGGAATTCGCAGGCTTTTTGCTTCGCCGGCAATGCGGACAAGCCGTCCCGCGACACGTCGCAAGGCAATCACCCCTGCATTGCGCGACGGGCTTGTCTTGGCCGCATCATTGGCCGTAAACGGCGTAGGCCGAACAAGCCGTTGAAAGCGGGCCATCAGAAGAAAGACCGATGCCGAAGACCGAAGCCGACCTTTTCGCCTTTCTTGCCGGACTCGGGATCGAGGTATCGACACAGCGGCATCCGCCGCTGTTCACTGTCGCCGATTCGCAGGTGCTGCGCGGCGAGATCGCCGGCGGCCACACCAAGAACCTGTTCCTCAAGGACAAGAAAGATAATTTCTTCCTGGTCAGCGTCGGCGAGGAGGCGGTGGTCGATCTAAAGCAGATCCATCATCTGATCGGCGCCGCGGGCCGCGTGTCTTTCGGCCGGCCGGAGATGCTGATGGAGCTTCTCGGCGTCGTCCCGGGCGCGGTCACCGTTTTCGGGCTGGTCAACGACACGGAGCGAAGGGTCAAGGTCGTTCTCGACGAGGAGCTGATGAGCCATGCTGTGGTCAACGCCCACCCGCTGACCAATGAGGCGACGACTTCCATCGCCGCCACGGACCTGGTCAAATTCGTCGAGGCAACCGGACATGATGCTGTTATCTTGAAAGTCTCGGCATGATCGCCACATGGGTGACTGAAACCGGGTTCTGAAGAAGGATGTTGCGCCTGTCCCTTGGCCGGCGGCGCGACCGAAAGGGCGACGAGATGAGCGATAGCAACCCCTTTGGCCGCCCATTTGGCAGCAATGGCGGTCAGTATGCCACCACCGTGCAGTATGGCGGCACCGATGCCGCGCGTGAGAAGGTCGCACTTGCGGAGGTGCCGGCCGACGTCATCAAGGACACCACGACCGCTGGATTTGCCGCCGACGTCATCCAGGAATCGCGCCGCCAGCCGGTGCTGGTCGATTTCTGGGCGCCATGGTGCGGCCCCTGCAAGCAATTGACCCCGCTGCTGGAAAAGGCGGTGAAAGCCGCCGGCGGCAAGGTCAAGCTGGTCAAGATGAACATCGACGACCATCCATCGATCGCCGGCCAGCTCGGCATCCAGTCGATACCGGCGGTCATTGCCTTCAAGGACGGCCAGCCGGTCGACGGCTTCATGGGCGCCATTCCCGAGAGCCAGATCACGCAATTCATCCAGAAGGTCGGCGGCAAGGATGGTGGCGCACCGCAAGTGGCCGAGGCGCTGGCCGCGGCCGCCGAGGCGCGCGAGGCCGGTGACGTGCAGACCGCGGCCGACATCTACGACGCTATCCTGGAACAGGCGCCGGAGACGATCGAGGCGATCGCCAGCTTGGGCGATCTGCTGTTCGAGGCCGGCGATACCGAAGGTGCCGATGCGATGCTGGCGCGGGCGCCGGAGGCAAAGAAGGATGCGCCGCAGCTCGCCGCGCTGCGCGCCAAGATGGCGCTCGCCGCGCAAGCAGCAGTGCTCGGCAATCCGGCGGAACTGGAACGGCGGCTGGCCGAAAATCCCGGGGATCACCAGGCGCGGTTCGAGCTTGCGATGATCCAGAACGCCAAGGGTGATCGCATGGCGGCGGCCGACAATCTGCTGGCGATCATCAAGGCCGACCGCTCGTGGAACGACGATGGCGCCAGAACCCAGTTGCTGCAGCTCTTCGAGGCATGGGGCATGACCGACGAGGCAACGCTGTCGGCACGGCGCAAACTGTCGTCGCTGCTGTTTTCCTGAGCCGGCGCAGACTGTTTTGTCCGGCGGGCTTGCGGTCGGCGGCGGCTGCGCCAGATTAGGTTTTCGGACGGCATTCGATTTCGGGTTTCCGGTGTCGCGCCTTGTGCCGGCCGGGAGGAGACGGGTTTGGTGCGCTTCCTGACGAAGCGATCGGAGGATTGAGGTGCAGGCGGGAAACGCGCATTACCGACTCGCTGCGGACTTACCGTCGACCATGCCGATCTTTCCGCTTGAGGGCGCATTGCTGCTGCCGGGAGGCCGCATGCCGCTCAACATCTTCGAGCCGCGCTATCTGCAGATGGTCGATGAGGCGATCGCCGGGGCGCGGCTGATCGGCATGATCCAGCCCAGCCTCGACGGTGCGCTGCGTCCCGACGGCGAGCCGGAACTCTGCAATGTCGGCTGTGCCGGGCGCATCATCGCGCTGTCCGAGAGCGGCGACGGTCGTTATCTGATTTCGCTGCAGGGCGTGTGCCGGTTCCGCATTGTCCAGGAACTCACCGTCAGGACGCCGTTTCGCCAGTGCCGGTTGGCACCCTTTCTCACCGATCTCGACGACGACCAGGCGGAAGCCGAGATCGACCGGCCGGCGCTGCTCAAAGCGTTTCGCGCCTATCTGCAGGCCAACGATCTGGAGGCCGACTGGGAAAGCGTCAGCCGCGCCGAAAACGCCATGCTGGTCAACGCGCTGTCGATGATGGCGCCCTACGGGCCGGCCGAGAAACAGGCGCTGCTCGAAGCGGCCGATCTAAAGACACGTGCCGAAACGCTGATCGCCATCACCGAAATGGCGCTGGCGCGCGACAATGAGGATTTCGGTTCGAGTTTGCAGTAGGCTCTTGCCTTCTCCCCTTGTGGGAGAAGGTGGATCGGCGCGTAGCGCCGAGACGGTTGAGGGGTGCTGGACGGAGTGCCGTCGGTGCCAAGCTGGAACACCCCTCATCCGACCGAGATTCGCTCGGCCACCTTCTCCTACAAGGGGAGAAGGGAAGTCCGCGCGCGAAACCCCGAAGCGGTTGCCTTGTGGAAGGACGGATCGAATGGCGGATGGACGTGACGGGAACAGGACTGTCGATCCCAAGCTGCTGGAACTGCTGGCCTGCCCGCTGACCAAGGGGCCGCTTGCCTGGGATCCGGAGCGCGGCGAGCTTGTCTCGCGGGTGGCAAAGCTTGCCTATCCGGTGCGGGACGGCATTCCTATCATGCTGCCATCGGAGGCGCGGGTCATCGCCATAGACGATGCCATGCCACCGCCGCGCCTGGGTGGCTCGGAATAAGGGCCGCTCCGCAGCGATCCTTCGCGCCCCCCTCTGTCCTGCCGTCATCAAATTCCGCACCGCAGCAACGCTCTGACGAAGACAGGGGGCCTATTGAAAATTGCGTCCCTTGGGCATGACCTTCTCCGCCTTTCCCAATAATTCCGTTTGCGCGATGCTGCCCGGCCGAGCCTCGTCTGTACGGCTCGAAGGCTCAGGTCCTGCCTCTTCCAGCAGCACCGACAGCCACGGCGTCAGATCCTCGACCTTCTCGGCGACGATATGGATGACGTCCGATTCCGATTGCAGCTTGCCGGTGACGCGGATGAGACGTGCGCCCATGACGATGGGGCGGAAGCGGTCGAAAGTCCTTTCCCAGAAAATGATGTTGGCGACCGCATTCTCGTCTTCCAGCGTCAGGAAAATCGCCTTGCCATTGCCCGGCCGCTGCCGCACCAGCACGAGGCCGGCGACCGAAACGCGCCGGCCGTCCCGCACCTGGCCGAGCCGCGCATTGGGCGTGACGCCGGACCGATCCAGCCTTTGACGCAGGAAGGCGACCGGGTGCGCCTTCAGCGACAGGCCGAGCGAGCGGTAGTCGTGGACGACGTGCTCGCCGAGCGGCATTGTCGGGAGCCGGGTTTCAGGCTCGAGATCGCGCAAGCGGATCGCCGGCTGATCGAACAGCGGCAGCTTTTCGGCGGCACTCTTGCCGTCGAGCGCGCGGACCGCCCATAGAGCGTTGCGGCGGTTCAATCCAAGCGAGCGGAAGGCGTCGGCCTGCGCCAGCTTTTCGATCTCGTCGACGTTGAGGCCCGAGCGCAGCCAGACATCGCGCACGGATGTGTAGCCGTCGCCGCGCCTCACCACAAATGCTTCCATGCGCTCCTTCGACAGGCCTTTGACCTGGCGAAAGCCAAGCCGGACGGCATGGCTGGTCCGGATGACACCGCGCATTTGAACATGGCGGTCGAGAATGCGGGCCGGATCGAAAGGCGATTGCTCCAAGGCGCAATCCCAGCCGGAAAAGTTGACGTCGACCTCTCGGATCTCGACGCCATGATCATGCGCGTCGCGGACAAGCTGAGCCGGCTGGTAAAAACCCATCGGCTGGGAATTCAGAATCGCGGCGCAGAACACGTCGGGATAGAAGGTCTTGAACCAGCAGGAGGCATAGACCAGCAGGGCGAAGGAGGCGGCATGGCTTTCGGGAAAGCCGTATTCGCCAAAGCCCTCGATCTGCTTGAAGCAACGCTCGGCGAAGTCTTTTTCGTAGCCCTTGGCAACCATGCCGTCGACCATCCTCTTGCGGTAATTGCCGATCGTGCCGGTGCGCTTGAAGGTGGCCATGGCGCGGCGCAATTCATCGGCCTCGCCCGGCCTGAAGCCGCCGGCAACGATGGCAATCTTCATTGCCTGTTCCTGGAACAGCGGCACGCCCAGCGTCCTGCCGAGTATTTTTTCCAGTTCCGGCTTCGGGTATTCGGGCTTTTCCTTGCCTTGCCGGCGGCGCAGATAAGGGTGGACCATGTCACCCTGGATCGGGCCGGGCCGCACGATTGCCACCTCGATGACGAGATCGTAGAAGTTTTTCGGCCGCAGCCGCGGCAGCATCGACATCTGCGCGCGCGATTCGATCTGGAAGACGCCGATCGTGTCGGCGCGGCAGATCATGTCGTAGACATGTTTGTCCTCGGCCGGGAGAGTGGCCAACACATAGGGTTGGCCATATGCGTCCCGCGCCTCGGGATAATGATCCTGGAGCAGGGTGAAGGCGCGCTGCAGGCAGGTCAGCATGCCGAGCGCCAGCACGTCCACTTTAAGGATTTTCACCGCGTCGAGGTCGTCCTTGTCCCACTCGACCATCTTGCGCTCGTCCATCGCCGTCTTGACGATGGGTACGATCTCGTCGAGCCGGTCCCTTGTGATGACGAAACCGCCGACATGCTGCGACAAATGGCGGGGAAAGCCCATGATCTCGTTGGCGCATTCGATCACATGCCTTGTCGAGGGATCGGTCTGATCGAGGCCGCCGGCTTTTGTCTCCTTTTCGCCGAGCTCCGAGGTCGACCAGCCCCAGATCGAACTGGACAGCGCGCTCCGGACGTCGTCCGACAGGCCCATCGCCTTGGCCACTTCGCGCACCGCAGAGCGGCCGCGGTAGCTGACGACAGCGGCGGCCAGCGCGGTGCGCTTGGTGCTGTATTTGGAATAGATGTACTGGATGACCTCCTCGCGCTTTTCATGCTCGAAATCGACATCGATGTCGGGCGGCTCGTTTCTTTCTTCGGAAATGAAGCGCTCGAAAAGCGTGTCGATCTTGTCCGGGCCAACTTCGGTGATGCCGATGCAGAAGCAGACGATCGAGTTGGCGGCGGAGCCGCGCCCCTGGCAGAGAATGTTCTGGCTGCGGGCGAATTTGACGATGTCGTAGACAGTCAGGAAATAGCGCGCGTAGTTCAGGCGCTCGATCAGAGCGAGCTCCTCCTCGATGCGCTGCGTCACAAAAGCGGGCACGCCCGAGGGGTAGCGGATGGCGGCCCCCTCCTTGGCCAGCCTTTCCAGCTCGGCCTGTGGCCCGAGGCCCGATTCCGTCGGCTCGTCGGGGTAGTTGTATTGCAGGTCACTGAGCGAGAAGCTCAGCTCGCCGGCAAAACGCAGCGTTTCCGCCAGCGCTTGCGGATGCCTGCGGAAAAGCCGTGCCATCTCCAGCGGTAGCTTTAAATGACGCTCGGCATTGGCCGCCAGTTCCAGCCCCACCTCGGCGACGGGCACATTGAGGCGGATCGCCGTCAGCACGTCCTGCAGCGGGCGCCGTTCCGACGTATGGTAGAGCACATCGTTGGTCGCCATCAGCGGGATGCCGGCCAGTTCGGCCATCGCCGCCGCCTGCTCGATACGGAAGCGGTCGCTGCCGCGGTAATCCGGCGAAACCGCAAACCGCAGGCTTTCGCCGAAGCGATCCGTGAGCCGGCTAAGCACAGCAAGGCTATCGGCCGCGCCCGTCGACACATCCGGCAGGATGGCCAGCGACAAGAGATCGCCCCATTCGAGAAGATCGCTTTGTTTGAGAAGCGTTGCTCCCTTTTCGTTTTCGTCGCGCAAATTGGCCTGCGTCAGCATGCGGCAGAGATGGCCCCAGCCCTTGCGGTTCTGCGGGTAAGCGAGAATGTCCGGCGTGCCGTCGCAAAATACCAGGCGGCAGCCGGGATGATAGGAAACACCCTCCACCTTGGCCTGCTGCCAGGCGCGCACGACGCCCGCCACCGTATTGCGGTCGGCGAGCCCGATCGCTGAAAACCCCATGAATTTCGCCGCGACCACCAGCTCCTCCGGTTTCGAGGCGCCGCGCAGGAACGAGAAGTTCGACTGGATGCCGAATTCGGCATAGGGAACGGCTGTCAGCGCATTCATGCGAAGACTCCATGCATGAACCAGCGCGGAGCGGGCTGCGAGGCGCCGTAGAGGCCTTGGCGGTAAAGCCAGTAACGGCGGCCGTCGGCATCCTCGATGCGGAAATAGTCCCGGGTCGGCGCATCTTCCCGTCCCGCCGCCTCTCGCCACCATTCAGGCGCAATGCGCTCCGGCCCTTCGGCGCGCGCGACCCGGTAGAGCGCGCGCCGCCAGCGGAAGTTCAAAGGTGGGCCTTCCGGCATTTCGGTGGCCGGCACCTCGATCGGCTCGGGCGAACGGAAAAGCCGGATCGGCCGTTCCGGCTGGAAGACGGTCGTGGGAGCATCCTTCACCTTGTCCGGCTGCTTCGGCGGCGAGCTTCTCTGCGGCGCTTCGGCGAAGGGAATGGCGGCGACGGCGCGCTCCGGCAGATGGCTCTCGACGGCGACCGGCTTCAAGACCGCGCCTTCGCCGAGCCGGGCGCGGATGCGGTCGGCAAAAAGCGCGATGTCGGCGCCCCCGTCGTTCGTCTCGCCGGCAAGGTCTGCCTGCTGCATGTCGAAGGCGGCGGCGGTCAGCACCGAGAGGCGCACGAGATCGAAACCATAGCCGGCGTCGATATCCTGTTCGAGCGCGGCAAGCCTTTCGTGAAACAATTTCTGGATCAGCAGCGGCTCGCGCAAAGGTCGCGAGGTGCCGACGGCGATGCGGCTGACGCCGCCATCGACGCGAAAGAGCAGCAGCGCCAGCCGCCTTGCGCCCTCGCCGCGACGCTCGAGGTCCTTCTTCAATGTGGCCGCCAGCATGCCTGTCAGCTGCTCGATGTCCTCGGTCAGCATGATCGGCTCGGCGAGGTGGCGTTCGACCGAAAGCGGCGCGACCGGCAGGCGCGGCGACACGGCTTCGTCGAGGCGGCCGAGCGCCTGGTCGAGGCGCAATAGCAGCGATGCGCCGAAGCGGCGGGCCAGCGGCGCGCGCGGTGCCGCCATGACGGCGCCCGCCGTGCGCAGGCCGACGCTTTCGAGGCTGGCGCGGACCTCTGGATCGATGCGCAGTGCCGCCAACGGCAAGGGCGCGAGAAGCGCTTCCTCCTCACCATCGGGAACGATGCGGTCGCCGGCAAACCGCGCCGCCGCCCAGGCCGAGCCCGGCGTGGCGGCAAGCCCGGCGCGGACATCGAAGCCCTGATGGAAAAAACGCGACAGGATGTCGTCCAGCATCGAGCGTTCGCCGCCGAAAAGATGGGTGCAGCCGGTGACGTCGAGATAGAGGCCATCGGCCCCGTCGAGCGCCACCAGCGGGGTATAGCGGTCGCACCAGTCGGCGAGGCCTTCGAGCAGGCGCCGGTCGGCTTCCGGATCGGCCTCCACGATGTCGATCGAGGGATGCATGGCGCGTGCATCGGCTATGCCCATGCCGCGTTTCAGGTTAAGCGCTTCGGCCCGCTCGTCGAGGGCGGCGATGCGCTGGGCGTTCCGGTCGCGGTGACTGATCACCAGCGGCAGGTGATCCGACGGCCGGGAACGCCAGGACCGCCCCAGGCGCTGCCGCAGGATCCTCTCGGCGGCGAGATGTGGAAACCACAGGGACAGGATTCTTTGCCCATTCCTCGCCCCGTCTTTCTTCGAATATGCGTTCATCGGGGTTCCACTCCAGTGTGAATTTTCCGGGCAAGGCAGTGCGGCTCTTGCCGATGGTGATGGTGAAGGCGGGCCGGCCGATCGAGCCGGCGAGCGGCCCGGCGATCGTCTCGCGCGCTGCCGCCGGTGCCGCCGACAGGATGAGGCGGACGGGCGCTGCCGTCGGCTCGGGCTCGCCGGCCTGGCGCAGCAGGAAAAGCGGCCGGCCGGCACTCTGCGCCCGGGCGTGCAGCCGCCGCGTCGCGGTGAGATCCAGCCGCTGCGGGTTGCCACGGATTTCGAGGATGACTGCGGCCAGCGCCGTCATCCTGGCGGCCTCCTCGGCGACCCACAGCGCATCGAGCAGCCTTGGCGCCTCGGAAAACAGCAATTGCTCCGGCTCGATGCCGAAGAAGGCGTGAAGCCCCCCGGCATAGGGAAAGCCGGCCTCGCGGAAAACCTCGGATGTGCCGATCCACAGCACCGGCAGTCGCGGCCCCTGGCTGAGGATCAGGCTGATGAGCGACAGGACAAAACCGGCGACTGCTCCGGCATCGCGGGTCGCGGCGCCATGAAACTCGCTCAGCGCCGCCTTCGGCAGGCCGCCGCTCAGCGCAGCATCGAGGCGCTCGGCACCGGTGCGCAAAAACGCATCGGGCGGCGCGGCGAGGCCGCGACGGACAATCGTCAGATTCCGAGCGGGTGTCGGATTCCGAGAGGATGCCAGACTCTGGCGAGGCACATCCGCGTCAAACGACGAACCGGCCGGCGCTTCCAGGCGCTCGGACAAGGTCCCTTCGATCTTCGCGATCTGGCGGCGCAGGGCAAAAACAGTCTCCCGCGCCACGGCGCTTGTCGCCATGACGGTCAGCTTCCACTCACAATTGTTCCTGTTATGTTCCTATAGATTCCAGAGGGCGGCCAAAGAGTCAAGCGGAGTCATGGGGAATTTATTCCTGCCTTGATGGCATGGTCCGGGCGCTCCAGCCCGACCATTTGCCGAGTCCGGCCCGAAAGCCTATATGCCGGGATCAAAGGACAAAGCATGGCTCGCATCTACCAAACACGCATCTGGCACGACCAGCTTTCGCCAACGATGGAGGAAATCGAGCTCCTGGCGCTGGAGGCCTATGCCCATCTGCCGGAGGAGTTTCGCGAGCTGACCGGCGAGATCGTCATTCAGATCGCCGAATTCCCGACCGACGAGATCATGGACGACCTTTCGCTGGAAACGCCCTTCGACCTGCTCGGCCTGTTCGAGGGGCGCGGCATCGCCGAGCGCTGGAATCCGCAGACCGGCGAAGGCCCGAACCGGATCACGCTCTACCGCCGCGCCATCCTCGACTACTGGGCCGAGAACGAGGAGACGCTGGGCGACATCGTCACCCATGTGCTGATCCATGAGATCGGTCACCATTTCGGCCTGTCGGACGATGATATGGAGAAGATCGAAGAGGCAGCGGAGTGACGTCGTTTTGACTGGAGAGCGCAGCGTTCCTTCGCGCCAGCGTCCAGAAGTGTCCCGCATTCGCGGGCACCCGAAGCGATGTCAGCGCTACCAGTCGCTGAGCTTGGTGTCGGGGCCGTATTCCTGGCCTTCGATGTCCTTCACCACCGCCTGGCCGCAGCGCATGGTCTTGGCATTCTTGTCATAGGCATAGGTCGGCGAGCCGAACAGGTGCCAGCCCTTGTTGAGCGCCGCCGTCACCTTGTGGCAGAAGCTGGCGTCGTCCGGGCCGGACAAAAAGCGGTAGAGTTTCATTTTCAATCCCGTCGTGAGTTGCAATCATGCGCGAACAGCGGCGGCCTTCGCCAGCAGTTTTTCGGCCTGCGCCAGATGCAGCCGCTCGACCATCTTTCCGTTCAGCGCAATCACCGCCTTGCCGGTATTTTCGGCGAGCGCGAAGGCATCCTTGATCGCGCCCGCCTCGGCCATCGCTTCAAGCGACGGCGCAAAGGCCCGGTTTGCGGCCTCGATCTGGGCCGGATGGATCAGCGATTTGCCGTCGAAGCCCATGGCGGCCGCTTCCGTGCACTCGCGCGCAAACCCGTCCATATTGCTAAAATCATTGAAGACGCCGTCGAGCAGGTCGAGGCCGCCGGCGCGCGCGGCGAGCACCATCTGCATCAGCCACGGCACGAGATAGCGCCGGTCGGGCGTGGTGAGAATTCCGGTGTCCTTGACCAGATCATTCGTTCCGGCAACGAAACAAACCAGTCGAGAGGCTGGGTCGCGGCCAAGCTCGGCGATCGGGCCGATGTTGAGCAGCGCCTTGGGTGTCTCCATCATCGCCCATAGCTTGACCTCGTCCGGCGCAAAATTGTCGTCGAGAACGTCACCGGCCTCGAGAATGTCGCGCGGCGTGTCGACCTTGGGCAGCAGGATGGCGTCGGGAGCGCATTTTGCCGCAGCCAGCAGATCGTCGGCGCCCCATTCGCTCGACAGCGCATTGATGCGCACAACCATCTCGCAGCGCCGGTTGGAACGGCCGGCGAAAATCCCCGCCAGTTTTTCGCGCGCGGAAAGCTTGTCGGCCGGGGCGACGGCGTCCTCGAGATCGATGACGACGGCATCGCAGGCCAGCGACCGGATCTTGGCCAATGCCTTGTCGTTCGAAGCCGGGACGTAAAGCACCGAGCGGCGCGGGCGGGAGGGTTCGGCAGTCATGTCCGATCTATGCCGCCTGCAGACGGCCGAGGCAAGCCGTGCATAAAAACTGCACGCAATTTCGGAAAATCTCCTCGTCTCCGCCCCGCTTGCCACCCGACAGAATGCGACAAGGGCGGCATGCAAGAGCAAACAAATTGCCGTTGGTCCCTGCCGTACCGGCTTCGCCGCGACAGCTGGTGGCTTGTCGATCCGCCCCCGGCAAACCTCCTCCCTTTCGTCCGCAAATCCCCGCCCAGATATTCCGGCCGCATCAAAGCGGCCGAGAAAGCCCGATCATGACAGCGTTCCTCACGCCGGCGCCGAGCTATTGCAGCCGCTTCGGCGTTGCCGTCCTGCTCGTCGCGCTGGCCGATTTTTTCTTCTATAGCCAACCGGCCGGCATCACGCTTTTCCTGTTCGGCGTTGCGATTGCCACCACGAGCATGGCTGTCCATCCTCTCGGCTCCTTCAACGATGGCAGGCCCTGGTTCAAGCCAGTTGCGCTGCTTGTGGCGCTGCTGCCGGTCGCGGAAAATGTCAGTGCGCTGTCCGTCTCGATCGGGCTGGCGGCGCTGGCCGTCTTCGCGCTTTCGCTGGCCGGGCGGTTGAAGCACGGGGTTGCCCGCATTGCCGGCCAACTCTCGCTATTCCTGCTTGCAACGCCCTTTCGGTTCGTCCTGGATTTCTTTCGCTGGCGCAAGGCGGCCGGCAGCTTGGCCGACGGCGCGTGCGCCTTGCAACGATTGCCGTCTGGGTCATGCCGCTAAGCCTCGGCGCGGTGTTTCTCGCGCTGTTCGGCGCCGCCAATCCGGTCGTCGAATACTGGCTGTCGCTGATCGACCTAATGGCACTGCTCGAGCTCATCCAGCTGCCGCGTCTCGCCTTCTGGCTGTTCGTGCTGGTCGGCGTCTGGGCCTTTCTGCGCCCGCGCCTACCGCGCTTTCTCCGCTCCATTCCGCGTGTGCTGTCGCCTGTGCCTGTCGGCCGGGCGACGACAAAACCCGCCAAGGCGATCGAGGACATCATCTTCGGCAAGGCCGCGATTCTTCGTGCGCTGGTCGTCTTCAACATCCTTTTCGCGATGCAGACCGCGCTCGACGCCACCTATCTGTGGGGCGGCATCGCGCTTCCCGACGGGCTGACCTACGCCGCCTATGCGCATCGCGGCGCCTATCCCTTGATCATCACAGCGCTGCTCGCAGCTGGCTTCGTCCTGGCGGCGCTGCGGCCGGGCAGCACGACCTCCAGCGATCCGCTCATCCGCCGGCTGGTCTACGTCTGGGTGGCGCAGAACATCGTGCTGGTCATCTCGTCGATCCTGCGGCTCGACCTCTATATCGGCATCTACGCGCTGACCTACTGGCGCATCGCCGCCTTCGTCTGGATGGGACTGGTGGCGGCGGGCCTTGCCCTGATCATCGCCCGCATCGCGTTCGAAAAATCCAATGAATGGCTGCTTTCCGCCAATCTTCTGACGCTTTCAATGACGCTCTATGCCTGCTGCTTCGTGAACTTCGCGGCGCTGATCGCCAACTACAATGTCGAGCACTTCATTCGAAATGACCGGCCAAGGCACCGAACTCGATTTCTGGTATCTGCGTACGCTCGGTCCCAGCGCCTGGCCGGCGCTCGACCGTTTCCTCGAGCATCAGGGCAGGACGAATGCGGCCAGCGTTTCCTCGTACCGCGAACTCGCCCGTTTGCTTGGGCAGGACGAGGCCCGCTACCGCGCCGGCCTAGAAAACTGGCGCGCCTGGAGCTTTCGCGACTGGCGGCGCCTTCGTGCTCTCGACACACGTATCCCGTTCGTGGTTCCTCCGATGTCCGAACCCTTCATGCCGGGCCGCTGATTTGATGCCGCACCACATACTGGTCGCCGACGACGATCCGCACATTCGCGAAATCATCTGCTTCGCGCTCGAAAAGGCCGGCATGAAGACGCTGGCGGTGCCGGACGGCGCGGCTGCCTTGCAGGCGATCGAACGCCGCGCGCCCGATCTCGTCGTGCTCGACATCGGCATGCCGGAAATGGACGGGCTGGAAGTGTGCCGGCGGCTGCGCCACACATCCGACGTGCCGGTGCTGTTCCTGTCAGCGCGGGATGAAGAGATCGACCGCATCCTCGGGCTGGAAATGGGCGGCGACGACTATGTCACCAAGCCGTTCAGCCCGCGCGAGCTGGTCGCCCGCGTCAACGTCATCCTGCGCCGCGCCCGGCCTGCGCCCGAACATGCCGATGATCGGCAATTCTCGCATGGCAGACTGGCCTTAGTGCCGGCAAGCCATACAGCCAGCTTCGACGGCAAGCCGCTGGTGCTGACGGGCATCGAATTCGCGATCCTGAAAGGGTTTTTGGCGCGTCCCGCGCATGTGCTCGGCCGCGACATGGTGATGGCTAATGCCTATGCTGCCAATATCCACGTCGCCGACCGCACCGTCGACAGCCATGTCCGCAACATCCGCGCCAAGCTGGCGGCGGTCGGCTGCGTCGATGCAATCGAGACCGTGCATGGCGTCGGCTTCCGGCTCGGCAAATGCGGCGCGTGAGCGCCCAAGAACGGATTGGCAGCAAATGGCGGCCACGGCTTGCCACGGTCGTCATTGCCATCCTGATCATGGTGATGGCACTGCCGCTGGCCGGCCTGTTCTTCTTCCGGCTGTACGAGAACCAGCTGATCCGCCAGACCGAGGCCGAGCTGATCGCGCAAGGTGCCGCCCTTGCCGCGATCTATGCGCAAGAGGTCCGTGAGGCCGGCCTTGCCCCGGAAAAGCTCGGCACACCTATGCCTCCACCCAGTACAAGGGATCGGGCTTCTGCCTATCAGCCGATCGAACCGCGCCTCGATCTTGCGTCCGACAGGATACTGCCGACCCGGCCAGCGGCCACGGCGGCCAGCGTCGATCCTGCCGTCGCGGCGATCGGCGCGCGGCTGTCGGGCATTCTTGCCGCGACGCAGAAAACCACGCTGGCCGGCTTCCGGCTGCTCGATCCCAGAGGCGTGGTCATCGCCGGGCGTGAGGAGGCCGGCCTGTCGCTCGCCGCTGTCGAAGAGGTTCGCGCAGCACTTGCCGGCCGCTACGCCAGCGCGCTCAGGCTGCGGGTTCCCGACCAGCCGTCGCCGCCGCTCTATTCGGTCAGCCGCGGCACCAAAGTCCGCGTCTTCGTCGCCATACCAGTTGCGGTCTCCGGCAAGGTCGCCGGCGTGGTCTATCTGTCGCGGACGCCGAACAACATCGTCAAGCATCTCTTTGGCGAGCGCGGCAAGGTGGCGCTGGCGGCAATCGCCATCCTCGGCGGCACGCTGCTGATCGGGCTGGTCTTCCTGCGCACCGTCAGCCGGCCGATCTATGCACTGATCGAGCGCACCGAGCGCATCGCCGCCGGCGACCGTGAGGCGATCAGGCCGCTTGATCACCACGGCACGCGCGAAATGGCGGCGCTCTCCGCGGCCTTCCTCGACATGGCCGAAAAGCTGCATGCGCGCTCCGACAGCATCCAGACCTTCGCCACCCACGTCTCGCACGAACTCAAATCGCCGCTGACGGCGATCCAGGGGGCAGCCGAACTGCTGCGCGATTCGGGCGGCGCGATGGACGAGGCCGAGCGGCGGCGTTTTTCAGACAATATCGTCACCGATGCCGGCCGGCTCAATCTGCTGGTGCGCCGCCTGCTTGACCTTGCGCGTGCCGAAAATCTCGAGCCCAGCGGCCAAGGCACATCACTCGCTCCGGCACTGGCGCTGCTGCCGGCCGACCACAGGCTGGCGGTGCGCCTCGAGGCGGGCGCCGATATCGGCCTGCGCATATCGGCCGAAAACGCCGCGATCGTGTTGGCCAATCTCATCGACAATTCGGCGCGACACGGCGCGACGCTGGTCTCGGTCACGGCAGCAAGCGCGGACGGCAAGGCCACCATTGTGGTGGACGATGACGGCGCCGGCATTTCGCCCAGCAACCGAGGCCGCATCTTCGAGCCGTTCTTCACCACGCGCCGCGATTCCGGCGGCACCGGCATGGGCCTCGGCATCGTGCTGGCCCTCCTGAAAGCGCATGATGGCACGATCCGGCTGGTTGACTCGGCGAGCGGCACGCGCTTCGAGATCATCCTGCCGGCGGCGTGACTCGGCGGTTCAGACCGGAAGGGCGAAAAAGGTGCATTACGACATCATCATCATCGGCGGAGCCATCGTCGGCTCCTCGGTCGCCTATTATCTGCGCGAGGAAGGGTTTTCGGGCCCGATCGCGGTTGTCGAGCGCGACCCGCAATTTTCCCATGCGGCGACAACGCTGTCCTGCGCCTCCATCCGCCAGCAGTTCTCGATCCCTGAAAACATCCGGCTGTCGCAGTTCACGCTGAAACTGTTCCGGCGGTTGAAGGAAGAATTCGGGGCGGACGCCGATATCGGCTTTCGCGAAGGCGGCTATCTGATCCTTGCCGGCGAAAACGGGCTGCCTATCCTGCAGGCCAACCACGAGGCGCAGATGGCCGAGGGCGCCGACATCGTGCTCGAGGATGCCGAGGCGCTTGTTCGTCGGTTTCCGTGGCTATCGGCCGAGGGTATCACTGCCGGGGCCTACGGCCGCAGCGGCGAGGGCTGGTTCGACGCGCATGCGATGCTGATGCTGTTCCGCAAGGCGCTGCGGACGAAGGATATCGACTTCATCACGGCGTCGGTGACCGGCATCGAGCGGCAAGGCGGCCGCGTCACCGGTGTGACCCTCGAAAATGGCGAGCGGCTTGAGGCCGGCATCGTCGTCAATGCTGCCGGGCCGAATGCCGGCAAGGTGGCAGCAATGGCCGGGCTGGCGCTGCCGGTGGAGCCGCGCAAGCGCAATGTCTTCGTCTTCGAGGCGCGCGAAAAATATGACGACATGCCGCTGCTGGTCGACCCGAGCGGCATCTATGTCCGGCCGGAAGGTTCGGTCTACATCACCGGCGGCGCCGAGCCGGAAGAGGGCGAAGGCCCCGCCGACCCCACAGATTTCGAACCCGACTGGCCGCTGTTCGAAGAGGTGATCTGGCCGGTGCTGGCGACCCGTATTCCGGCCTTCGAGGCGATCAAGCCGACGCGCGCCTGGGTCGGCCATTACGACTACAACACGCTCGACCAGAACGCGGTGATCGGTTCGCATCCCGAGGTCGGCAATTTCTTCTTCGCCAACGGTTTTTCCGGCCACGGCTTGCAGCAGGCGCCGGCGGTCGGCAAAGCGCTGGCCGAACTGATCGTCCATGGCGGCTATCGCACGGTGGATTGCTCGGCGTTTGGGTATAGCCGAGTCGCTGAGGGGCGGGCGTTTCGTGAATTGAACGTGATTTGAGGGAAGGCCGCCCAGAATAAGCCGCTCTGTCGAGTTCCCGCCCTCCCCTCTGTCCTGCCGGACAGAGGGGAGGCTGCCCCGCCGATATCAAAAGTCCGCACGCTAGTAGTCAGAACCTGACGCTTGGTACCCGAAACGGAATACCGCTGCCGACTCATTTCGGACATCTAGGGCAGATACTTAAAGAGCCATGGAAAGCAGGAATTTGGCTTGACCTCCACTAGTTGGAAGGCACTTTCAGTGTTGATGTTCGCAATTATCCCATTCTCTGGATGCAGCAACGACCCTGAGTCACCGGAGAACAAACGTATATACTCTGTTCTCCAGCATCAGGAGTTTGAATTACGTCAGCAGAATAATCGTGCCAATTATTTTTTTGGCAAGCGAGTAATGGATACTGAAATCAATACTATCGCCTTCCCTCTCGCCGGTGAGGCGAAAGGCTATGTAGTGTTTTATGCCACGCCCGAAGAGGGTGGGTTAATTCTGTCGGTTCCGCAGCAATATGACGATATCAGTCTGACGAAGCAGACGCTTGAAGCCATCGTTGATAAAGGCCTCATCTCAAAGCCGCTTGAAATTCACCTTGCGTCACGCGCGCACTGAGCGCTTTGCCAAAAAGTACATGGTAGCGTCCGCTTTCCACCCTGAGCGGGCTTACGGCCCCGGAACCAAGCGTCAGATTTCGACCACTAGTGGTTAAGTTCTAACGCTTGGTACCCGATCGTGAGCGCGGCCACATCGCGAGCGCTCCTTCTCCTACAGGCAGAAATGTCTGACGCCATCTGGCCGCAAATGTTATCTCTAGTGATCCGTCCTCGATCGAAGAAGGATGCAGTCAGTGGATGACTGGAGAATCGGGAATATCTGGATAACCAGAATTCTGGAGATGTGCGACCCCCTGCGGACGCCGTCGGAATGGTTTCCCGACTGCACCGATGAAGCGCTCGAACCGCATCTTCATTGGCTCACGCCGCGATTAATATCGCCTGCAACCGGCCGGCTTATTCTTCCCATCCAGAGTTTTCTTGTTCGTACCGGACACCACACCATTCTGGTCGACAGTTGCGTCGGCAACGATAAGACGTTCGCATACTTCCCCCATTGGCATCGCCGCAATGACGGCACCTTTTTGGAGCGCCTGGCAAATGCAGGTGTTGCTCCCGAGCAGATCGACTATGTGCTGTGCACCCATCTTCATGTCGACCATTGCGGTTGGAACACACGATTGGTGGACGGGCGTTGGATACCGACATTCCCGAACGCCCGCTACATCATGGCGCGGCGCGAGTTCGAGGCCGCACAGGCGGCCTCCGGTGATGACGAAGATCGGACCTATGAGGACAATGTGTTGCCAATCGTCGAGGCTGGTCGGG
Source organism: Mesorhizobium sp. M0923 (assembly GCF_040319365.1). Classification (NCBI taxonomy): domain Bacteria; kingdom Pseudomonadati; phylum Pseudomonadota; class Alphaproteobacteria; order Hyphomicrobiales; family Phyllobacteriaceae; genus Mesorhizobium; species Mesorhizobium sp. M0923. The sequence goes on along the minus strand of NZ_JAMYNW010000016.1, from coordinate 111,082 downwards.
CTGTGCTTGTCGATATGGATTATGAACTCGATGGCGAAGTGTGGCTGGAACCGACGCCGGGCCACACCCCGGGGCACGTAGCCATCGGCCTGAAATCTCGAGGCGTAGGGGCAGTGTTTTCCGGCGATCTCATGCATTGGCCGATGCAATGCATATACCCTGACTGGAGCTTTCGGTACGACACGGACCCTGACCAGGCACGTCGGACGAGATGGGCATTCCTGGAGGCTTGCTCGGACAATGGCCGCATCGTAATGACGTCGCATTTTCCCTTGCCGTCGGTGGGAACCATCTCGCGACGCCAGTCATCATTCTGGTTCGAGGATCAGCAGCCGCCGTAGTCGCCGAGGACGCCGACTGGGCGATCGCCCTCGGCCACCCGCACTTGTCGAAGCGCCGCTCAAGCGCGGCGTCTTTCACTCGGTGGTCGACCTCCAGGGCGGCAATCTACCCCTTCCTCGCCGAGCACAACCAGCAGCCCAGACCCTTCATCTGGACCGCCGACCCCGACAGGATCGCCGCCGCGGTCAAACGCGGGCACCAAACGTTAGATTCGATCCACTAGCTGGCAAGGCAACGCGTCAGCGCTTGCGGTCGAACCAGAACGCGTCGGACACGCGCTTCATGCCGATGCGCTCATAAAAGCCGACGGCGTCGGGCATGGAAATCAGGCTTATGGCAACGGAAGGCCCGAGTTGCCGGCGCGCTTCATCAAGCAGGCCCTTGCCGATGCCGAGCCCTTGCGCCGATTTGCAAACGGCGAGCTCGGAAACGTAACAGACCCACGAGAAATCGGTAACACCGCGGGCAACACCGACCAGCGGCTTGCCTTCTGTATCGAGACGCGCGGTGAGCACCAAATTGGCCCCTGACAGCATCGCGTTCAATCGGGTGTCGTCATCGACGGGGCGATTGGCGCCGAGGCCGGATTCCACCAGAACGCGGCGGAACTCGGCGATGCCGAGACCCGGTTCGCTGGCGTAGAGGACCTTGGATCGCGTTGTCATGTCGACAAAAGTGCACCATGGGCCGGTGGTTTTGAAGCTGTTTTGTACCGATCTTGCGTTTCGATCGACGACGGAGGTCCAAAAACAGCCGCCTTTTATTTGCCCGCGGCTTTGTGTAAACCGGGCGCCAGCAATTTCCCGCAACAAGAAGAAGACGGGCAAGGACATGGAAAAATTCACCAAGCTCACCGGCGTCGCCGCGCCGATGCCGATCGTCAATGTCGACACCGACATGATCATCCCCAAGGATTATCTCAAGACGATCAAGCGCACCGGACTCGGCACCGGCCTGTTCGCCGAAATGCGCTACAAGGACGATGGTTCGGAAAACCCGGACTTCGTGCTCAACAAGCCGGCCTACCGCAAGGCGCAGATCCTGGTCGCCGGCGATAATTTCGGCTGCGGCTCGAGCCGGGAACATGCGCCGTGGGCGCTGCTCGATTTCGGCATCCGTTGCGTCATCTCGACCTCGTTCGCCGACATTTTCTACAACAATTGCTTCAAGAACGGCATCCTGCCGATCACCGTCAGCCCGGAAGATCTTGAGAAACTGATGGACGATGCTTCGCGCGGTTCGAACGCGACGCTGTCGGTCGATCTGGAGGCCAAGGAAATCCGTGGGCCTGACGGCGGCGTGGTCAAGTTCGACCTCGACGAGTTCAAGCGCCATTGCCTGCTCAACGGGCTCGACGATATCGGCCTGACCATGGAAAAAGCCGGCGCCATCGCTTCGTTCGAGAAGAGGAACGCCGCTGAGCGCCCCTGGGCCTGAGCGGTACGATGCCCCGGCCGCGACAGGCCGGGTTCGTGGCGGCTGAACGGAGGGACAGTCATGACACGTTCGCTTCTTGTCGGCGCCTGCGCGCTGGCGTGGATTCTGATGCCGGTGGCTGGCGCGCATGCACAGACCGACATGGTGCTCGTGCCGGCTGACGATGCGCCCGGCAGGGCCGCCGACCAGGGCGCGTTGAGCAATGCGGCCCTAGCCGACAATGACAAACAGGCGCCGATCCCGTTCGAGGGCGGCCAACTGACCATCACCCAGGAGGAAGAGTACGGGGAACGGGTGCTCGCCTTCGACGGCAAGGAACTGGCGCGCAATTACGACGTCTTCTTCGACAAGATCGTCGAGGTCGGCGGCGTCAAGGTGGCGCTGATCGATGTCGGCGACGGCGGCAATCAATGCGGCCCGGCCAAGGTGATCGTGTGGAAGCCGGAAGGCGGCACGATCCAGACGGTCACGGTCGAGCAGGACGAATGCGGCGCGCCGCCGACCGCGATCTCCGACAGCGCCATCTATTTCGTGCCCTATCTGCTGCCGGGCGATTCCAAGCCGGCGCTGCAATGGTCGCCGACAGCCGGACTGATGACTTCCGGCAATCTCACCTACATGCCGGAGCCGGGCACCGACTGGAAAGACGTCGATCCGTCGAAATACGACAACATCATCGACGCCTTCCACAACGAGGCTGTCTACAAGCAAGCGGAGACGCTGCTTGGCAAGGACATGCCCGACATGGCGACCAGCCTGCTGGTCGGCGGCGGCACGGAAAAAACCGCGTCGGGTGCCTTCTTTGCCAGCGGCTGCGTGCCGCATGATTGCGGCGGCAATGACGGCTTCATGGCGGTCGACCCGGTCAAGCACAAGCTCTATTTCGCCCGCCGCGGCGACAAGCCCGAGCCGGACGCGTGGCCAGCGGTGAGTACATGGCCGGCCGACGTCAAGGAAGCGCTGGACAAGGCGCTGGGGTCGGCGAATTAGGTACTTTTGCAAAGCGCAGTGACCACCACGCCTTGGACGAGAGGGCTTTGTCGAGGCGGGAGACTCATAACAACCGTCAGTTCTATCTGGCCCATGGCGGGATCGGCTCGTTCCCTGCAAGATATCCGCGACGATTTGCGGAGGACCCATGCGAAAACTGATCTCCACCGGTTCGCCCTTCGAAAAGACCGCCGGCTATTCGCGCGCCGTGGTGCAGGGCGACTGGTGTTTCGTGTCCGGAACGACCGGCTACGATTATGCGACCATGTCGATGCCGGAGACCGTGGAGGCACAAACGCGCAATTGCCTGACGACGATCGCCAAGGCGTTGCGAGATGGCGGCTTCGAAATGGCTGACGTGGTGCGGGCACATTACTACATCACCGATGCGGCTTTCGTAGATGTGGTGTTCCCGATCCTCGGCGAGGCGTTTGGCGAGATCAGGCCGGCAGCGACGATGATCGTGTGCCAGCTCAACAAGCCGGAAATGAAGATCGAGATCGAGGTGACGGCGCTGCGGCGCACAGCCTGATACCTGTCACGGTTGTGACAACGATACGGTTAGCACGAGGATCGGCCCATGGTGAAGGTCAGACGCATCGTTGCAAACATAGACACGCAGGATATCGCGGCGGCAAAACCCTTCTATCGGGATGTGCTCGGCCTCGATCTCAAGATGGATATGGGCTGGATCGCTACCTATGGCTCGCAAGAGACGATGTCCGTACAGGTCAGTTTCATGGCCGAAGGGGGATCAGGAACGCCGGTGCCGGACATCTCTATCGAAGTCGACGACGTCGATGCCGCGCTTGAAAGCATGAGGACGGCCGGCTTTGCCATCGAATACGGTCCGGCGGACGAACCCTGGGGCGTGCGGCGCTTCTTCGTGCGCGACCCGTTCGGCAGGCTGGTCAATATCCTTTCGCATCTGTAGGCGTTTTGTCTTGAGCATCGGATTTTCCCAAAACCGGTTTCCACTTTGAGTCCGATGCTCTGAACCGCAGGCTTGCGCGCCGGCTGCTTGGCGTTTAGCAAGGCCGCGGCTCACGACACAGGACGGTTCCACATGGCTTCGAAAAATCTTCTCCTGCTTGCCGGCGATGGCATCGGCCCCGAGGCGATGGCCGAGGTGAAGAAGCTGATCGCCGCTATGAACGACAAGCTCGGCAGCGATTTCGTCACCGATGAGGGCCTTGTCGGCGGCTGCGCTTACGACGCACATGGCGCGGCGATTTCCGATGCCGACATGGCCAAGGCAATGGCGGCGGACGCGGTGCTGTTTGGCGCCGTCGGCGGACCGAAATGGGATGCCGTGCCTTACGAGGTGCGCCCGGAGGCGGGTCTGCTGCGGCTGCGCAAGGACATGGAGCTGTTCGCCAATCTTCGACCCGCCATTTGCTATCCGGCGCTGGCGGCGTCCTCCTCGCTCAAGCAGGAGGTGGTCGAGGGGCTCGATATCCTCATCGTGCGCGAGCTCACCGGCGGCGTCTATTTCGGTGAGCCGAAGCAGATCATCGATCTCGGCAACGGCCAGAAGCGCGGTATCGACACCCAGGTCTACGATACTTTCGAGATCGAGCGCATTTCGGGCGTTGCCTTCGAATTGGCACGCACGCGCAAGAACCACGTCACCTCGATGGAAAAGCGCAATGTGATGAAATCGGGCGTGCTGTGGAACGAGGTCGTCAGCCAGACGCAAAAGGCCAGGTATGCCGACGTCAAGCTCGACCATATGCTCGCCGATGCCGGCGGCATGCAGCTGGTGCGCTGGCCCAAGCAGTTCGATGTCATCGTCACCGACAATCTGTTCGGCGACATGCTGTCCGACATCGCCGCCATGCTGACCGGCTCGATCGGCATGCTGCCGTCGGCCTCGCTCGGCGCGCCGGATGCCAAGACAAAAAAGCGCAAGGCGCTCTACGAGCCGGTGCATGGCTCGGCGCCCGACATCGCCGGCAAGGGCATCGCCAATCCGATCGCCATGATCGCCTCCTTCGCCATGTGCATGCGCTATTCCTTCGGCATGGTGACTGAAGCCGACAAGCTCGAAGGTGCGATCGCCGCCGTGCTCGACGACGGCCTGCGCACCAGGGATATTCATTCGCCGGGGATGACCGAGGTCGGCACCGCTGAGATGGGCGACGCGATCATCGCCAAGTTCCTGGGCTGATCCTGTGTAGGTCGACGTCCGCTGGGCGACTGCCGCCGATGCGGCGGCACTCCCGCGGTTAGATTTGGACACCCGCCGGCACCGGACCCCACTGGTTTTCACGCGGCTGGGTCGGGATCAGCGCAAAGATCAGGATGATCACGGTGCCGAAGGTCGGGATCAGGAAAAGCAGGAAGAGCCAGCCGGTCAGGCCGATATCGTGCAGGCGGCGCACGTTGAGCCCGAACCACGGCAGGGCTGTCGCCAGCAGGAAGAGGCCGCAAAGGCCGACCGTCACTGCCGGCAATTCACTGTTGTCGAGATTGCCCATGGCGTCGTCGATGAAGACGCCGAATCCTATCGCCACGATCAGCGCGATCGTCCAGAACAGGCAATAGCCCCAATATTCCTTGCGGCGGGCACGGCCGGCGAAGTTGAAATAATTTTCGGTCAGGCCACGCGAGAAGTAGCTCCACAGGCCGGTGGATTCGGCGGTTTGATTTTCAGCGGAACGGCCGAAATGTTGCGGCTGACGTGCCGCGGGCGCATTGCCGGCCTGAGATGGGGCGGCGGTTGCAGCGGAGGCACGGGCGGGTGCACTGGCAGGTTGGGCGTGGATCGAAAAAACATCGCGTGCCCGTCCGCCAGCCGGCTGGAATTCGACGGTCGTGCCTCCGGCAACCGACGCTTGGCGGCGCAAGTCCTCGCGCGCGAAGCTGTAGCGGTTGCCATCGGCCCCGGTAATGAAACCGAAGGCCTGGTCCTCGTCATAGTGAAGAACTTCGCCGCGCATGTCCTGCCCACCCCATTGCCCTGCCCCAGACTGTGCAAAGTTCCGGTAGACCGCAAGGGGCGTGCGCGAAATGGAAGGGGCAGACTATTCACCCCGGCCGTTTCTTCGATTTCTTGTGTTTCGCCGGTCCGCCTTCGAATTTCGCCTTGGCCGGTTTGCCGGCCCAGGGCTTTGCCTCGAATGCCGGGCGCTGGTCAGCCGGTGCGCGCTTCTCGAATTTGGGCGTGTTCTGATCGAATGTCCGCTTGCCGCGGTGGGGCTTCTTGTCGGGGCGCGGCTCCTGATAGCCGGCCCGCGACAGATCGGGCGTGCCGTCCAGCCGCTTGACCGCAATGTTGCCCTGCAGCTTGCGGTCGGGGCCGATCGCGGCGAGGAAGCGCTCGGCCCAGTCCGCCGCGATCTGCACGAAGGTTTCTTCCGGCTGCATCTTGATGGCGCCGATCTCGCGCTTGGAGATGCCGCCTGTCCGGCACAGCATCGGGATCAGCCAGCGCGGCTCGGCATTCTGCCGGCGTCCGACCGACAGCGAGAACCAGACGCTGTCGCCGAAATCGTCGCGGCGGCTCGGTGCCTCGTCCCGGCGCGCAAATTTTTCGCCCGACGGCGTGAACGGTGCGACGTCGAGAAGGTCCTCCGGCGCCGAGCGGCTGGAGCGGCACATCCGTACGAAGGCTGCGGCGACCTGTTCCGGCCCGTGCTGATCGAGAAGCGCCTGGACGAAGCCGCGCTCCTCATCCTTCATAGGCTCGCTGAGGACCGGGTCGGCGAGAATGCGCTCGTCATCGCGCCGGATCACGTCGTCGGCCGAGGGCGGGCTCGCCCAGGTCGCCGCAAGGCCGGCACTTTGCAGCAGCCGCTCGGTGCGCTTGCGGGCATTGTTCGGCACGATCAGCGCGCTGACGCCCTTGCGCCCCGCCCGTCCCGTTCGCCCGCTTCGGTGCAGAAGCGTCTCCGGGTTGGTCGGCAAGTCGGCATGGATGACCAGCTCGAGATTGGGCAGGTCGATGCCACGCGCCGCGACGTCAGTGGCGATGCAGACTTTGGCGCGGCCGTCGCGCATCGCCTGCAGCGCGTGGCTGCGCTCGTTTTGGCTCAGCTCGCCGGACAGTGCCACGACGGAAAAGTTGCGGTTGTTGAAGCGTGCTGTCAGGTGATTGACGGCGGCACGCGTGTTGCAGAACACCAGCGCGTTCTTCGCCTCATAGTACCGCAGCACGTTGATGATGGCGTTTTCGCGGTCGGCCTGCGCGACGCCCAGCGCCCGGTATTCGATGTCGAGATGCTGCTTCTCCTCGCCGGAGGCCGAGATGCGCACGGCATCGCGCTGGTAGCCCTTGGCCAGCGTGGCGATGGAGCGCGGCACGGTCGCGGAAAACATCAACGTGCGGCGCTCGGCAGGGGCGGCGTCGAGGATGAATTCCAGGTCCTCGCGAAAGCCGAGATCGAGCATCTCGTCGGCCTCGTCGAGCACGACTGCCTTGAGCGCCGACATGTCGAGAGAATTGCGGGTGATGTGGTCGCGCAGGCGGCCGGGCGTGCCGACGACGATATGGGCGCCACGCTCCAGCGCGCGTCGCTCGGTGCGCATGTCCATGCCGCCGACGCAGGACGACACCGTGGCGCCTGTCAGCTCGTAGAGCCATTCCAGCTCGCGCGTCACCTGCAGGGCCAGCTCCCGCGTCGGCGCCACGGCCAGCGCCAGGGGTGCCGCCGCGTGGGAAAAGCGCTCCGCGCCGTCGAGCAGCGTCGGCGCCAAGGCCAGTCCGAAAGCGACGGTCTTGCCGGAGCCGGTCTGGGCTGAAACCAGCGCATCGGCCTGACCGAGCTCAAGAACCGCTTTCTGCACCGGTGTCAGCTCGACATAGCCGCGTTTTTCCAGCGCCTTTGCCAGCACGGGGACAATAGCTTCGAAGTTGGACATATGCTTCTTTCGAAATTCGGATTCTTAAATGCCCGGCGACGGGTCTGATGTCGGCAAGCGCCACGACGGGCGCCACGAGCCAAACGATGCCCGTTCGTACTTCGTGCCGCCCTCGTTGTACAGGGCGGGCGATCCGCCTGGTTGCGATTGACTCCTTACGCAAACCGCGTAAAAGCCGGCACCGAACGGGATAGTTTTCGATGCGCGGCCTTTTGATGGCGCTTCTTGCCTTCGACATCCCCGGCCCCAATGCGAACCATTGGGCCGGACGTCTCGGTGCGCCTTTCCGTTCCAGCAAAACCACGTTCTTGGTCAAAAAAACCGGTAAAACGACCACCAAAACGGTCTGATTCCCTTGGCCTAACCACCCTCTCCCGGGTCCGGCCCGGGGTGAAACCCGCATTGGCCGGCGGGTTTCTCCAGAAACCGAGCGGAGAGGGACAGGAGATTTCGATGAGTTTCAAGGTTGCGATCGTCGGCGCCACGGGCAATGTGGGCCGAGAAATGCTCAACATACTGGAAGAGCGCGGCTTTCCGGTGAGTGAGGTGGTGGCGCTGGCCTCGCGGCGCAGCCAGGGCACGGAAGTGTCGTTCGGCGACCGCACGCTGAAGGTCCGGACGCTCGACCAATATGATTTTTCCGACACCGACATCTGCATCATGTCGGCCGGCGGCAACGTCTCCAAGGAATGGTCGCCGAAGATCGGCAAGCAGGGCTGCGTCGTCATCGATAATTCATCGGCCTTCCGCTACGACCAGGACGTGCCGCTGATCGTTCCCGAAGTGAACCCGGATGCGATTTCGCTGTTCACACGCAAGAACATCATTGCCAACCCGAACTGCTCGACGGCGCAGCTGGTCGTGGCGCTGAAGCCGCTGCATGACTTCGCCACCATAAAGCGCGTCGTCGTCGCCACCTACCAGTCGGTCTCCGGCGCCGGTAAGGAAGGCATGGACGAACTGTTCACGCAGACGCGGGCGGTGTTCGTCGCCGATTCCGTCGACGTCAAGAAGTTCACCAAGCGCATCGCCTTCAACGTCATCCCGCATATCGACGTCTTCCTCGACGACGGCTTCACCAAGGAAGAATGGAAGATGGTGGCCGAGACCAAGAAGATGCTCGATCCCAAGATCAAGCTGACGGCGACCTGCGTGCGGGTGCCGGTGTTCATCGGCCATTCGGAAGCGGTCAACATCGAGTTCGAGAAGCCGATCACCGCCGATGAGGCGCGCGAGATCCTGCGCGAGGCGCCGGGCTGCCAGGTCATCGACAAGCGCGAGGACGGCGGCTACATCACGCCGCTGGAATCGGCTGGCGAGGACGCCACCTTCATCTCGCGCATCCGCGAGGATTCGACCATCGACAACGGCCTGTCGATGTGGATCGTCTCCGACAATCTGCGCAAAGGCGCGGCACTCAACGCGGTTCAGATCGCGGAGCTGCTGGTCGAGCGCGGGCTGATCCAGCCAAAGAAGAAGGCGGCATAACTTCTCGCTCACGGGCCGCATCGCCGCTTCGCGGCTGGCCCTCCGCGGGGGCGCCGGACGGCCGGCGGCCCGCGGTCGCAGGCTTGTGAGATGAGCATTGCGACTAAAATCGCGCTGCGTCCGGCTAACGGGTCGGACGCAGGCGCAATTGCCAGGATCATGCGCGCAGCGCTTTCGTCGTTCGACTGGATGCCGGTCCTGCATACACCGGATGAGGATGTGGCCTTCATCAGCGGCACCGTGCTGGCGCAGCAGCACGTGACGGTCGCCGAAATCGACGCGGCCATTGTTGGCTTTGTCGCCGTTGCAGGAGAATGGGTCGAGCAGCTCTATCTGGATCCTGCCTGGACTGGCCAAGGCATCGGCGCCCGGCTGCTGACACAAGCAACCGCGAATTTGCCGGTTGTGAAATTGCATTGCTTTCAGTCGAACTCAGGCGCTCGGCGCTTCTACGAGCGCCATGGCTTTCGCGCGGAAGCTTTGGGCAACGGCACGAACAATGAAGAGCGATTGCCCGACATTTTGTACGTCCGAAGGCATTGATCCTTATCGTGCGGCGTCCGCAGCGAGTTTCTGCAAAACATCCAGCGCCTCCTCCGCCCGGTCGGCGGGCACGAACAGGTGATCGTGGTAGAAGGCCGAGACCGGATTGACGCCGATGCCGGCGGTGGCCAGCCGCGCGGTGATGGCGGCGAGGAAGCCGACCGCTTCCAGCGACGAATGGACGTTCAGCGTCAGCATCCGGCAGCGGAACACGGTTTTCAGGCCAGCGGTCTTGGCCTGGTCTTCAAGCACGATCAGCGTCATGCCCTCGTGCTCGCGAAACAGCATTACCGGATCGAGCTGGTCGGGAACGGCCGCATCAGGTGGCAACGTGGTGAAGACATGAACGCCGGCAAGCAACTCCGGCGTCATTGCCGCCAGCAACTTTTTCAGGTCGGTCTCTCCGGCCATCGCTTACTTTCGTTGTGCGATTAGGCGGCTGCTGCCGTCGAGCGCTCGGGAGATACCCTTACGGATTTCCAATAACGCCCTCCACCTCACCTCGCAAGGTGGACTTGGCCAGGTTGGTTGCTGGCTGAACTTGCACATCCAAGGTCGCCGTCCCCGGAGTGAAAAAGCACTGGAGGCATGTCGGATGGCCGTCATGGGACGCGTCCTTGGTTCGAGCTGGCAGAAAAGCCAGTGCTCGCAACGACCGGAGGGAACATCAATGACCAAGTCTCAGGCAGCATCCGTCTCACCGCGCGCCCTCTGGGCCGGTCGCGTGCTCAGCGCCGTCATCGTGCTGTTCATGATCTTCGACGGCGTCATCAAGCTACCGCCGCTCGAAATCGTCACCCAGACCATGGTGCAGCTCGGCTGGCCAGCCGATGCCAATGTCTCGCGCATGCTCGGCATCATTGGATTGGTCTCGACAGCACTTTATGTACTGCCGCGCACCTCGGTGCTCGGCGCCATCCTGCTCACCGCCTATCTCGGCGGCGCCATCGCCACGCATGTGCGTATCGGCAGCCCTTTGTTCTCGCATATGCTGTTCGGCGTCTACCTTGGCGCCATCCTCTGGGGCGGCCTGTATCTGCGCGATCCAAGGGTGCGCGCGCTGATCCCGTTCAGCCAATAGCAGCGACTTCCAAAGCCGTTCGATGGCGGCCACGCCGCCAGAGAGGGCGCTGTCTGCCGCCGCCTTTCTTCTCTTTGGATCAAATCGAGCGCCGCCCGGTCTGCTGCCGATCTTCTTCTTTGGATCAAATTGGCTGGTTGCGAGTTAGGGGGCGCAGCGGCGAGGACGGCACCCTGTTGGAGAGGAACGACAATGAAAAAGGTGATGATCTTGATGGCCCTGCTGGTGCCGCTCGGTGCCTGCTCCCGTACTGAGCAAGGCGCGGCCGTTGGTGGCCTGGGCGGTGCGGCGGTCGGCGCCGCAGTGGCCGGCAACCCGACCAAGGGCGCGGTGATCGGCGGTGCGGCCGGCGCCTTGGCCGGTGCGCTGATCGGCCGTGCCAGCGAAAGCGGCCAGTGCCGTTATCGCGATCGCAATGGCCGTGTCTACGTTGCGAGTTGCCCGGAAGGCTATTGATCGGGCCGCATCATACGGATGGACAGCAAAACGGCGGGCAAAGGCCCGCCGTTTTGTGACTGGTCAGCCGTTTTGTGAAGGGCAATCGATGACTTATTCGGCGCTGGCGGCTTCCGCCTCGGCCGGCGCGGCGGAAGCGGCGGCAACAGCGGCTGCAGCTTCCTCCTGCGCCTTCTTCAGCAGGGCTGCGCGCTCTTGCGCCTTCTTGCCGGGCTCGGCCTTCTTCGGGTTGGCGCGGGCTTCGCGCTTGGCGAGGCCGGCCTCGTCGAGGAAGCGCAGCACGCGGTCGGTCGGCTGGGCGCCGTGCGACAGCCAATGCTTGACGCGCTCGGCGTCAACCTTGACGCGTTCGCCGTCCTTGGGCAGCAGCGGGTTCCACGAGCCAAGCGACTCGATGAAACGGCCGTCGCGCGGCGAACGGGCATCGGCGACGACGACGTGGTAATAGGGACGCTTCTTCGAGCCCGCACGGGCCAGTCGGATTTTCAGTGGCATTTCTTTTCTCCTAAAAAGCTCTGATTTGGTTGATCGGTTGGTGGCTGGTCCTCAGCCGGTTTTCGTTATGCCGTTGGATGCGGCGATCTGCTCGTGATGGCGGATCACTTCGCGGACGACGAAGTTCAGGAATTTTTCCGCGAAATCCGGGTCGAGATGGGCGTCCTTCGCCAGTTGGCGAAGACGGGCGATCTGCTGCTGCTCGCGTGCCGGATCGGCAGGCGGCAGGCCATGCTCCGCCTTCAGCACGCCGACCGCCTTGGTGCAGCGGAAGCGCTCGGCCAGCATGTGGATCAGCGCCGCGTCGATGTTGTCGATCGAGGCGCGATAATTGACCAGCGCCGCGCGCGCGTCAGCCATGTCCTTTTCTTCGTTCATGGCGCCCTCATTTCTTCTTGCCGAGGCCAGGCAGCCCGCCGCCGGATCCCGGCAAACCAGGGAGCTTCATGCCGCCGGGCAAGCCAGGCAGGCCACCGCCAGCGGGAAAGCCGCCGGGCAGGCCCTTCATGCCGCCGAGCCCGGCCGCCTGTGCCTGCTTCTGCAAGGCCTCGAGCTGCTTGGGGTCCATCTTGGACAGATCGGGCATGCCGCCGCCCATCATGCCGCCTTGGCCGCCCATGCCGGGCATCATGCCGCCGAGCCCCATCTTGGAAGCGAGGCCGCCCATCATGCCGCGCATCAGGCCGCTACCTTTGCCCTTGCCGCCCATCGCCTTCATCATGTCGGCCATGCCGCGATGCATCTTCAACAGCTTGTTGATTTCGGCCGCGTCGGTGCCCGAGCCGGCGGCGATGCGCTTCTTGCGCGAGTGCTTCAGAATATCGGGATTGGCGCGCTCGGCCTTGGTCATCGACGAGATGATGGCGAGCTGGCGGCCGAACATCTTGTCGTCGAGACCGGCGGCGGCCATCTGGTCCTTCATCTTGCCCATGCCCGGCATCATGCCCATGATGCCGCCCATGCCACCCATTTTCGACATTTGCTGAAGCTGGCCGGCGAGGTCGTTCAGGTCGAACTTGCCCGACTGCATCTTCTTGGCCATCGCCGCCGCCTGCTCGGCGTCGATGTTCTCGGCTGCCTTTTCGACGAGGCTGACGATGTCGCCCATGCCGAGGATGCGGTCGGCGATGCGCTTGGGGTGGAATTCCTCCAGCGCGTCCATTTTTTCGCCGATGCCGATCAGCTTGATCGGCTTGCCGGTGACGGCGCGCATCGAGAGTGCTGCGCCACCGCGACCGTCGCCGTCCATGCGGGTCAGCACGAGGCCGGTGATGCCAACACGCTCATCGAAGCTTTTCGCCAGATTGACGGCGTCCTGGCCGGTCAGCGAATCGGCAACCAGCAGGATCTCGTGCGGCGACGACACCTTCTTGATGTCGGCCATCTCGACCATCAACGGCTCGTCGATGTGCGTACGGCCGGCGGTGTCGAGGATGACGATGTCGTGGCCGCCGAGCTTTGCCGCCTGCACGGCGCGGCGGGCGATGTCGACTGGCGTCTGGCCGGCGACGATCGGCAGCGTCGCGACCTTGACCTGCTCGCCGAGCTGACGGAGCTGCTCTTGCGCGGCGGGACGCCGCGTGTCGAGCGAGGCCATCAAGACCTTCTTGTTCTGGCGCTCGGCCAACCGCTTGGCGATCTTGGCCGAGGTCGTCGTCTTGCCGGAACCTTGCAGGCCGACCATCATGATGACGACCGGAGCCGGCGCATTGAGGTCGATGGCGACGCCCTCGGCGCCGAGCATCTCGACCAGCTCGTCATGGACGATCTTGACGACCATCTGGCCGGGCTTGATCGACTTGACCACGGCGGCGCCGACGGCCTTCTCGCGCACCTTGTCGGTGAAGGAACGCACCACTTCCAGCGCCACGTCGGCCTCGAGCAGCGCGCGGCGCACCTCGCGCAGCGCCGCCGAGACATCCGCCTCCGACAAGGCGCCGCGGCCGGTGAGGCCGTTCAGGATCGAACCAAGACGTTCCTGTAGCGATTCAAACATTCTTTTTCCTTTTCCCTGGCACCCGGATGATGCCCGAGAGGTAATGCGTTCGCGCCAGCTGTCCAAGCAAAAGCCGGTCCGGGCAAAAGCCCAAAGCCAAAAAGCACCCGGGGGCGCACAGCGCTGCCGGGTGTTGGCCTCCGGGATCGATTTACAGCACTTCACCTCAAAGAGGTTTCGGCGTCCCGGTCGGTTTGCTCGGAGGAATACTCGTCGCGGAATTTCGCGGCGTGTAGACAGGAAATCGGCCGCGGAGTCAAGCTTTGGTCAGGCTTTGCGCCAAATATGCTCAGGACCACCAGGCAAGGCGCATCAGCGCACGCTGCTGGCGCGCGCCATATCCGGCTCGACCTTCAGCGGGGAGCGCGGATGCAAAAGCAGCAGAACGGTCAACAGGCTGCTGACGATGCCGATCGCGGCGATGAGGACGGCGTCTGAAGTCGTCCAGCCGGCGGCTTCGAGCGGCTTGGCGTTGAACAGGGCGAAGGAATTATAGCTTTGCTGGTGCGAAATCAGCAGGAAGCCGGTCAGATTGTTGCCGAGATGGGCGCCGAAGCCGGCACCGAGATTGCCGGTTGCATAGACCAGAAGCGTCAGCAGCAGCGCAAAGGCGGCGATCGAGGCCAGCACGCAGGCATTGATCGCGGCGCTCGAGCCTGGGCTCCAATGTAGCGAGGTGAACAGCAATCCCGGCAGCAGCGCCCAGATGAAAGGGTTCTGGAACCGGCTCGCCAGGCCCCTGAGCAGATAACCGCGAAACAGCATCTCCTCCGACGAGGTCTGCAGAAAGGTCAGCGCAGCGATCGGGATCAGGAACAAAAGCCACGAGGACAGGCCGATCGTACCGCGCGCAATATCGGGCTGCAGGCCGTAAAGCAGGATCTCGGAAAGCAGCGAGGTGATCAGCACGGCGGCCAGCCCTTTCAGGAACCCCGACCATGAAATGCGCCGGCTGACGCCGATCAGGGCCGTCAGCTTCTCGCGATGGATCCAGCGCATGGCAGCCCAAAGGCCGAGCCAGATTCCGGCAAACGAAGCCAGCGCCGCGAGGATGCCCGCTGGAGAGGCCATGAAATCCTGCACCGCTCCTCCACCTGGCGGGGCGGTGCCAGACGACGCCTGCCAAACGGCAAAGGCATAGGTGCCGCCGAACAGCACGGCGGCAGTGATTCCGAGCCAGAACAGGATGACGACGACCGTTCCAAGCAGAAGGCGCGGCAAAGTGGTCTTCTCGTTGGCGGTGTGCCGGTACTGTTGGAAGGCGGTCGGGTCGATCGTCACGCGGGCTCGCTGGCTGGTGCTTCGGCTCGCATGATCTAGAGCATCGGACGCAAAAGTGGAAACCGGTATTGCAGCGGCAATGCCGGCTTGTGGCAATGTCGGGGTGTGAGCGGCCGCCATTACAGGGCGACCGCCCTGTTTTGCGCGTCAGCGCACGACGTACACGATACGCCGGCTGCTCGGATCGACCAGCGCCGGCTGGCCGTTCACATAGACGTAGCGATAATCATAATCGGGTATCTCGCGCAGCTCGACGGTGTCGGGCAACATCGCGCCGGTAACCACCTCGCCTTCGAGATAGACCGGATCGAGCCGGTTCGTTTCGACATAGGTGCGGATTTCCGCCGGCGGCCGCCGGATGGGCTCGATCGCCTCGCCGGCAACGATCGCTCCGGTATAGCTGTCGGAATATTCGGCGCTATCGGCAGGCGGTGTCACGACGGCAATGTCGGCGCCGGCCGGACGCTGTGTCAGGACCACACGGCTGCCGCCGAAATCGGCCGTCACATAGTCGGAATAGACCCAGCCCTGGCCGTTGGCCTCGGCGATGGTGCACCATTTGCTGTTGGCGATGCAGCCGTCGAGCGTCGCCGACTGGCCGGCCGCGAGTACCCCGATGACCGGATATTGCGGGCCGGGGCCGGCGCGTACATTGAGATCGGTGATGGCCGAGACGGCGGTTTCGGCCAAAGCAGAGCCCGACATCGCTATGAGCGCTCCGGCCACCGCCGGAAACAATATGCGTTTCATGGTTTTCTCTCCGTTTCACAGTCCCTCGGGACCGAAAACGAAGCAAAGCGGCATGCGTTCCGGCTAAAAAGCCTCCGCCGGCTCACGATTTGTTCCAATAGTTTTCGGCAGGTCAGTCAAAAGCTCGTGAACAAAAGCAAGCTTTTGCGCCGCCACGTCGGAGATTACGAAGGGATACAGATCGGGCAGGCCCATGCAGCGGTTGATCGAGTTGGAAGCTTCCGACAGCACCAGCCAGCGGTCGAGGATCTTTTCGAAAGGCTCCGGCCTGGTGGCGGGTTCCGATGGTGCCGGCTGCAGCTCGCCGCCGGTATCGGCGCGCGGCAGCTCGTTGGCTTCGACGGTCTCCAGCCGGCCGAGCGGGAAATTCAGCGCATGCACCATCTCCAGCGTGTCGGTGATGTGCATGTGATGCGCCCATGTCTCGGCCCAGTCCTCCCACGGGTGCGACGTCGCATAGGCCGAGATATGGCGCTGCTGCCAGTCGGGCGGCGCGCCATCGGCGTAATAGGTCTTCAGCGCTTGTTCGTAGCCGGCGCGTTCGTCGCCGAACAAAGCGCGAAAACCGGCAAGCTTTTGCGGATCGTCACGGATCAGGCGGTCCCAATAGTAATGGCCGAGCTCATGGCGGAAATGGCCGAGCAGCGTGCGGTAGTTCTCGCCCATCTCGACGCGCCGCCGCTCGCGCTCAGCCGAGTCCGCCTCGGCGACGTTGAGCGTGATCAGGCCGTTGTCATGGCCGGTCAGGATACGCTCGCCACCGGGACCGCCACCGATAGGATCGGCAAGAAAATCGAAAGCGAGGCCGATCTCGTCGCCGGGATTCTGCTTGGATGCGACCGGCAGGCCGAAGGCGAGCAGCGAATAGACGGCACGCTTCTTTGCCGCCTCGACACGGATCCAGCGGCGGCGATTGCCGTCGACCGACAGATCCGGGATCAGCTGGTTCAGCGTGCAGGCGCGGCAGAAGGCGTGGCCAGGCTCCGCCATCCAGTTGCAGGCGCATTCGTCGGCGTTGGTGCATTGGAAGATGTCGTCGATGCCGGACAGCACAAAACGCGCATGCTCGGGATCATAGAGCACGAGGCTGGCGCAGTTCAGGCATTGCGCGTTCTCGAAATAGAGACGGTGGCCGCAATGCGGGCAGTCGAAAAGCTTCATTGGCGTCTCAAATCATTCGAAATGCGGAGGACGAGGCGAACAGGACAAGGCCAAACGCCTGTCACCGGCCCACGTTCCTGCCGGCCGATGCTATTTTGCCGCAAGCTGGGCCACGACCTCCCTGGCCACTGCCTCGCCCGACAATCTGGCGCCGCCGCAGGTCTGCATCAGCGGACCGGCCAAATGCTCGCCGGCGAAGAAGATCTTTTCCGCCACCGGCTGCATCAGCGTGGCGCGCGCTTGCGAGCGGCCGGGCCGCGCCGCCGCATAGGCGCCGCGCACAAACCGCTCAGCGCCCCAATTGGTCATCATTGCGCGTCCGACATGCTTTCGTACGTCGCCGCCAAAGATGCCGCAGAGCCGGTCGACGACGAAGTCGATGCCGGCCGCCTCGCCCGCCGCCGACATCTCCCAAGCGAAATCGCCGCCGACGAAACCGACCATCAAATCGAAGTCGAAGGGAAAGCAGAGGAAGTAGATGTCGTGCCGGGCCAGCCGCTCGATCAGCAAATCGTCGAACGGCTCCAAGCCAAGCCTCGTGCCGGATATTTCGACCGGCAGCTTGGTCAGCATGCCCATCGGCAGATCGAAGAAGGCAGCGAAATGCCCATCGGGGAGTGCGGGCGAGAACGCAATCTCCTCGAAGGCGAGCACTGCCGGCGAGGCGGTGACGATGACAGCCTTGGCGCGGATGGTACCGCGATCCGTGACGCAGGCTACGCCCGGCCCATCCCAGAGGATCTTGCGCACCGGCGTCGACAGCTCCACCGGCACGTCGGCGCCGAAGCGCGCAACCAGCGTGCCGAAGCCTTCCCTGGTGAAATAGTTCGGATCGAGATCGGCGGCGGCCTGAAAGTCGCGGATCGATATCTCGTCCTCGTCGGCGCCGAAATCCATCGGCCCCGCGAAGGTTGCGGCGGCGCGCGGCGCGTGGCCTTTGGCGAGCAATGCCGAAAGGCGGTCATCGTCGCCTTCCCTCACCTGACGTGCCGCCACCAGTTCGAGCAGTCTTGCGTCGGCCACCTTCATCGCGGCCTCTTCGGCTTCGCTTGCCTTTCGCTCGCGGTAGTAGAGATGATCGACATTCATGTCGTGGTGATGAAGCGTCCAGGCGGCGGCTTTCGCCTCGGGAAAGTAGGGATTGCGGTCTGCCGCATGCAGCCAGGCGCAGCCGATGTCGAACGGCACGCCGAAATGCTGGTCGCTGGTCCAGGCGCGGCCGCCGACGCGGTTCATCGCTTCTAACAATTTGAAGGAAAAACCGGCGGCGCGCAGGGTCTTGGCAGCCGAAAGTCCGGCCGAACCGGCGCCGACGATCACGACATCAACGTCTTTCATGCTTATTCTGTCCCCGCCACAATAATTACTTGATCGTAGGCAAATTCCCGGGCATCCGCCAGTGTGGTGGATTTGAAGTTCCTGCTGTATTGAGTGCATCGGCGCAGCGCCGGGACAGTGACAAGCAGGTGTTTCGCTGGCAAATTCGCAATTGGGAACGTGATTCAGGCAACCAGGAGAGCAGCATGGCATTTCTTGCCAAGGGGAAGATGTTTGTAGTGGCCACGGTGGTGGCGGTGCTTGCGCTGGCGACGGGCGCGCAGGCGGCGGCCAGTTGTGGCAAAAACGGCGCCGGCTTCGAGGCGTGGAAACCGGAGTTTGCCGCGGAGGCCAAGGCCGACGGTGTCGGCTCGAAGGGTCTGGCCGCTCTGGCTCGCGCAACCTACGCGACAAAGACGATCTCCGTCGACCGCGCCATCCATAAGGCTTTCAGCGGCTCGGTCGAAGCTTTCATGAAGCGCCGTGGCGCGTCCGCGATCATTGCCAGGGGCCGTGCGCTGAAGAAGGCCAATGCGGCGCTGTTCGACAAGATCGAACGGAATTACGGCGTGTCGCCGGGTGTGTTGATCGCCATCTGGGGTATGGAGACGGGCTTCGGTTCCGCCATGGGCAACCAGAATACGGTCTCTGCCATTTTAACGCTCGCCTATGATTGCCGCCGTCCGGAGTTCTTCTATCCCCATGCCATTGCAGCCCTGAAGCTGGTCGATCGCGGAGCGTTGAGCGCCTCGTCGGTCGGTGCCGCACATGGCGAGATCGGCCACACGCAGTTCCTGCCCGGAAATGTTTTGACGTATGGCGTCGGCAACAAAAATCTGCGCGACAAGAGCACTGCGTTGGCTTCCACGGCCAACTTCCTCAAGGGCCATGGTTGGCGGGCCGGAGCGAGCGCGCAGGCGAATATGGGCGCAATCGCTGGCTGGAATTCCGCTAGCGTCTATCAACAGGCCATCGCCCGCATGGCCACAGCCATCGATGCCGACTGACAGAAATCTCTATTCGATAGAATGATTCGACAGAAAGCCCGGCCATGCGCCGGGCTTTCTATTTCACGTCGAGCGCGTAGGAGCAGCCGGCGAGAACCTTGCCGGGATGTGAATTAACGGTTGAGACATTGAGCGCAATGTGCGTGGAAAATGTCATGCCGTCGGCTTCCTCGCTGCTTTCGACGAGCACCTTCTCGCCAAGGAATTTGTCCGGTGTCGAGATTTGCGCTGTGACGCCGAGCGCTCGAGCGAGATCGGGCGCGGAAACATCGTCAAACACCGCCATCGGCCCGGTCGCGGTAAGGACGACGGCCGCCGTTTCGCGCCCGAAGACGCCGACCGTGGCCGGCAGCTCGTATTGCCTGAGGAAAGGATTGCCGGCGGTGACTTCCTTCCAGCCAAGTTTTTCCGCCGCGCCGGGCTCACCGCTCAGCCACAAGGCGAATCCGTTATAGGCCGGCACGTCGGCCCTGCATTCAATCAGCGCGGCGAGGTCGAGCGAGGTGGGATCGAATTCCTCCGCTCCGGCTGCTGCCAGGCCCGCCAGCAACATCAGCGGAAGTCGCGTGGCGCGTCGCAAACTAACCATCGCCGACCTGTCACTTGCCTTTGATGACCTTCCAGATGTCGGTGGATTGGTCGAGCTGAAGGCTGTTTATGTCGGAGAAGCCAATTCGGCCGCTGCGCACCGCATCGCCCAAGCGCCGGCAGAAGAGGCTCGGCATGCGTTCCTGAGAAACGCCCATGAAGGCTGCGATCTCATGTTTGAACGTAATGGTCCATGTAGCGACAGCGGCGATGCATCCCGCCTGGGGATCCTTCTTCGTGATGTCCTGTCCGGTCTGGCAGCCCGCCAGAATGCCGATCATCGCCGTCAAAATCAAAAGACCAAGTCGCATTATTACAGCCCCATTGCCCAAAAAAACAATTGGACAATCCGGCCATGAGGTCAAGCAAGAAAAGCTCTGCAGCTGTCATTAGAAACAACTACATTAGCTCACTAAGAGTATGGATCCAGGCTAAGCAGGATTTTCATGAATATATACTTAGCCTTTACGACCACGCGCCGCCAGCGTGCGCAGCCTCAGCGCATTGAGGCGGATGAAACCTTCGGCATCTTTCTGGTCGTAGGCGCCGCGGTCGTCCTCGAAGGTGACCAGCGCGTCGGAATAGAGCGTCTTCCTCGACTTGCGGCCGGTGACAATGACGTTGCCCTTGTAGAGCTTCAGCCGCACGATGCCTTCGACGTCTTCCTGGCTGTTGTCGATCATCGCCTGCAGCATCAGCCGCTCGGGCGCGAACCAGAAGCCGTTATAGATCAGCTCGGCATAACGCGGCATGAACTCGTCCTTGAGATGGGCGGCACCGCGGTCCAGCGTGATCGATTCGATCGCCCGGTGGGCCGATATCAGGATGGTGCCGCCGGGGGTCTCGTAGACGCCGCGCGATTTCATGCCGACGAAACGGTTCTCGACCAGATCGAGCCGGCCGATGCCATTGTCGCGGCCGAGATCGTTCAGCGCCGCCAGCATCGTTGCCGGCGACAGTTTCTTGCCGTTGAGCGCGACGGGATCGCCCTTGAGGAATTCGATTTCGATCTCTGTGACCTCATCCGGCGCATCCATCGGCGAGATGGTGCGCTGGTGGACGAATTCCGGCGGCTCGCTCCACGGGTCTTCCAGCACCTTGCCCTCGGAGGAGGAATGCAGCAGGTTGGCGTCGACCGAGAACGGCGCATCGCCCTTCTTGTCCTTCGGCACCGGAATCTGGTGCTGCTCGGCGAAATTGATCAGATCGGTGCGCGACTTGAACGACCAGTCGCGCCAGGGCGCGATGACCTTGATGTCGGGGTTGAGCGCATAGGCCGAGAGTTCGAAACGCACCTGATCGTTGCCCTTGCCGGTGGCGCCATGGGCGATCGCATCGGCGCCGGTCTCCCTGGCGATCTCGACAAGATGTTTCGAGATCAGTGGCCGGGCGATCGAGGTGCCGAGCAGATAGGTGCCTTCATAGACAGCGTTGGCGCGGAACATCGGAAAGACGAAATCGGATACGAACTCCTCGCGGACATCGACGATGCGAATATCCTTGATGCCCATCATCTCGGCCTTGCGCCTAGCCGGCTCCAGTTCGCCACCCTGGCCTAGATCGGCGGTGAAGGTCACGACCTCGGCGCCGAGCTCGGTCTGCAGCCATTTCAGGATGATCGAGGTGTCAAGGCCGCCAGAATAGGCGAGCACGACTTTCTTGACGGCTTTTGCTTTCGACATGGTGGGCGGTTCCGCGACAGGATTCTTGCGGGCGAGGTATCACGGCGTTTCGGGGCTGCGCAAGGGAGGAACAGGCGCCTGGGAGCCGCAAGCGCTGGACCAGACGCCGTGGCGGCGAGATGCTGGCGTCGGCGAGGCGCCTGCGCTATAGGCTGCGCCTTCTTGTCCGAGGCCGCCAATGTCCTTCATTCCCGACAACGCTACGCTTATCCAATTCGCCATCGCGACGGTGATCCTGGCGATTACGCCTGGGCCGGACATGACGCTGTTCGTGTCGCGCACGCTGAGCCAGGGCCGCGCCACCGGCTTCGCCTCGATGGCCGGCGCGCTGTGCGGCACGCTGATCCACACCACGTTGGTGGTGGTCGGCGTCTCGGCGCTGATCGTCGCCTCGCCGATGGCGTTCTTCGTGCTGAAGATTTTCGGCGCCGGCTATCTGGTCTTCCTGGCCTGGCAGGCGATCACAAAAGGGTCGGCGTTTTCACCGGAGAAGAAGAGCGGGCCGCAGATATCGCTGGTTCGCAGCTGGGCGGCGGGGCTCGGCGTCAATCTGCTCAATCCGAAGATCATCCTGTTCTTCATGACCTTCCTGCCGCAATTCGTCTCCGCGCATGATCCCAATGCGCCGGGAAAGCTGTTCTTCCTCGGCGCGATGTTCGTCGTGCTGTCGGTCCCGGTGACAGCGCCGATGGTGCTGGCGGCGGAAAAATTCTCGGCGGCGATGAAAGCCAGCCCGCGCGTGACGCGCGTCGTCGACTATCTGTTTGCCGGAGTTTTTTCGGCCTTCGCGCTCAAGATCCTGACGGCCCAGGCGAAATAGGGCGTCCGATTTGACGCCAGCTCCCAGCCGAGCGGCCGGCGCTCAGCCAGTAGAAAATACCGCCGACCATGCCGCAGCCGATCACCGCCAGCATGACGCTTGTGTTGGTAACCTCGAAATTGGCGTCGTTCGTCTGGTGGACGAAGCCGAGGAAGACCGCCGCCACCGCCGCGCCCGCCAGTGCATAGAACAGCCAGTCGCGCCGGCCGAGGATTTCGGAAACCAGGATGGCGATCGCCGCCGGCATGAAAGCGAAATAGGCGACGAACAGCGCGACGAAGGGGACGGAAAAATAGAGGGAAGCCGTCGCCGCCGGCGGTGCCTGCTCCGGCGTGTAGCCCAGGGACGCCAGAAACATGATATTGAGAAATGCGCTGGCCGCCAGCGAGGCGACGCCATAACCGATCAGGATGACGGCGAAGCGGATCAGATAGGCGACGACGCGATTCACGCCTCGCCGTGCCCTGCGATCATCATCGCTTCCAGCGCCAGCCGGTCGACTTTGCGCATGCGCTCGGAGTCCGATTTGAGCTGGCCGCAGGCGGCGAGGATGTCGCGGCCGCGCGGCGTGCGGATCGGCGAGGCATAGCCGGCATTGTTGATGTAGTCGGCGAATTTCTCGATCGTCTCCCAGTGCGAGCACTGGTAGTTGGTGCCCGGCCACGGATTGAACGGGATCAGATTGATCTTGGCCGGGATGCCCTTGAGCAGCTTGATCAGCGCCTTGGCGTCCTCGATGGAATCATTGACGTCCTTTAGCATCACATATTCGAAGGTGATGCGCTTGGCGTTGGACAGGCCGGGATAGGCACGGCAGGCAGCGATCAGCTCGTTGAGCGGATACTTCTTGTTGATCGGTACCAAAAGGTCACGCAGATCGTCATTGGTAGCGTGCAGCGAGATTGCCAGCATGACGCCGATCTCTTCGCCGGTGCGGAAGATTTCGGGCACGACGCCCGAGGTCGACAGCGTGATGCGCCTCTTCGACAGGGAAAGCCCGTCGCCGTCGGATGCAATCAGCAGCGCCTTCTTCACCGCCTCGAAATTGTAGAGCGGCTCACCCATGCCCATCATGACGACGTTGGACACTTTCCGGCCCTCGGCCGGCACGATGGCGCCGTCGGGCGTGTCGCGGTCGGGGAAATCGCCGAGCCGGTCGCGAGCTGTCAAAAGCTGGGCGAGGATTTCTTCCGCCGTCAGGTTGCGCACCAGCTTTTGCGTGCCGGTGTGGCAGAAGGAGCAGGTCAGGGTGCAGCCGACCTGCGAGGAGATGCAGAGCGTGCCGCGGCCTTCTTCGGGAATGTAGACGGTCTCGATCTCGACCGGCCGGCCGGCGCCGCGCGGCGGAAAGCGGAACAGCCATTTGCGCGTGCCGTCGGAGGAAATCTGCTCCTCGACGATCTCGGGCCTGGCAACGGTGAAATGCCTGTCCAGTGCGGCGCGCAAATCCTTGGAGATGTTGAACATGCCGGCAAAATCGGAAACGCCGCGCACATAGATCCAGTGCCAGAGCTGCTGGGCGCGCATCTTCGCCTGGCGCTCCGGCACGATGCCGGCGGCGACGAGGGCGGCCCCGAGTTCGGCGCGCGTCAAGCCGATCAGCGACGGCTTTTCAGGCGTCGTGCGGGTGCGCAACGCGTCACGCGCGCCTTCGGCGGTAAGATCGAATGAAAGGGTCATTGTTGCGCCAATATAAGCGATTTGCGGCCGATTACAGCATCGTGCCCGAAATGAAGCGCGGCGCATAGCACAGGTTGATGGCGGAGTCATGCAGGGGGTTCTTCCTTCTCCCCTTGTGGGAGAAGGTGGCCGAGCGAAGCTCGGTCGGATGAGGGGTGTTCCAGCTTGGCATCCCCTGCACTCCGTCCAGCACCCCCCAACCGTCTTGGCGCTGCGCGCCAATCCACCTTCTCCCACAGGAGAGAAGGCAAGACCGCACGAACACTGGTTCTTTACGTCGCTGTGTTAGGTCGTGAACGTCCCGGACGAGGACTTTACTTGCACTTGGCGATCGAGGCCAGCGCCGCCGAGATGCCCTTCAGCGAGAAGACGTAGGTGGTGGTATTGCCGCGGCCGGACTTGGCTGACACCTTCATGTCGGTGCCGGTCTTCATCGCGGCGATCAGCACCGGCTCCTCGGCGGCGTTCTCGACCCAGGCCGACTTGCCGCGCGTGAACATCGAAAAAGACTTCTTGTCGATGGTGACGGTGGCCTTGGAACCTTCCTGGAAGGTATAGCCGGCGATGAATTGCGGCTCGTAGGACACTTGCTGCCCCGGCCGCTGGCTGACGAAGAAGAACATGTCGCCATGATCGAGCGTCGGCGGCTGCTTGTCGGTTGGCACGGTCAGGACATAGCAGACCTTGCCGCCGCCCGACGCCTGGTAGCTGTAGGTGCCCCAGGCATTGTGCTGGCCGATCTTGGTTGCCGACTGCGCCAGCGCGGGCGCCGTCAAGGCCACCAGGGCCAGGCTGGAAACTATAGCAATCAATCCGCGCATCGCTTTTCCCGTATTCCACTGGTGCGGCGGCAGGCCGGCTCGGCGTCCTGCCCGTCGCTTCATTTTGATTTAATCTGGGTTACCAAACGGTGAATTTCCCCTGAGAAAAGGATGTTCACGCCAGGAAACCGCCGCCGTCTTCGCGCTGCCGCTTGAAAAAGCGGCTGGCGCAATGTCCCTGCCGCGACTTGGAGGCCACGAAAACGGCAAGAGTTTGACTTTTCAAGCAGCTAGGTCTTGCAGCGATTCTCGCTTTTCTGAGAGCTACGTGACGAATTTCCCGCCAGGCGGTATATGTCTGCGTTCGGCTCCACGGCACTCGGCCAGGGTGCCCTCCTTGGCGGCTTACGGGAGATTTGGCCATGGCCATTTCCGAGACAGTTCTGATCCTGGCGGGCGGCACAGTCGTCCTGGCGATCGTGTTCGGCATTCGTGTCGCCGTCCGCGCGGTGGCCAGCGGCGCGGTGCCCCGGTCGGATGGCGGAGAGGTGGCGGGCGGACCGGGCGCGCCCGACGTGGCGGGGGTCATTGCGCTGCCGCCTTTGATCTTCCTCGGCTTCCTGGCGGCGGCAACCGTGCTCGAGGTGCTCGCGCCGCTCCCGGTCATGGCCGGGCAGGCCCTCGCCCGCTATCTGGCCGGCGCCGTGCTCGCGGTGTGCGGCTTGGTGCTCATCTTTATGGCGGCGGGCCGCTTTCAGGCCGCTGGAACCAACATACCACCGACCTTGCCAACGACGGCGCTGGTCGTCGACGGTATCTATCGGTGGACCAGAAATCCGTTCTATCTGGGAGCGACCCTTATCTATCTGGGCCTCGGTGTCGCGGCCGGAAGTCTTTGGGGTATCGCGCTCGTCATTCCCTTGCTGTGGGTGATCAATACGGGCGTCATCGCGCCGGAAGAGCGTTATCTCGAGCGTAAGTTCGGAGACGCCTATCGCGCCTACAAGACGCGGGTGCGGCGGTGGCTTTGACGGCCGGAAAGTCGGTTCCCGCGCGATTTTTTGCGCCGTACCGGCTCAGCTCTTGTCGGCGATGGCCTGCCTGGCGGCGAGCCGGTGCGCCGGCGTGATGTGGGCGCTGACGGTTGTGATCGCCGCGGTCAGCACAGCGATGTCGTCGGTGAAGCCAAGCCCAAAGATGAAATCGGGGATGACGTCCGTCGGCAGCACGAAATAGCCGAGCGCAGCCAGCAATGTGCCCTTGGCGCGCAGCGGCGTCTTCTTGTCCATGGCGCAGTAATAGGCGGCGACCACCTCCTCCATGAACGGGATCTGCCGGGCAGCCTTCTTCGCCGTACGCCAGAACTTTTCGCGTACTTCGCTCTCATTGCCCAGCTTGCTGCCGAGGCCGAAGAAATCAAAACCGGATTTTTGCGCCATCAACCTCTCCTTGCCGCCGTCGCGTGACTTCACGCGTGACCGCGAGGCAAAATGTGGTGAAAGCCGAACCTCGCTGCAAGGTGCAGATAACGTCAGGTGCCGAAATAGCGGTTCATCTTCCTGGCCAGATCGAAATCCAGCGCGGTCAGGCCGCCGACGTCGTGGGTGTTGAGGGTCACGTTTACCGTCTTGTAGACGTTCGACCAGTCGGGGTGGTGGTCCATCTTCTCCGCAGCCAGGGCAACGCGGGTCATGAAGGCAAAGGCTTCCGAGAAATTCTTGAAAGTGAAGCTGCGGCTGATCGAACCACCATCCTTGGCCAGCGACCAGCCGTCGAGGCCGGCAAGTTCGGCGCTGATCGCCTCTTTTGCTAGTTTCTCCCTGGCCATGTCCGTCTACCGCATGATCCGCGAAGCGTCGGCGGCGCCGGCCAAACGGCTGGCGACGCGGTTGTCGGCACCTGAAAGCGGCCAAGCCTCCTCGACGACGTAAGGCCCGCCGCCGACCGAGTCGCGCGACGACATCAGCACGAAGCGGCCGACCCGGAACGGCAGCGTCGAAAAATTGCCGCGCGCCGACAGATACTGGGCGACGTCGAGCGGGCTCGCATTGCGCAGGCGGGCCAGCGTCACATGCGGCATGAACTTGCGCGGGTCGGCCGGGATGCCGAGCCGCTGGCAGATGCGCTCGATTTCGCTTTGCAGAGCGGAAAGATCGGGCGAAGCGGCGACCCCGGCCCACACCGCATGCGGCTTCTTCTGGCCGAAGGCGCCGACGCCGGACAGCGTCAGCGGGAAGGACGGGCGGTGAACGCGGTCGAGCGCGTTGGCGATTTCGTCGGCGACATGGCCCTCGACATCGCCAATGAAGCGCAGCGTCAGATGATAGTTTTCGACGTCGATCCAGCGGGCTCCGGGCAGGCCGCCCCTGAGCAGGGACAGCGAAAGAGCGGCATCACGCGGTATTTCGAGGGCGGTAAAAAGACGCGGCATGGCAAGCCTCCTGTCCTCGAATCGAACTCTTGCCCCTAGCGAATCATCGATATTCAAACGGGGCAAGGGGTTTGTTGGTCGCAGGCCTGCCTAAAAGCTTCCCCCGCGGAAGGTGTTGCGGCGGCGAACCCTCGCCTTCAGGAATTGCCCCGGATCGCTTCAATGGTCTTCTCCACGCTGGGCAGGATACCCTCGACGATGCGGTCGACGCCTCGGGCGTTTGGATGAAGACCGTCTTCGAGCTGCAGGACGGATTGGCCGGCGATGCCCTCGAGAAAGAAAGGATAGAGCGGCACGCCGTATTTTTCAGCCAGTCTCGGAAAGGTCGCGTCGAAGGCCCTCTGGTAATCGGCGCCGAGATTCGGCGCCGCGCGCATCCCGGCCAGCAACACGGCGATCTTGCGCTGCTTCAGCTTTGCCAGCATGGCGTCCAGGTTCTTTTCCGCTATGGCGGGCGAAACGCCGCGCAGCATGTCGTTGGCGCCGAGCTCCAGGATGACCAGCTGCGTGCCGTCCGGCACCGACCAGTCGAGCCGCGACAGGCCGCCGCTCGTCGTATCGCCGGAAACGCCGGCATTGGCGACCGTGACATCGTAGCCCTTGGCGCGAAGCGCGGCCTGCAGCTTTTCGGTGAACCCCTGACCCGGCCCAAGGCCATAACCCGCCATCAAGCTGTCGCCGAAGCCAACGATGGTGAAGGGCTCGGCGCGCGCCGACGAAATGGCGCTGCAGATCGCGAGGAAAAGGGCGAAGGCTGCGGCAAAAGTGTGTTTGAAAGCCATGCGGCAGGCCCCATATGACCAGGAACATCTGTTGGCGAAGGCAGGTTTTCGTCTTTGTCGAGCATCGGATGCTCTAGCCCTCTTTCCCCCATATAGGACGATTTGATTTTGGAAGAAGCCGTCATTTCGCTGAAAGACGTATCGCTGACGCTCGGCGAAGGCGCATCCTCGGTGCATGTGCTGAAGGGCGTCAGCCTTGATGTGGCGAGCGGCGAAGCGACAGGCATCGTTGGACCTTCGGGTTCGGGAAAGTCGACATTGCTGATGGTTTTGGCCGGGCTTGAAAGGGTCGATTCGGGTGCGGTACGAATTGCCGGCGAGCTGCTCAACGGCAAAAGCGAAGACCAGATCGCATCGTTTCGAGGGCGAAACATCGGCATCGTGTTCCAGTCGTTCCACCTCATCCCCAATATGACGGCGCTGGAAAACGTCGCCGTCCCGCTTGAGCTTGCCGGCCATGCCGATCCGTTCGGCGTGGCGGCGCGCGAACTGGCGGCGGTCGGCCTTAGCGATCGCATCACCCATTATCCCGGCGAATTGTCTGGCGGCGAGCAGCAGCGCGTGGCGATCGCCCGGGCGCTGGCGCCGTCGCCACGCATCCTGATCGCCGACGAGCCGACCGGCAATCTCGACCAGGCGACGGGACGGCACGTCGCCGACCTGCTGTTCGCCAAGGCGGCCGAACGCGGCATGACGCTGGTGCTGGTCACGCATGACCCGGTGCTCGCGGCGCGCTGCTCGCGCCAGGTGTCGATGCGGTCGGGGCTGATCGAGGACGCATCCAAGCCGGCCTCCAGGGCCGGCAAGGTGACCGCCTGATGCCGCTGTCGCAAACGCTGAGGCTGGCCTTCAAGTTCTCGCTGCGCGAAATGCGCGGCGGGCTGTCCGGTTTCCTGATCTTCCTTGCCTGCATTGCGCTCGGCGTCGCGGCAATCGGCGGCGTCAATTCGGTGGCGCAGGCGATTTCCGCCGGTGTTGCCGACCAGGGTCAGACGCTGCTCGGCGGCGATCTCCGCTTCCAGATCAACCAGCGCGATCCGACCAGAGCCGAACGCAGCTTCCTCGGCCGGCTTGGCACGGTTTCGCACAGCGCCAACATGCGCTCGATGGCGAGGCTCGAGGACGGCTCCGACCAGGCGCTGGTCGAGGCCAAGGCGGTCGACGGCGCCTATCCGCTCTATGGCGCGCTGGAGACCCAGCCGGTGCTGTCGCGAGAGGATTTGTTCGGCGAAAAATCCGGTGTCTTCGGCGCCGCCGCCCCGGACCTTCTGTTCGAGCGGCTGAACCTTGGCATCGGTGACCGGTTGAAGCTCGGCAGCGCGACATTCGAGCTGCGCGCCAAGCTGGTCAACGAGCCAGATGCGGTGTCGGATGGCTTCGGTTTTGCGCCGCGGCTGATGGTGTCGACCGACGGGCTTGCCGCTTCAGGCCTGATCCAGCCGGGCAGCCTGGTCGAGAACGCCTATAAGGTCCGCCTGCCCGGCGGCACCACTGAAGTACAGATCAAGGCGATCCAGGAGCAGGCCGCGAAAGAGTTCCCGCAGGCCGGCTGGTCGATCCGCACGCGCAGCAACGCAGCGCCGGCGCTGTCCTCGAACATCGAGCGGTTCTCGCAATTCCTGACGTTGGTCGGGCTGACGGCGCTGGTGGTCGGCGGCGTCGGCGTGGCCAATGCGGTGCGTGCCTATCTCGACGGCAAGCGCGGCGTCATCGCCACCTTCAAGAGCCTGGGGGCTTCGGGCGGGTTCGTCTTTGCCGTCTACCTGGTGCAGATCCTGATGATTGCCGCCCTCGGTATCACGCTGGGCCTTGTGCTTGGCGCGCTGATGCCGTTCGCGGCCAGCGCGGCACTCCAGTCGGTTATTCCGGTGCCGGCGGAAGGTGGGTTCTATCCCGGCGCCCTCGGCATGGCAGCGCTGTTCGGGCTGCTGGTGACGCTGGCCTTCGCCCTGCTGCCGCTCGGCCGTGCTCGCGACGTGCCAGCGACGGCGCTGTTTCGCGAAATGGGTTTTGAGGGCCGCGGTTTTCCCCGCCCGCTCTATGTCGCCGCGGCAATGGCCATCGCGCTGCTGCTCGCGGTGCTGGCGATCCTGTTTTCCGGCGACCGCCGTATTGCCTCGATCTTCGTCGGCGCCACGGTCTTTTCGTTCCTGGTGCTGCGTGTCGTCGGTACGCTGGTGCAGTGGGCGGCGAAGAGAAGTCCGCGTGTGCGCTCGACGGCGCTCAGGCTCGCCATCGGCAACATCCATCGGCCTGGCGCCTTGACGCCGTCCGTGGTGCTGTCGCTGGGTCTCGGGCTGACGCTCCTGGTGACGCTGGCGCTGATCGATGGCAATCTCAGGCGGCAGATTTCCGGCAGCCTGCCGGAACGGGCGCCGAACTTCTTCTTCGTCGATATCCAGAGCGGCGACGTCGATGCCTTCTCCGCGCTGGTCGGCAAAGAGGCGCCGCAGGGCACGCTGATCAAGGTGCCGATGCTGCGCGGCCGGGTGATGGCGCTCAACGGCGTCGATGTCGACAAGGTCAAGGTTCCGGCCGAAGGCGCCTGGGTGCTGCGCGGCGACCGTGGGCTGACCTATGACGCACAATTGCCGGAGAATGCAACGCTGACCGAGGGCAGCTGGTGGCCGGGGAATTATTCCGGCGAACCGCTGGTCTCGTTTTCCGCCGAGGAGGGCAAGGAGATCGGGCTGAAGCTCGGCGACACCATCACCGTCAACGTGCTCGGCCGCAATATCACGGCCAAGATCGCCAATTTCCGCCAGGTCGAATGGGAAACCATGGGCATCAATTTCGTCATGGTGTTCTCGCCCAACACATTCGCCGGGGCGCCGCATGGCTGGTTGGCGACGCTGACCGAGACGAATGCGTCGGCGGCCGACGACGCGCATCTTCTCAATGCCGTCACCCGGGCTTTTCCCGCGGTGACGACGGTCAGGGTCAAGGACGCGCTCGACATCGTCAACCGGCTGGTGGTGCAGCTCGGCACCGCGATCAGGGCCGCGGCGGGCGTGGCGTTGATCGCCTCGGTGCTGGTGCTGGCCGGGGCGCTCGCCGCCGGCAACCGGGCCCGCATCCACGACGCGGTGGTGCTGAAGACCCTGGGTGCGACCAGGAAAACGCTGATCGCGGCCTTTTCGCTGGAATACATGCTGATCGGCCTTGCGACCGCGATCTTCGCGCTGGCGGCGGGCGGTGTGGCGGCGTGGTACGTCGTCGCGCGCATCATGACGCTGCCATCGCACTTCATGCCCGAGGTAGCCGTGGCGACCATCGGCTTTTCACTGGTGGTCACGGTGGGTATCGGCCTGGCCGGCACGTGGCGGGTGCTGGGCCACAAGGCGGCGCCGGTGCTGCGGAATCTTTGAGCCAGAGCCGGTTTTGATTAAATCTCGTTAATGTTTCGACCGGCAAGGCCAATAAAACCGGATCTCCGGCACTTCACGGAGCATTACGTCCGGTTACGGTCTTGTCCTTTACGCCAAGAACCATCATATTTCGGCGCAGGCATGCTGGAGCCCCGCCAGCGGCGCCTGGGTTCAAAAGGACCTGACACCGGACGGGGCAGAAGCAATATGAGGATTTCCATGGCTGATCCCGTTCGCAATTATCAGACGCGCGCCGTGCCCGGCGCCGGCGTCGATGCTGCCATCGACCAGGGCCTGCGCGCCTACATGATCAAAGTCTACAACCTGATGGGGCTTGGCCTCCTCATCACCGGCCTTGCCGCGGTCGGCACAATCATGCTGGCCACCACCAGCGATCCCGCCTCGGCGGTTGCCACGTTGCCAAGCGGCGAGATGCTGACCTCGTTCGGCTACGCGATCTTCGGCTCGCCGCTGAAATGGCTGGTGATCTTTGCCCCGCTGGCAGCGGTGATGTTCCTGTCGTTCCGGGTCCAATCGATGAGCGTTTCGGCGGCGCAGACGACGTTCTGGGTTTACGCCGGCCTTGTCGGCCTGTCGCTGTCGTCGATCTTCCTGGTCTACACCACCGCCAGTATCTCGCAGACCTTCTTCGCCACCGCCGCCGCGTTTGGCGGGCTGTCGCTCTACGGCTACACGACCAAGCGCGACCTTTCCGCGTTCGGCTCGTTCCTGGTCATGGGCCTGGTCGGCCTGATCATCGCGATGGTGATCAACATCTTCCTGCAGTCGTCGGCGCTTTCCTTCGCCGTTTCGGCGATCGGCGTGCTGATCTTCGCAGGCCTCACCGCCTATGACACGCAGAACATCAAGGAGATGTATTTCGAGGGTGACGAGACTGATGTCGCCGGCCGCAAGGCGATCATGGGCGCGCTGAGGCTCTATCTCGACTTCATCAACCTGTTCATGTTCCTGCTGCAGTTCATGGGCGACCGTCGCTAGTACGGCGTTCTTTGTTGACCATGATCTGTTCCGAAAACCGGTTTCCACTTTTCGGGATCATGGTCTGACTCCAGCGAGTTTGGAAAGGGCGGCCCAATGGCCGCCCTTTTCTTTTGTGCCGGCTTTTGCTGTGATATAGGGCAGATGAACGACGTGCATAAATTATGAGCAGCATCACCTTGCGGGCCGCGACGTCGGCCGATCTCGACCGGATCACGGAAATCTATGCCGACGCGGTGACAAACGGCACGGCGAGCTATGAACTCGACCCGCCAAGTCGTATCGAGATGGGAGCGCGCTTCGACAGTTTGGTAGCGGGTGGCTTTCCCTATCTCGTGGCGGAAAAAGGCGGCATTGTGCTCGGCTATGCCTATGCCGGCGCTTTCCGGCCGCGCCCGGCATACCGCTTCGTGGTTGAGGATTCCGTCTATGTCGCGCCCGACGCCAAGGGGCAGGGCGTCGGGCTGCTCCTGATGCAAAGGCTGATCGAGGCAGCCAAGGCGGCGGGCTTTCGCCAGATCATCGCGGTGATTGGCGATGGCCGGCCCGACAGCGCCTCGGTGCGGTTGCACGAGAAGCTCGGCTTTCACCATTCCGGCCGCCTGGAAGGCTCCGGCTACAAGCACGGACGCTGGCTGGACACGGTGTTCATGCAACTGCCGATCAACGGTGGAGCGTCGGTCCCGCCCGATCCGCAATCGCTGCCCGAGCGGAAGTTCCGCAAACAAAAATAAGGGGTTACGCCTCGACCAGCTTCAGCGTTCGGTCGAACACGCCAAGCACCCGGCCGAGTTCCTGGCCACGCTTGAGGATGCGTCCGCCGGCGGCGATGACGGCGAATGCGCCTTGCCGGCGCGCCAGCTTCGGATCCTTGACGATCTGGAAAAGCGGCACTTCGCTGGTGCGACGGAAGACGGAAAAAACGGCGCGGTCGGTGAGATGGTCAATAGCATAGTCGCGCCATTCATTGGCGGCGACCATACGGCCGTAGAGCCTGAGGATCTGGTCCAGTTCGCGGCGGTCGAACCGCACCGGCTGGTCGAGGCGTTCGTGTCTTGCCTCGTGCAGCGGGATCAATATTGCGGATGCGTCCCCATCCTCCGTCCCGCTGCTGCGATCAGTCATGCCTGGATCCTCGCAATGAATCGTACGCCGACCAAAGTTGGCGCTTTCGTTGCCGAATTGCAAGGCCCGGCCGGGCAACGGCAGCACCGCGCGGTTTCTCCAACGTCCAGTCACGTTTGCGAAACGCCTGTTGGAATTGGTGATGCTTCGCCACAATCCTGCCTTTTTTTATCCGTGCTCATGCCCCAATGTCCGACGAATTTACCGGCGTTGCCTGAGACGGTTCGGTCCGGCACCGGCTCGTAAACCCCAAGCCCCCCGCCCACGGGTCTGCGTCGGATCGAACCAACCTCGGTCTTTCCTTGGAAAGATCGGGTGCGACGATCCCAAAACCTAAATGACCGGCGTCAGAAGCAAGCTGACGCCGGTTTTTTATTGGCTGGAGCCGTGGCGGCGCGATCCATCCGGATAGGCTGTCGTCGGAGGCTTGAGCGCGGCTATCCCTTCTCCCCTTGTTGTGGAAGAAGGTGGATCGGCGCGCAGCGCCGAGACAGATGAGGGGTGTTGGACGGAGTGAGGCGTTGGCGTTCCCTGGAACACCCTCATCCGTCGCCTTCGGCGACACCTTCTCCCACAAGGGAGAAGGGAGAGCGCTCCATCTAAGGCTTGCGGATAAAGGCTGCACCCAGGATCGGACCGGGCACGCCGTCCTTGCCGACCGACTGCAGCAGCACGGCGCAGCCGCCCTTCTTGGCGATCTCGCTCATCGGCAGTTCGTAGCGCTGCGCCTTGCCGTGCCACATGCCGGCGGTCTGGATGCTGGAGACGGCGTTCCAGTAGGTCATGCTGCGGCCGGTGTTTTCACCCTTGCCGATCTTGATCGTCTGCGGCGGGTTGAAATAGACGATGACGACATGCGCGTCGGCGGGGCCGGTCACGGCGTCGCCGGCATCGATCATGACGCGATCGCTGGTCCGGCTGACCTTGATGCCGACGCGCATGCCTTCGCCGACCCTCTCCATGCGGGCCAGCGCGCCGTCGACTTCCTTGCGGCTGGCGCCATTGACATGGCTGCGGCCGTTGATGACGGCTTGCGGGGTGTAGACGGAACGGCTGCCGAAGGCGCGCATATACTCATATTGCCGCTCGGTATTTTCCTTGCGGCTCAGCGTATCCTGCCAGCCGAGGTAATCCCAATAGTCGACATGATAGGCGAGCGCGACGATGTTCTCCTTGGCGGCGAGCTCGGCAAAGAATTCGTCGGCCGGCGGACAGGAATTACATCCCTGGCTGGTGAAGAGCTCGACGACGCCTAATGGCTTGTCGGCCTGCTCGGCGAAGGCGCTTCCGGCAAACGCCGACAGAGCCAGCGCAACGGCCGCAAGCCGCAATGGTCTTCGAGATGACATGGCCGTTCCGATCCCGCCGGTGATGCCGGCTTTGTTCTGATTGTCGAAATATGTGGCAGAAGCGGCAGTCAACGGGAAGTCACGTTGCGGTGAAATTTTGCCGTTGCAACCGCTGGCAAGGGCGCAATAGGTGGACGCGCACTTCACGATGGAAGCGATTCGGGCGGCAATCAGCATGTGGCAATCTCTCCTGGCGCCGGTCGACCTCTATTGCGAACGGACGGGGCCGGAATTCTGGGCTGAACCGCTCAATGCGCTGAGCAATCTGGCTTTTTTTGCCGCCGGGCTATGGGGTGTCTGGCAGGTGCGCAAGCGCGGCACCGGCGCCTTCGCCGAAGTGCTGGCCTGGTGGGTGGTGGCGATCGGCGTCGGCTCGTCGCTGTTCCACACCTTTGCCACAAGGGGAATGATCCTGGCCGACGTGCTGCCGATTGCAGGGTTCACGCTGGCCTACACGCTGTTCAACCTGCGACGTTTTCTCGGGATGAAATGGGGCAAGGCGATCGTCATCTTCGTCGCCTTTTACGCCGTTGCCGGGCTGGTGACCTTTGCCGTGCCGGACTGGCTGCGCCAAGCGTCGAACGGCACGACCGGCTACCTGCCGCCCTTCCTGGCGCTTGCCTTCTTCGGCGCCTGGGTGGCGGCCAGCGGCAATCGTGCCGGCTGGTACAATCTGGCGGGTTCGGCGATCTTCGTCGTGTCGGTCGTCTGCCGGATGATCGATCCGCTGGTCTGCGGCGGCTTTCCGCTCGGCACGCATTTCCTGTGGCACATCCTCAACGGGCTGATGCTCGGCGTGCTGCTGGCGGCGACAGCGCGGTTTGGAAAGCCAAAGTAGGGCAGTAGGGCAGTAGGTGCTTGTCCTTGCTTCCCCTACTGCCCTACTCCCTTATTGCCCTACTCCCTTAAGCCGCAAGGTCGCGCAGCACGTATTGCAGGATGCCGCCATTCTTGAAGTAGTCGAGCTCGTCCAGCGTATCGATGCGGCAGATGATCGGAACCTCTTTGACGCTGTCGTCGCCATAGGTGATCCTGGCGATCATCTTCTGCCGCGGCTTGATGTTGCTCAGTCCGTCGATCTCGACCAGTTCGTCGCCCTTGAGGTTGAGCGAGGCCCACGAGGTGCCTTCCTCGAAGACGAAGGGGATTACGCCCATGCCGACCAGGTTGGAGCGGTGGATGCGCTCGAAGGACTGGGCGATGACCGCGCGGACACCGAGCAGATTCGTACCCTTGGCCGCCCAGTCGCGCGACGAGCCGTTGCCATATTCGACGCCGGCGAAGATGACCAGCGGCACGCCCTCCTTCTTGTAGTGCATGGCGGCGTCGTAGATCGATTCCTCTTCCTTCGACGGGTAATGGATGGTGTAGCCGCCCTCGCGGCCGTTCTCGCCCAGCATGTGGTTGCGGATGCGGATGTTGGCGAAGGTGCCGCGCATCATCACCTCGTGGTTGCCGCGGCGCGTGCCATACTGGTTGAAATCGGCGACGCCGACGCCGTGGTCGGTGAGGTACTTGCCGGCCGGGGAGGCCGCCTTGATCGAACCGGCCGGCGAAATGTGGTCGGTGGTGATCTTATCGCCGAACAGACCGAGCACACGCGCGCCCTTGATATCGCCGATCTTGCCGAAGCCTGATGTCATGCCGGCGAAATAGGGTGGGTTCTGCACATAGGTCGAATTGTCGTCCCAGGCATAGGTCTGGCCTTCCGGCGCCTTGACGTTCTGCCAGTACTCGTCGCCCTTGAAGACGTCGGCATATTTGCGGGCGAACAATTCGCGCGTGACATTCTTCTCGATGAATTCCTGGATCTCGACTGAACTCGGCCAGATGTCCTTGAGATAGACCGGATTGCCGTTGCGATCCTCGCCGAGCGGCTCGGTGGTCAGATCCTTGGTCACGGTCCCGGCCAGCGCGTGGGCGACGACCAGCGGCGGCGAGGCGAGATAGTTCGCCTGCACGTCGGGCGAGACGCGGCCTTCGAAATTGCGGTTGCCGGACAAGACTGCCGCAGCAATCAAGCCCTTATCGTTGATGGTCTTGGAGATCGGCGCCGGCAGCGGGCCGGAATTGCCGATACAGGTGGTGCAGCCGAAGCCGACCAGGTTGAAGCCGATCTGGTCGAGCTCCTTCTGCAGACCGGATTTCTCCAGATATTCGGCGACGACCTGGCTGCCCGGCGCCAGTGAGGTCTTGACCCACGGCTTCTGCTTGAGGCCGAGCCGGTTGGCGTTGCGCGCCAACAGCCCGGCGCCGATCAGCACGCTCGGGTTCGAGGTGTTGGTGCAGGAGGTAATGGCGGCGATGACGACATCGCCATGGCCAAGATCGTAGTCCGTGCCCTCGACGGCATAGCGCTTGTCGATTTCGGCGGCCTTCTTGTACTCGGTCTCCATGGCCTTGTCGAAGCCGGCCGGAATGTCTTCAAGTGCCACGCGGCCTTCCGGCCGCTTCGGGCCGGCCATCGACGGGACGACACTGCCGAGATCGAGCTCGAGCAGATCGGTGAAGACCGGATCGGCCGAGCCGACGTCGCGCCATAGGCCTTGCGCCTTCGAATAAGCCTCGACCAGGGCGATGCGGCTTTCGTCACGGCCGGACATAGTGAGGTAGCGGATGGTTTCGCTGTCGACCGGGAAGAAGCCGCAGGTGGCACCATATTCCGGCGCCATGTTGCCGATGGTGGCACGATCGGCCAGCGTCATGTTGGACAGGCCCGGACCGAAGAATTCGACGAACTTGCCGACGACGCCCTTCTTGCGCAGCATCTGCGTGACGGTGAGCACCAGGTCGGTGGCGGTGACGCCTTCCCTCAGCCTGCCGGTGAGGCGAAAGCCGATCACTTCGGGCAACAGCATGGAAACCGGCTGGCCGAGCATCGCGGCCTCGGCCTCGATGCCGCCGACGCCCCAGCCGAGCACGCCGAGGCCGTTGATCATGGTGGTGTGCGAATCGGTGCCGACGCAGGTGTCGGGATAGGCGGTGGTCTCGCCATCTTCGCTGTTGGTCCACACGACCTGGCCGAGGTACTCAAGGTTGACCTGATGGCAGATGCCGGTGCCGGGCGGCACGACGCGGAAATTGCGGAACGCCTGCTGGCCCCATTTCAGGAATTTGTAGCGTTCCTCATTGCGCTCATACTCAAGCTCGACATTGCGGGCGAAAGCCAGCGGCGTGCCGAATTCGTCGACGATGACCGAATGGTCGATGACCAGATCGACCGGCACCAGCGGATTGATTTTTTGCGGGTCGCCGCCGAGCGAGGCCATGGCGTCGCGCATGGCGGCAAGGTCGACCACAGCCGGAACGCCGGTGAAATCCTGCATCAGCACGCGGGCCGGGCGATAGGCGATCTCGACGCCGGCAGTGCCCCGGTCTGTCAGCCAGCCGGCGACCGCCTGGATGCTCTCCTTGGTGACGGAACGGCCGTCCTCGTTGCGCAGCAGGTTCTCCAGCAGCACCTTCATCGAATAGGGCAATTGAGCGATGCCGGTGAGGCCGTTCTTTTCGGCCTCGACAAGGTCATAGTAGATGTACTCGGCGCCGCCGGCGGTCAGCGTGCGGCGGCAATTGAAGCTGTCGAGTGATTTGGACACGTGCGATCCCTAACTGTCGGTTGCCGGGGAGGGAACGGACGCCAGTGGGCATGCAAATCACGCGCAAAGGTGCGGGTACGGCCATTTCCGCTATCCGTTCCCAAGCGTCCGGGCCGTTCAAGGCGGCACGCGCGCTGGTTCGGCGCAAATTCGGTTCCCGTGCCGACCGCTGGCACGGATGATGCGGATATAGAGAATTTTCTGGAATAGTTCTAGACACGGAATTGCCATTTTTGCTGCGGCGCACCGAAGCCGCGCTTGAACTTTCGGCGAAGGGGAACGGATGCGGCTGATCGCCGAAAATCTGGGCGGCGAACGCGGCGGCGAGACGGTATTTTCCGGCATCGAATTCGCGCTGGGGGATGGCCAGGCGTTGGTCGTCACCGGCGCGAACGGCGCCGGCAAATCGACGCTGCTCAGGATCATCGCCGGACTGTTGCCGGTGGCGGCAGGCCGTGTGCGGTTCGAAGGTGGTGGCGAAGACTTTCCGTCGGCCGCCTCGGCCTGTCACTATCTCGGCCACCTCGACGCGATGAAGAGCGCACTCACCGTTAAGGAGAATCTGTGCTTCTGGCGCGATTTTTCGGGCGCGGGTTCCAGGGGTGTTGAAGAGGCGCTGGAGACCGTCGGGTTGGGCGGCATCGGCCATCTGCCGTTCGGCTATCTCTCGACCGGCCAGCGCCGCCGCGCCGCGATCGCAAAACTGCTGGTCAGTCATCGGCCATTGTGGCTGCTCGATGAGCCGACGGCGGGACTGGACAAGGCTTCGGAGGAGAGATTCGGCGGGCTACTGCGGAAGCATCTCGATGGTGGGGGGATCGTGGTTGCGGCCACGCATTTGCCGCTGGGGCTGGAGGGGGCGAGGGAGCTTGTGATGGGGGTGCCTGGGCGAAAGCATCTCACATCATGCTAGCCCTCTTTCTCCGCGACATCCGCTTAAGTATCCGCGCCGGCGGCGGGGCGCTGACTGGCGTGATTTTCTTTCTCGCCGTTATCGCGACCATCCCCTTCGGCGTCGGTCCCGACCTGAAGCTGCTGGCCCGCATCGGCCCGGCGATCCTGTGGATCGCCGCCTTGCTGGCCTGCCTGCTCGGCCTCGACCGGCTGTTCCAGGCTGACCGCGAGGACGGCTCGCTCGATCTTCTGGTGCTTGGCAACGACCGGCACATGCTGGCCCTGACCGTGCTGACGAAATGCCTGGCGCATTGGGCGGGTAGCGTGTTGCCGCTGGTCATCGCGGCTCCCCTGCTCGGCCTGTTCATGAACATGGAGCCCATCGGCATCGGTGCCACGGCGCTGACGCTTCTGGTAGGCACGCCGGCGATCACCTTCATCGGTGCCGCCGGTGCCGCGGTGGCGGTAGCATTGCCGCGCGGCGGGCTGCTGATCTCGGTGCTGGTGCTGCCGCTGACCATTCCCGTGCTGATCTTCGGCGTATCGGCAAGCTATGGCGCGGTGGCGGACCCCGATCCCTTCCTGCAGCCCTTCCTCATTCTTACCGCGCTGACCCTGTTTCTTGCCGTGCTCGGGCCGGTGGCAGCGGCGCTGGCGCTGCGGCACGGAACGGATTGATGTGGCCGCTGCGCATAGAGAACCCGATCTTTCTCCAGACCATCTACGGCAACTACCCCGATCTGTCCTCCGTCGAGGTTACCGGGGCCAAGATGGACCGCAACGGGCCTAGCATGCACCTTTCCTTCATCTCGACCGTCCTCCCCTACCGGCCTCCCGCCAAATGGGCGGCGTTCAATGCCGTGTCTTTCGGGCTTGAGTTCATCGCGGTCGAATCCATTAGCCTTCGCAAGTTCCAGAGCCATGGCTCCAGTGCAATCAGGATGTGGGATGACGCCGGTAGAATCCTGCTTACCTGCGAAGGAGCTGTCAGGCTGTCCCTGACGTGCCAATACATGCGTATCAAAAACATATCAGGTGTTTTGCTTTCGCAGTGACCTTCGGCTTGCGATAACCGCAAATCTGCCGCAGACCCGTTCATTGCGGCAAACAGCCGGTGAGGCTATGAATTTCGCCGTGAGAAGCCTTGGATCGGGAAAATGAGCGTGCACGCCCTTTATGTCACCGCCGCCTATGCCATTACGGCCGTGGTGCTGGCCGGGCTGGTTGGCTGGATCCTGCTCGACCAGCGCGGCCGCAAGCGAGAGCTCGCCGAGCTGGAGGCGTCCGGCGTGCGCCGGCGCTCCGACAAGGCAGCAAAATCATGAGCACGGAAACGGAAACTCCGGCGCGCCGCCGCCTGATCGTGCTGGTGCCGCTGCTGGTCTTTCTCGGGCTGGCGGGATTGTTCCTGGCGCAGCTGTTGTCCGGGCGCGACGTTTCGGAAGTGCCGTCGGCACTGATCGGCCTGCCGGCGCCGCAGACCAACCTGCCGGCGCTCGAAGGCACCAATTTGCCGGGCCTCGATTCAAAACAGTTCGCCGGCAAAGTGACGCTGGTCAACGTCTTCGCGTCCTGGTGCGCGCCGTGCCGCGACGAGCATCCGGTGCTGCTGGCGCTGTCGCAGGACAGACGCTTCGTCATGGCAGCGCTGAACTACAAGGACCAGCCGGAAAACGCCCGTCGGTTCCTTGGCGATCTCGGCAATCCGTTCCAGGCGATCGGCGTCGACCAGGCCGGGCGCACAGCGATCGACTGGGGTGTCTACGGCGTGCCGGAGACCTTCGTCATCGGCAAGGATGGCAAGATCGCCTACAAGCATGTCGGGCCGCTGACGCCGGACTCGGCGCAGACGCTGCTGCTGCCGGAGATCGAGAAGGCGCTGGCCGTGCCGGGCTGATGCCCGCCGATCGTGATAGGTCGACCGAAGACTCAGCCGTAGATCTGCTTGTGGACCTGATAGAGCATTTCTGAGCGGTCGGCGCGCATGTCGGCGAGGTCGCGGCTGCTGAAGCTGTCGATTTCGGCGACGAGGCGGTTGTAATGCCGGCGCTTGGCGATGCTGGCGCGAGCGCGGCTCATGAGGCTGTCGATGATCATAGCGAGTTTCCTTTTGCGCCGCATTTCGCGGCCAGTTGTTCCTCCCTTGATCGATACGAAGCATGACATAGTTATGGTGCGTTGCAAAAATAAGATGTTGCAATGCACCATTGCGCTGGGCGCATAGCCGGTTAACGGGATGTGACCTGCCGTCCGGCCCAGCATTCGCTCCCCTAATGCTTCTGACGCATCATCGATCTTGCCATATCGATCGCAGGCTGGCTTGATCGCGGCTCGCCAAGCGACTGATACCGGGAGGAACCATGACCAGCGAATTCTACGAAGTTCTCGATCCGCGCTTTTCGCGGCTGTTCAACGGCAACGCACAGGTCGACAGGCTGTTTACCGGCTGCCGATGGGCGGAGGGGCCGGCCTGGTTTGCGGCCGGGCGCTATGTGGTGTGGTCCGACATTCCGAACAATCGCATGCTGCGCTACGATGACACCGACGGCAGCGTCAGCGTGTTCCGTCAGCCGTCCGGCAATTCCAATGGCAACACCGTCGACCGGCAAGGCCGGATGGTCACTTGCGAGCACTCCGGCCGCCGCGTCAGCCGCACCGAGCATGACGGCTCGGTCATCACCATCGCCGACAAATGGCGCGGCAAGCGGCTGAACTCGCCCAATGACGCGGTGGTCACGTCCGACGGCTCGATCTGGTTCACCGACCCGAGCTACGGCATCGATACCGATTACGAGGGCGACAAGGCCGAAAGTGAGATCGGCGCCTGCCATGTCTACCGCGTCGATCCCGGCACCGGCGAGACCGAGGCGGTGATCACCGACATGGTCAGGCCCAACGGGCTCGCCTTCTCGCTCGACGAGAGCAAGCTCTACGTCGCCGACACCGGCCGCACGCATGGCGCCCAAAACCCGGCGCACATCCGGGTTTTCACTGTTGGCCAGGGCGGCAAGACGGTCTCCGGCGAAAAGGTCTTTGCCGACTGCACCGCCGGCCTGTTCGACGGTTTCAGGCTGGATGCGGACGGCCGCATCTGGACCAGTGCCGCCGACGGCATCCATTGCTACGATCCAGACGGGACGCTGATCGGCAAGGTCAAGGTACCGGAAGTCGTCGCCAATTGCGTGTTCGGCGGCAACAAGCTGAACTGCCTCTACATCGCCGGCACGACCTCGCTCTACATGGTCCGGCTCATGGTCAACGGCGCCAAAACCTATTGAACGGCCGCCAAGCATATCCAAGGGAGGGCACCATGCCATTCGTGAATATCCGCCTGGTCAAGGAGGTGATTGCCGATGACCCGGCCGGCAAAAAGGCCGCGATCGCCGCCCAGGTGACGGCGGCCATCACCGGCGCCACCGGCCTGACCAGCAACGATGTCTGGGTGGTGTTCGAGGAAGTCGCTGCACGCGACTGGTTCGTCGGCGAGACCGACGTCGAGACGCGGAGGGGCAAGGGCTGATTTCTCGACGAGCACAGCGGCAGTGCGGAAGTTTGCGAGAGGCCTGCGGGACAGCGCCCCCCTCTGCCCTACCGGGCATCTCCCCCACTTGGGGGGAGATCGGCAGCTTCGCCGCATGGCCCTTGTTTCAACGTTGGAGATTGGCGAAAGCAGGGATGACGGCCAATCTCCCTCCTTGTGGGGGAGATGTCCGGCAGGACAGAGGGGGGCGCGAAGGATCGCCGACGCTCGCTTCGCGTTCGCTCTGCCCTGGGATACGACAGCACGATGGCCGCCACTTAACGCGAGCGGATGAAGCCCGCGAAGGCCGAAACGGCGCTGCGCATCGCCAGCCGGTTTTCCGGTTCCGCCAGGATTTTCTCCACCTCCGGCGGCTTCTTGCCGAGCAACGCGATTTCGAGCGCTGCTTCCTCATAGAGCGCGAAAGACATTGTCCGCATGATCTCGGCAAGTGCGGCGCGGGCAAACAGCGAGCGCGGCGAGGCATGTACCAGCATGGCCGGTTTGCCGACGGCTGCATCGCGCGACACCAGCCAGTCGAGCGCGTTCTTCAGGCCGCCTGGCACACCATGGGCATATTCCGGGCAGGAGACGATGACGCCGTCAGCGGCGGTGACCGCGTCGATCAGCGCCGCTGCTTGCGGTGGCGTTCGCTCGCCTTCGTCGTCGGGGTTGAAGATCGGCAGCCGCCCAAGCCCATCGTAGACGGCGACGTGACAGTCCGGCAGCGCGTTTTGCGCGAGTGCCGCGACCAGGGCCGAATTGGTCGAGG
The DNA here is from genome assembly GCF_040319365.1 of Mesorhizobium sp. M0923. NCBI lineage: Bacteria > Pseudomonadati > Pseudomonadota > Alphaproteobacteria > Hyphomicrobiales > Phyllobacteriaceae > Mesorhizobium > Mesorhizobium sp. M0923. The sequence goes on along the minus strand of NZ_JAMYNW010000016.1, from coordinate 67,508 downwards.
CGGCGCGCAGGCTGCCAGAGATGGCGAGGATGTTGAGCAAGGAAATGGAGACCGGCTCGAGCGATTCGTCGCCGGGCACACTACCACATGGTCTCTCTGTATTCCTCGTCCAGCCAGCGGTCGGTCGCCTCGGCCGAATCGGCGAGCGCCAACTGGTCGCGCAGGATCTGGCCGAGCGTCGGCAGCGTCGCGCGGTCGTACCAGCTCTCCGGCTTCCACAATTCGGAGCGCATGAAGGCCTTGGCGCAATGCATGTAGGCGGCCTTGACCGTCACCACGACGACGCTTTGCGGTGCCTTGCCGTCGACCGCCAGCCGCTCACGCAATGACGCATCGACGGTGATGCGGGCATCGCCATTGACACGCAGCGTTTCGTTCATGCCGGGAATGAGGAAGAGCAGCCCGATCGAGGGATTGAGAAGGATGTTCTCCAGCGTGTCGAGCCGGTTGTTGCCGGGCCGGTCGGGGATGGCGATGGTCTTCTCGTCAAGCACTGTTACGAAGCCCGGCCTGTCGCCCTTCGGCGTCACATCGGCATTGCCGGCGCCGTCGGACGAGCCGATCAGCACGAAGGGGCTCTTGCCGATGAAGGAACGGCAGTGGCCGTCCAATGCCTTCAGTTCCTTGCGGATCGAACCGTCGGTCGGCCGAGGCGTCTTGTAGATCGTCCTCAACTCGTCGCGCGTGGTGATGAATTCCATGCCCCTCTCCTCCTATTCTGACGCAATTCCCTAGGGAAAGCGCTACGCGCTTTTCCCCGGAAAACCGCTACACACTTTTCTTGGAATTGCTCTATTTGCCGGCTTTCTCTTCCTTGGCGGCCTTGTCCTCGAGCGAGTGGCGCAGGATCAACGGCATTTGGCTTAACGTGAAGACAAGGGTAATGGGAATCGTGCCCCAGACCTTGAAATAAAGCCAGGTTTCCTCAGAAAAATTGCGCCACACGACCTCGTTCAGTACAGCCAGAAAAAGGAAGAAAAGCCCCCATCGGAAAGTGAGCTTGCGCCAGCCTTCGGCGTCGAGATTGAAGGCGGAATCAAAGACATAGCCCAACAGCGATCTGCCAAACGCCAACCCGCCAAGCAGCGTGATGCCGAACAGGCTGTTGATGATTGTCGGCTTCATGAAAGCGAAGGTCTTGTCCTGCAGCCACAGCGCCAGCGCACCAAACACAAACACGACGATGGCCGAGACCAGCGGCATGATCGGCCAGCTGCGCGTCAAAATCCACGAAACGCTGAGCGACAGCGCCGTCGCCACCATAAAGAACGCTGTGGCAATCAGGATAGGCTCGCCGATATGGCTGAGGATCGGGAATTTCCCGACAAGCCACGCGCCGCGGATGGTGGTGAAAAAGAACACCAGACCAGGCCCGAGTTCGAGCAGGAATTTCAGGCCGGAGTTCAACGCCTTGCGTCGCGGATCGGACAGGTCGCGTTCGAGGATGGGTGGGTTCATGGGATCCTTCTTACGCACGATCCAATCCAAAAAGTCTGCAACTTTTCGGGATCATGCTCGTCAAGCCACGCCAGCGATCGCCCTGGCGAACTCGCTTGCGGAAAAGGGTTCGAGGTCGTCGACCTGTTCGCCGACGCCGATGAAGTAGACCGGCAATTTGTGCTTTGCCGCGATCGCCACCAGAATACCGCCGCGCGCCGTGCCGTCCAGCTTGGTCATCACCAGGCCGTTGACGCCGGCGACATTGCGGAAGATCTCGACCTGGTTGAGCGCATTCTGGCCGGTGGTGGCATCGACCGTCTGCAGCACGGTGTGCGGCGCTTCCGGATCGAGCTTGCCCAGCACGCGGACGATCTTTTCCAGTTCCGCCATCAGTTCGGTCTTGTTCTGCAGCCGCCCGGCGGTGTCGATGATCAGCACGTCGGAGCCGGCCTCCTTCGCCCGCTCGAAGGCGTCGTAAGCGAGGCCGGCGGCGTCGGCGCCGAGCTTCGAGGCAATGACCGGCGAGTTGGTGCGCTCGCCCCAGATCTTCAACTGCTCGATCGCGGCGGCGCGGAAAGTGTCGCCGGCGGCGAGCATCACCGAGAGGCCGCCATCGGTCAGCTTTGCGGCGAGCTTGCCGATGGTCGTGGTTTTCCCCGTGCCGTTGACGCCGACGACCAGGATGACATGCGGCTTGTGGCTGAGGTCGAGTTCCAGCGGCATGGCGACATGGGTCAGCACCTTCTCCACCTCCGCCGCCATGATGGCGCGGACTTCCGTCTCGGAGACATCCTTGCCGTAGCGGCTGGCGGAGAGCGCGTCGGTAACGCGCAAAGCCGTCTCCATGCCGAGATCGGCGCGGATCAGCACATCCTCCAGGTCCTGCAGCGTGTCCTCGTCGAGCTTGCGCTTGGTGAAGACGCCGGCGATGTTGCCGGACAACTCCCTGGAAGAGCGGGCAAGCCCGTCTCGCATGCGCTGGAACCAGGAGCGCCTCGGCGCCGGTTCGGGCGCTCTTTGCGGCTCGGCCTTCTGCTCGACCTTCTTGGTTACGGTCACCTTGCCGGGGGCAGGTTTTGGCTCCGGCGATGGTTGCGGAATGGCCTCTGGTTCGGGCGCAATCTCGGTCAAGACCGGTTTCGTTTCGACCGGGGCGGGCTGGCGGAGCGGAGGCGGGATTTCGGCCGGCGGCGCTTCGGGCGCTGCGGAGGGGCTCTCGGCGGGCGGTGCGGTATCTTGCAGAGGTTCGCGCTGCCCCTCACCCTTTCCCGTTCCGGGGCGAGCCGCTTGTCTCGCCGGTCCTCCGGACCCCCGTGAAGGACGGAGAGAGGGGGACGTCAGCGTTGCAGCTTCTTCTTCATCGCTTTCAAAAGGAGGCTCGGCCTGCCGATCAGCCCCCTTCTCCCCGTCACCATACGGGGAGAAGGTGCCGGCAGGCGGATGAGGGGCAGCGCCAGCTTCCGATGACCGAGGCTCAGTCTGGACAATCTCCGGCTGCTCCGGCTCGGGAATAACAAGCTCGGCCGGGATTTCTTCCGGCTCCTCAGCAGGCGTTTCCGACTCCGGCTGGATCTCTGGCTCGGGCGGAATGGTTGGTGCGGGTTCGAGCGGTGGCTGCGGCGCGGGCGGCGCTTCCGTCTCGACAGACGGCGGAGGCGCAGTGTCTGCCTCGGGCCGCGACTCTTCGCGTTTCAAAAACTCCGGGACGGCCTGCTCGGCCGCCGGCTTCAGCGCCTCCAGTTCGTCCCATTTGATCGGCGGCAGCGGTGCGGTCTCGTCGGGCCGCTCCTCGACAACTTCCTTCTTGCCGAACGAAAATATCTTCTTGAAAAACCCGGCCATGTCTTGCGCTCTCAGGCGGCGCGGGCGGCAAGCGGCGCGGCGATCAGTCTGATACCGTCATTGCCGGCGATATCAGCCTCGACGATGTCGCCCGGCGCCCCGGCTGACAACACGGCCAGCGTAAACCCTTCGGTGCGGCCGAGCCCATCGCGCTCGACCAGGATCGACTGGCGTGTGCCAGCGAGCGAGGAAAGGTGACGGCGGTAGGCGACCTCGCCGGCGGCGCGCAACCGTGCGGCGCGCTGCTTGACCATTTCGCGGCGAAGCTGCGGCATGCGCGCGGCGGGCGTGCCCTGGCGCGGCGAAAACGGGAAGACATGGAGATGCGTCAGGCCGCATTCCTCGACGATCTCCAGCGAGTTTTCGAACATGGCATCCGTCTCCGTCGGGAAGCCGGCGATGATGTCGGCGCCGAAAACGATGCCGTGGCGCAGTTTGCGCACATCCTCGCAAAAGCGGATCGACTGGTCGCGGCTGTGCCGGCGCTTCATCCGCTTCAGGATCATGTCGTCACCCGATTGCAGCGACAGGTGCAGATGCGGCATCAGCCTCGGCTCGGTGGCGATGGCGTCCAGCAGATCGTCGTCGGCCTCGATCGAATCGATGGAAGAAAGCCGCAGGCGTTTCACGTCTGGCACCTGCTTCAGGATGGTCTTGACCAATTTGCCGAGCTTCGGTGCGCCCGGCAGATCGGCGCCAAAACTGGTCATGTCGACGCCCGTCAGCACGATCTCGGCATAACCATTGCCGGCGAGTCGCTTGACCTGCTCAACCACGGCGCCCATCGGGACCGAGCGCGAATTTCCGCGACCGTAGGGAATGATGCAGAAGGTGCAGCGGTGGTCGCAGCCGTTCTGCACCTGGACAAAAGCGCGCGCCCGGCCCTCGATGGCGTCGACCATGTGGGTGGCCGTTTCGCGCACCGAAAAGATATCGTTGACGCGCGCCTTTTCGGTGTCGTTGACGCCGAAATCCGGCAGCGCGCGATATGAATGCGCCTTCAGCTTCTCCTCATTGCCGAGGACGAGATCGACCTCGTCCATGGCGACGAAATCCTTCGGGCCGGTCTGCGCGGCGCAGCCGGTGACGATGATGCGGGCGGCCGGGTTCTCACGGCGGGCTTTTCTGATCGACTGCTTGGCCTGGCGCACCGCCTCGCCGGTGACGGCGCAGGTGTTGAAGATGATAGCGCCGCCTTCGAGCCCGCCGAGGCCCGCACTTTCGGCTTCACGCCGCATCACCTCGGATTCATAGGTGTTCAGCCGGCAGCCGAAGGTGACGACGTCGATACCCCTGTTGCCACGAGGAGCCATCAGGCGGCGCTTTCGGTGTCGCGCGCCCACGCCCCGGTCGACGGATCGAAGCTGCCGGAAAATTCCCATTCGGCGGCACCGGTCAGGATGACGTGGTCGTCGTCGCGCCACAGGACGTGCAGCGAGCCGCCGCCGGGCGTCATCAGCGTGACGCTGCGGCCGGTGCGCCGGGTGCGGGCCGCGGCGACCACGGCGGCGCAAGCAGCCGAGCCGCAGGCCTTGGTCAGTCCGGCGCCGCGCTCCCAGGTGCGGATGGCCATGGTCTCCGGCGAAGTCACTTGCGCGATGGTGACGTTGGCGCGCTCAGGGAAGATCGGGTGGTTTTCGAGCAGCGGGCCGAAGCGCTCGAGTTCATAGGACCGGACGTCGCGGTCGACCCAGAAGATGGCGTGCGGATTGCCCATCGAGACGACCGACGGCGAATGCAGTACCGGCGCATCGATCGGGCCGATCTGCAGTTCGATCATGCGGGTGTCGCGAAACTCCTCGGCCAGCGGGATGTCCCGCCAGCCAAAGCGCGGCTTGCCCATGTCGACCGAGATCATTCCGTCGGCATGTTCCTCGGCATTGAGGATGCCGGCGACTGTTTCAAAGGCAAATGTCTTCTGGCCCGTCTCGGCGGCGAGCGCCTGGACGACACAGCGCATGCCGTTGCCGCAGGCTTGCGCACTGGTTCCGTCGGAATTCAAGATGTCGATGAAAAAGGCGGTGCCCGGCGTCCTGGGATCGTGGATCGCCATGATCTGGTCGAACCTGGTCGCGGCGTCGGCATTAAGCGCGACGGCTGCCGCAGGCGTTACGCGATCGGCACGGCCACGCATATCGGCAACGATGATTTCGTTGCCGATACCGTTCATCTTGGCGAAAGGGGCCGCGCTTGCCATGGATCGAAAGGTCTCTTGCCGATTTGGCGCCTATATGGCGGATACCGGCCGAAATTACCAGTGCGGCATGCTTTTCAGGTCACCGCGAATACGCCAAGCACGATCAGCAGGAAGATGATCAGCACGATGCCGATGAGGATGCGGGCGCCGGTTGCGGCGGCTCCAGCCAGTGCCGGCATGCCGAGCAGGCTTGCCGCGGCCGCGATAATCAAAAGAATGATGATCCACCTGATCATGAGAGACACCTCGCAGCCGGCAGGTTTGAACACCTACAAACGCTTCTGCGAGGGCTTGGGTTCCCTGCGGTGGCTGGGCGGGTCGAGGACCTGGCTGTGATATGCAGCTACGGATGCAATGTTGTCATGGTGTTGAATGAACGCTACCGTTGTGTCGATTTGACGTCCGGGAATGGATATTTCGCTGCTAAGCAATCTTGGATCCGTTTTTTCGTCTTACCCATGATCTTCACCGCACCGAGACCGTAAGCTGACGACGTGTTTGGCGGGCCGGCGATAGAGTTTTCCAATGACTGAGCGTTGGGACACGATCATTATTGGTGGCGGCCAGGCGGGGCTCGCCATGAGTTACTATCTTCACCAACATGAACGTGAGCATGTCGTGTTGGAACGCGCGCGTATTGCCGGACGCTGGCGGACTGAGCGTTGGGATTCGCTTCGGTTTCAATTCATCAACCAGGCAATAGAGCTTCCTGGGGTTTCTTATCAGGACCCTGAACCGGAAGGATTCGCCCACCACACCGCCATCACGCGGTTCATCGAGCATTATGCGGCAAAAATTGCAGCTCCGGTTCGCGAGGGTGTGGAGGTCACGAAGCTCCGACACAGGGATACCGGCGATTATGCGTTGGAGACAAACGCCGGCAGCATGACGGCCCGCAATGTCGTTGTGGCGACGGGCCCGTTCCAGCGTTCGATGGTACCGGCGGCGGCCAAGGATTTGCCTCGATCCGTTTACCAGGTTCACGCTTCGAGGTACCGCAACCCCGACGAGCTTCCCCCCGGAGTGGTGCTGGTGGTGGGCAGTGGTGCATCCGGCAGCCAGATTGCGGATGAACTCCAGCAATCCGGGCGCGATGTCTATCTTTCGGTCAGTCCGCATCGTCGGGTGCCGCGGCGCTATCGCGGCCAGGATGTTTTGTGGTGGTTCGACAAAATGGGACGTTTCGAGATCACTATCGATAGTTTCCCGGAGCGGCGGTATCCCCCCTCGACCGTCGTAACCGGTGTCAACGGCGGTTACGATATGAACGTCCGCCGTTTTGCACACGATGGTGGAGTGGTGCTGGGACGTGTACTCGGATGCGCCGATGGAAAACTGTTGGTGGCCGGGGATGCCTCGCAGATATTGGCTGAAGCCGATAGGTCCTATGACGATTTTGTCTCCGCGGCAGAGGCGTTGGCAGAGAAACCTGAAGTCTCGGACCACATCAGCGATGGCAATGAACGCTCAGCAACGCCAAACCTGGCGGAAGTCGGCGGCGCCCGGTCAGTGGATATCTCCGGCGAGAACGTCGGCTCGGTCATCTGGGGAACGGGATATCGCTTCGACTATAACTGGATCGATTTACCAATTTTCGATTCGCGCAACGCACCTATTCAACAGCGTGGCGTGACAGCCTTTCCCGGCCTATACTTTCTTGGCCTTCATTGGATGCATACCTTCGGCTCCGGCCTTCTTTCATATGTGGGCCGCGACGCCGCCCATATAGCCAGGCATATGGAAGCTTTGCAGCCGCCTTCGCCGTCAGGCCAGCCGCCGCGCTAAACCTCTGGCACGTCCCAGACTTCGCCCGGCTGCAAGGCACGGAAACGATCCCGCGGCAGACCGGCGGCTCCAAGTGCTTCGCCGAGCTTTCTGGCCGGCTCGTCGATCGGCTCGTTGGTGAGCCGGAATGTGCCCCAGTGGCAGCCGGCGGCATAGCCAGCGTTGCACAAAAGCATGCCTTGCACCGCCTCCTCCGGATCCTGGTGATGCGGCGCCATGAACCAGCGCGGCTCGTAGGCGCCGATCGGCAGGATGGCGAGGCGGAAGCCGCCATGCTTTTCAGCCATCAGCCGGTAGTTGATACCGCCGTGGAAGCCGGTATCGCCGGCAAAATAGATCTTTGCACTTGGCGTTTCGACGACGAAACCCGCCCACAGCGCCATGCGCCGGTCGCGAGTACCGCGGGCCGACCAGTGGTGCACCGGCTCGACATGCACGGCGACGTCATCGCCGATATCGACCCGATCGCCCCAGTCATGCGCGGAAAGCCGCATACCGGGAACGGCAGCGCCGATGATGGCGTCGTTGCCGAGCGGCGTCAGCAGTAGCGGGTCGTGCCTTGCCTTCAGGCGCTTCAGCGTGGCGAGGTCGAGATGGTCGTAATGGTTGTGGCTGACCAGCACGAGGTCGATCGGCGGCAGATGGGAAAAGGCGATGCCCGGCGGATTGACGCGTTTCGGCCCGGCGAACGAGATTGGCGAGACACGCCGCGACCAGACCGGATCGGTAAGGATGTTCAGGCCGGCTGTCTGGACGAGCAGCGAGGAATGGCCGACCATGGTGAGGCGGAGCGCTGCACCATCGATCCGCTCGACCGGTCTTGCCGGTGGAAACGGACTCGGATTCGCCGCCGGCCATTTCGAGCGCTCGCCGCTCAATTGCCATTTCAACAGATCGGCAAAGCGACCCGGCGGCCGGCCGTCGGGATTGAAGAACAAGGTGCCGTCGAAATGATCGCTGGGCGGGCCGCTGTAATAGCGGTTGGCGGCTCTCTTTCTCGCGGCCAAGAAATCGGCTCCCTGCAGTTTGCTGATCGCCAAGAGATAATGCCGGAGCCAGCTGGCGCAAGCATTTGAGGTGAACGTCAAGGATTTGGAGCCGGCGCGCCGTATCGCACCGACCCGGAGGTATCAGCCAGGCAATGTGCATTTTGCGATAAATTTGCAACATTAGCGGCGCAAACCGTATTTTAACCATATCGGGTTGAAATTTCGCCACCTTCTCCATCTTGGTGAGAGGGACATTGCGCGGACGGCACCCCCCAGCCGGATCCGACGGAGGTTGAAGAATGAGATTTTCGAAAACCGGCCTGCTGGCCGTATCGCTGGCCGCGCTCGTTGCGAGCGGCTGTTCAACCTCGCGGTTCTCATCAATGGACGAGCAGCAGCCGGCGCCGCTGGAAGCTGCGCCCGCCGGCAAGGTGACTGCAAACCAGCTGCCGCCCCCGGCGACACCCGGCCCGGCCGATCCGTCGAAATTTCCAACCGCGCCGCAGAACACCCAGGTCGCCTCGTTGCCGCCCGACGGGACGGCGCCGGCCGGCGCGGCCGACCTGACCGCCTCCAGCGTCGCCGGCGTGTGGAAGGCAAGCGTGTCCGGCCAGAGCTGTCAGGTGGCGACGCCGCAGACCAAATTCGGCTCGGGCTATCGCGCCGGACCGCTGCATTGCCCGGCGCCGCTCGACGGCATCAAATCCTGGAACGTCGCCGGCAAACAGCTGACGCTCTTTGACGAGAACGGCGGCACGCTGGCACGGCTCTATTCCTCGGGCGGCGAGAAATTCGACGGCCAGACTTCCAACGGCCTGCCGATCTCGCTAACAAGGTAATCGAACCGCCCCTATTGTTACGCAATTCCGGACGGAAAACCGTTATACACTTTCCTGGAATTGCTGCAGAACGACGTGACCGATGCATCTGCGTGACGGCCTCCAGACCCATGCGACCGTCAAGCAGCGCTACGACCATCTGGTCGAGACGGGCGCCATCGGGCGCGACCCGGCGCAGGAGCGGATCGCCGCTGCGCTCGACCGGCTGATCGACGAAATATCGGCAAAGCGGCTGGCGCATAAATCAAGCGCACTTGGGTGGCTGTTCGCCCGCAAGCGCGAAGTGCACGAGGCAGTCAAGGGCCTCTACATCCATGGCGGCGTCGGCCGCGGCAAAACCATGCTGATGGATATGTTCTTCGAGCTGCTGCCGGTGCGGCGCAAGCGCCGCGTGCATTTCAACGATTTCATGGCCGACGTGCAGGATCGCATCCAGAAGCACCGGCAGGCTCGCAAGAACGGCACGGCCAAGGAGGACGATCCGATCCCACCGGTGGCGCGCGCGCTGGCCGAGGAAGCCTGGGTGCTGTGCTTCGACGAGTTTTCGGTCACCGACATCGCCGATGCGATGGTCCTGTCCAGGTTGTTTTCGGCGTTGTTTGCCAATGGCGTGGTGCTGGTCGCCACTTCCAATGTCGCGCCGCAGGAGCTCTACCGTGACGGCCTGAACCGTCAGTTGTTCTTGCCGTTTGTTGCTATCTTGGAGCGCCACGCGCAGGTGCTGGCGCTGGACGCCGACAAGGATTACCGCCTCGACAAGCTCAGCCGCATGCCGGTCTACGTCACCCCGGCCGATGCCGCCGCCGACCATGCGCTCGACGACGCCTGGGCGGTGATGACGCATGGCAGGCCGACGGCCGAGACGATGCTGATGGTGAAGGGCCGGCATGTCGTAGTGCCGCGTGCTGCCGGCGAGGCGGCGCGGTTTTCCTTCGCTGATCTCTGCGAGAGGCCGCTCGGCGCCCGTGACTATCTTGCCATCGCCGGCCGTTTCTCGACCATCTTCATCGACCATGTGCCGGTGCTCGGCGAAGGCAAGCGCAACGAAGCCAAGCGCTTCATCCTGCTGGTCGATACGCTCTACGATCATCATGTGCGGCTGGTGATGAGCGCCGCAGCACCGCCGCCGCAGCTCTATACGGCCAAGCGCGGCAACGAGGTCTTCGAGTTCGAGCGCACCGCATCGCGGCTGATCGAGATGCAGAGCCACGACTGGCTGGAGGATTGGGTGGAAAGGCAGAAGGCGCGGGGATCATCGACAGAGGCGCGGCAGGCTTAGGGCTAGGAGCCCGATGCCCAGCAGGCTGATCTGCAGCGCTCCTTCACACCTGTCCAGCCATCGTTAAAAGGGTCCGTCCCGCCGCGTCTATAATCGATAAACATACATCACAAAATCCTCCGCCGGCCCATGCGGCACCTTTCGCGACTCGTAAAGTGCGCGAGCAGCAACATTGTCCGGCTCGGTGCCGACCCAGGCCTCCTCACAACCATGCTCGCGACCGAGTGCGAACATGGCGTCGAGCATCCTCGTCGCAATGCCCTGGCGTTGAAAGGCCGGCGCCACACCGACCTCGTCTATGTAGAGTTCGCTCACCTTGTCCGGGTGCCGGTGGACGATCGCGGCGCATTGGCCGATAACGACGCCGTCGGCGAGGGCCACGATCATGAAATGGCCGGGCGCCGCGAGATAGGCAGAGAGTCGATCCGGCCTGACCGGCTCATCGAAAACCTCGTCGGCAACCCGCATCACAAGGGCGTCATCGCCCGGAAATAGCCTTCTGATTTCAGATGCCATTGTGTAGAATTCCTCTAGCCGGCTTCAGAACTTTTACGTTTACGTAAGTCCCATTGTTTCTAACCGATTGAAATTACTCACTCCAAAATAATCGTTTGAATTTTTGCACGGCCGGGGCTATTGCGTGCGGCGAATTTCGCGGTTCCGCAGCATTCCGGCCTCTTCCTCCGACGCCGTCATCAAATCGTCAAGGATTTGGGCGCCGTCATAGTCAAAGGGAAAACATCCTGACATGGCACGCAACAAGATAGCGCTCATCGGCTCGGGCATGATCGGCGGCACCCTCGCCCACATGGTCGGCCTCAAGGATCTCGGCGACGTCGTGCTGTTCGATATCGCCGAAGGCATCCCGCAAGGCAAGGGGCTGGACATCGCGCAGTCGTCGCCGGTCGATGGGTTCGACTCCAGGCTGACCGGCGTCAACGACTATGCCGGCATCGAGGGCGCCGACGTCTGCATTGTCACCGCCGGCGTGCCGCGCAAGCCCGGCATGAGCCGCGACGATCTTCTGGGCATCAATCTGAAGGTGATGGAGCAGGTCGGCGCCGGCCTCAAGAAATACGCGCCGAAGGCCTTCGTCATCTGCATCACCAATCCGCTCGACGCCATGGTCTGGGCGCTGCAGAAGTTTTCCGGCCTGCCGAAGAGCCATGTCGTCGGCATGGCCGGCGTGCTCGACAGTTCGCGCTTCCGTTATTTCCTGGCCGAGGAATTCAAGGTCTCGGTCGAGGATGTCACCGCCTTCGTGCTCGGTGGCCACGGCGATTCCATGGTGCCGATGATCCGCTATTCCACCGTTGCCGGCATCCCGCTGCCCGACCTCATCAAGATGGGCTGGACCTCGAAGGAGCGGCTCGACCAGATCGTGCAGCGCACCCGCGACGGCGGCGCCGAGATCGTCGGCCTGCTCAAGACCGGTTCGGCCTTCTACGCGCCCGCCGCCTCGGCCATCGCCATGGCCGAAGCCTATCTCAAGGACAAGAAGCGGGTGCTGCCCTGTGCTGCCTTTCTTTCCGGCCAATATGGCGTCAAGAACACCTATGTCGGCGTTCCCGTGGTGATCGGCGCCGGCGGCGTCGAGCGTATCATCGAGATCGAACTGGCGAAAAGCGAACAGAAGATGTTCGACAGTTCGGTCGCCGCGGTGCAGGGTCTGTGCGACGCCTGCGTCAAGATCGCTCCGCATCTCGCGGCCAAATAAGCCGGCAACCAAGCCCGCCAAACAAGCTGGAGACATAGCGCATGAACATCCATGAGTATCAGGGCAAGGCGCTGCTGAAAGGTTTTGGCGCACCGGTGGCCGAGGGCGTGCCGGTGTTCAAGGCGAGCGAGGCGGAAGCCGCCGCCAAGGCGCTGCCCGGCCCGCTCTATGTGGTCAAGAGCCAGATCCATGCCGGCGGCCGCGGCAAGGGCAAGTTCACGGAGCTCGGCGCCGATGCGAAGGGCGGCGTCAGGCTGGCGAAGTCGGTGGCCGAGGTCGTCGCCAACGCCAAGGAGATGCTCGGCCATACGCTGGTCACCAAGCAGACCGGCCCGGCCGGCAAGCAGGTCAACCGGCTCTACATCGAGGACGGCGCTGACATCGAGCGCGAGCTCTATCTGTCGATCCTGGTCGACCGCTCGGTCGGGCGCGTCGCCTTCGTCGTCTCGACCGAGGGCGGCATGGACATCGAGGCGGTCGCCCACGACACGCCGGAAAAGATCATCACCGTCGCCATCGACCCGGAAAAGGGCGTGACGGCCGACGATGTGAACACGCTCAACGCCGCACTGAGGCTCGACGGCGACGCCGCCAAAGATGGTGGCACGCTGTTTCCGATCCTCTACAAGGCGTTTGTCGAGAAGGACATGAGCCTGCTCGAGATCAACCCGCTGATCGTCATGAAGAGCGGCCGGCTGCGCGTGCTCGACGCAAAAGTGTCGTTCGACAACAATGCGCTGTTCCGCCACCCGGACGTGCTCGAATTGCGCGACACCACCGAAGAGGACGAGAAGGAGATCGAGGCGTCGAAATACGACCTGGCCTATGTCGCGCTCGACGGTAATATCGGCTGCATGGTCAACGGCGCCGGCCTTGCCATGGCGACGATGGACATCATCAAGCTCTACGGCGCCGAGCCGGCCAACTTCCTCGATGTCGGCGGCGGCGCGTCTAAGGAAAAAGTGACGGCGGCGTTCAAGATCATCACCAAGGATCCAGCGGTCAAAGGCATTCTGATCAATATCTTCGGCGGCATCATGAAGTGCGACATCATCGCTGAGGGCGTCATCGCCGCGGTCAAGGAGGTCGGCCTGCAAGTGCCGCTGGTTGTGCGGCTGGAAGGAACCAATGCCGAGCTCGGCAAGAAGATCATCAACGACAGCGGGCTGAACGTAGTGTCGGCCGATGATCTCGACGATGCGGCCAAGAAGATCGTGGCGGCGGTGAAACACTGAGAAACTAGGAGCGTTGCGTTGGGTAGCTTCCCCATTCACTGGGAAGAAGAGGTTCAGAGCTTGGACCAGCTGCCCGACCGCAGCCCCTATTCGGTCGAGGAAATCGAACAATACCTTTGGGAGTGCCACTATCATTGGAAGCTGGACGAAAAACCGATGCACTACAAAGTGCGGGGCGTAGTCGCTGAGGAGACCGATAATTATCGACGTTTCTGGCTTTATCAGGTGTCAGATGAGATTGGGCGCGAGTGGTACGTCGTCGTCGGAGCAGGAAAGAGCCCGTTCAAACCTACGATGAAAATGAGAGCCTGGATGTATGGCAAAGAGAATGATCTCGGACATGCACCTGACCGTTTCCTGCGGGATGAGATTGATGAACAGCACGCTGCCGATGCCCGATGACGGAAAAGGAATGAGCCTGTGCCTCCGCACAAGATAAACCTCGTCGAGGCGGCGGATACGAAGATCAAGAAGGTCTTCGATCCGCATATTGCCGGCGACGTGAACGACAGCCAGGTCAAGATCGCCAAGTTCGGCGACGTCTTCGACTGGCACGCGCACGACAATGAAGACGAGGCCTTCCTGGTGCTGCGCGGCCGCATCGCCATCGATTTCCGCGACGGCACGGTGGAGCTTTCCAGCGGCGAGTTCATCGTCGTGCCGCGCGCCGTCGAGCACCGGCCGCGCTCGCTGAGCGAAGAACCTGTGGTGCTGATGTTCGAGCCGGCGACGACGCTCAACACCGGCAACGCCAAGAGCGACCTGACCGTCGCCGAGCTGAAGCGGTTGTGACGATGAGCGCGCGGCCTTCCCCGATCAACGGTTTTTGAAAAGGACCACCATGTCCATTCTCGTCGACAAGAACACCAAGGTGCTGGTGCAGGGCCTGACCGGCAAGACCGGCACGTTCCACACCGAACAGGCGCTGGCCTATCACGGCACGAAAATGGTCGGCGGCATCCATCCCAAGAAGGGCGGCGAGATCTGGACCGGCGCCAAGGGCGAGGCACTGCCGATCTTCGCCACCGTAGCCGAAGGCAAGGCGAAGACCGGCGCCAACGCTTCGGTCGTCTACGTGCCGCCGGCGGGTGCCGCCGAAGCGATCCTGGAAGCGATCCAGGCCGAGATCCCGCTGATCGTCTGCATCACCGAGGGCATACCGGTGATGGACATGATCAAGGTCAAGGCGAGGCTCGACCGCTCGAAATCGCGGCTGATCGGGCCGAACTGCCCCGGCGTGCTGACCCCCGACCAATGCAAGATCGGTATCATGCCCGGCAACATCTTCCGCAAGGGCTCGGTCGGCGTTGTTTCGCGCTCGGGAACGCTTACCTATGAGGCGGTGTTCCAGACCACCAATGTCGGTCTCGGCCAGACCACCGCCGTCGGCATTGGCGGCGATCCGGTCAAAGGCACGGAGTTCATCGACGTGCTGGAGATGTTCCTTGCCGACGATGAGACCAAGTCGATCATCATGATCGGTGAGATCGGCGGCTCGGCCGAGGAAGACGCCGCGCAGTTCCTCAAGGATGAGGCAAAGCGTGGCCGCAGCAAGCCGATGGCGGGCTTCATCGCCGGGCGCACGGCGCCGGCGGGCCGCACCATGGGCCATGCGGGCGCGGTCATCTCGGGCGGCAAGGGCGGCGCGGAAGACAAGATCGCGGCGATGGAATCGGCCGGCATCAAGGTATCGCCGTCGCCAGCACGGCTCGGTACGACACTGGTCGAGGCGATCAAGGGTTAAGAAAGTGAGCAGTCGAGCTTTCGAATGTCGATGAGCAGGACATGGAAGACGAGAAGCGCATCATCCTATGCATACCCGGCCCTTGGGAAGGCAGGTCGGCCTTTGTGCGCGCCGTTGCAGAGGCGTCGATGCCTTCAGCTGATTATGTGGCTGCGGGGATGATCGTGATGCACGGCCCGAGCAAAGCTGCGTTCGAGTTTGATTTCTGCGACCGCGACGAGGACATGACGAGAGCCTTCGCTAGCGCTGGCCTCGTCAACGAGCTCGGTAAGGATGTCATCGACAAAATCGCCTCGCATAGGAGCGTCGTCTACCTGCTTTCCACATCCCCACAAACGAAGGAAACGTCGATTTCCGTCGCAAAAGCGGCAGCCCATCTGATCAAGGCCGGCGGTCTTGGCGTGAAGGTCGAAACGGCCGGCAAGGCATTCTCAGCCGATCAATGGCTTGAACGCACAAGCGGTGATTTTGTTGAGATCTATGGACTGATGGTTCTGGATTCTGTCTCGGATGGCACGACGACCTACAGCTGCGGCATGCGTAATTTGGGGCTTTGGGATTCTATCGTTTCAGGTGACGAATTTCAGTCTGCCGTCAAGCTGCTTCGCGGCTTCAACATGTATCAACTTTACGAAAGCCCCGAGCTTTTGGCCGGTCAGACGTTTGGACTGGAAGCAGGCGCACCGCGATATCGTTTGAGTGTGGAGACGCAGCAGCCAGACGGGGAACACAATCTGTATACGAACCCTTTTGGCATGTGGCGGCTTAGCCGCGTGGTAGCGCATTAGGGATAGGGAGAACGGAGTAGCACTCCGCTAGGCAAAATGGCACGACAAGATCAAACCAACGACCAGTTTTCGCTTACCTCGTTTCTCTATGGCGGCAATGCCGACTATATCGACGCGCTTTATGCCGCTTATGAGGACGATCCCGCGTCGGTCGATCCCGAATGGCAGGACTTTTTCGCGGCGCTGAAGGACGACGCTGGCGACGTGCGCAAGAATGCCAAGGGCGCCTCATGGGCCAAGCCCTCCTGGCCGATGCAGGCCAACGGCGAGCTTGTCTCGGCGCTGGACGGCAATTGGGGCCTGGTCGAAAAGCACATCGAAAAGAAGGTGAAGGACCGAGCAGCCGGCAACGGCGCAGCGCTTTCCGACGCCGACGTGCATCAGGCGACGCGCGATTCCGTCCGCGCCATCATGATGATCCGCGCCTTTCGCATGCGCGGCCACCTGCATGCCAATCTCGATCCGCTCGGCATTGCCAAGCCGCTCGAGGATTATAACGAGCTGTCGCCGGAGAATTACGGCTTCACCGAAGCCGATTACGACCGGCCGATCTTCCTCGACAATGTGCTCGGGCTGGAATTCGGCACCATCCGGCAGATGCTCGACATCCTGACCCGGACCTATTGCTCGACGCTCGGCGTCGAATTCATGCATATCTCCGATCCCGAGGAGAAGGCCTGGATCCAGGCGCGCATCGAGGGCGCCGACAAGGAGATCTCCTTCACCGCCACCGGCAAGAAGGCGATCCTGCAAAAGCTGGTCGAGGCCGAAGGCTTCGAGCAGTTCATCGACGTCAAGTACAAGGGAACCAAGCGCTTCGGCCTCGATGGCGGCGAGTCGCTGATCCCGGCGCTGGAGCAGATCGTCAAGCGCGGCGGCCAGCTCGGCATGAAGGAGATCGTGCTCGGCATGGCGCATCGCGGCCGGCTGAACGTTTTGTCGCAGGTGATGGCCAAGCCGCACCGCGCCATTTTCCACGAGTTCAAGGGCGGCTCGGCCGCGCCCGACGAGGTCGAAGGCTCGGGCGACGTGAAGTACCATCTCGGTGCCTCATCCGACCGCGAGTTCGACGGCAACAAGGTGCATCTGTCGCTGACCGCCAACCCATCGCATCTGGAAATCGTCGATCCGGTGGTTATGGGCAAGGCGCGCGCCAAGCAGGACTATCTGTTTGGCCGCAGCCGCGAGGAGATCGTGCCGCTGGAAGAGCGCGCCAAGGTGCTGCCGCTGCTGCTGCATGGCGATGCGGCCTTTGCCGGCCAGGGCGTGATTGCCGAAATCCTCGGCCTGTCTGGCCTGCGTGGCCACCGCGTCGCCGGCACGCTGCATTTCATCATCAACAACCAGATCGGCTTCACCACCAACCCGCGCTTTTCGCGTTCGTCGCCCTATCCGTCCGACGTGGCCAAGATGATCGAGGCGCCGATCTTCCACGTCAATGGCGACGATCCGGAAGCCGTGGTCCATGCCACCAAGGTGGCGATCGAATTCCGCATGAAGTTCCACAAGCCTGTCGTGGTGGACATGTTCTGCTACCGCCGCTTCGGCCACAATGAGGGCGATGAGCCGGCCTTCACCCAGCCGATCATGTATCGCAAGATCCGCAACCAGAAGACGACCATGCAGATCTATGCCGACCGGCTGATCGCCGAAGGCCATATCAGCCAGGCCGAGCTCGAAAAGATGAAGGCCGACTGGCGGGCGCATCTCGAGCAGGAATTCGAGGTCGGCCAGCACTATAAGCCGAACAAGGCGGACTGGCTGGACGGCGCCTGGTCCGGCCTGCGCTCGGCCGACAACCAGGACGAACAGCGGCGCGGCAAGACCGCGGTACCGGTCAAGACGCTGAAGGAGATCGGCAAGAAGCTGACCGAGGTGCCGAAGGATTTCGAGGCACACAAGACGATCATCCGCTTCCTCGACAACCGCCGCCAGGCGATCGAATCGGGCGAAGGCATCGACTGGTCGACGGCCGAGGCGCTGGCCTTCGGCGCCATCCTGCTCGACGGCAATCCGATCCGGCTGTCCGGACAGGATTCGGAGCGCGGCACCTTCTCGCAGCGCCATTCCGTGCTCTACGACCAGCGCGACGAGACCCGCTACATCCCACTCAACAATCTGTCGGCGGCGCAGGCCGGGTTCGAGGTCATCAACTCGATGCTGTCGGAAGAGGCCGTGCTCGGCTTTGAATATGGCTACTCGCTGGCTGAGCCGAAGGCGCTGACGCTGTGGGAAGCGCAGTTCGGCGACTTCGCCAATGGCGCCCAGGTGGTATTCGACCAGTTCATCTCGTCGGGCGAGCGCAAGTGGCTCAGAATGTCGGGCCTCGTCTGCCTGCTGCCGCACGGCTATGAAGGCCAGGGGCCGGAGCATTCGTCGGCCCGGCTCGAGCGCTTCCTGCAGCTTTGCGCGGAAGACAACATGCAGGTCGCCAACGTCACGACGCCGGCCAACTACTTCCACATCTTGCGCCGGCAATTGAAGCGGGACTTCCGCAAGCCGCTGATCCTGATGACGCCGAAGTCGCTGCTGCGCCACAAGCGGGCGGTGTCGACGCTGCCGGAAATGTCGGGCGAAAGCGCCTTTCACCGGCTGTTGTGGGACGACGCCCAGCTGCTGTCGGGCCAGGCCATCAAGCTCACCAAGGATTCGAAGATCCGCCGTGTCGTGCTCTGTTCGGGCAAGGTCTACTACGACCTCTACGAAGAGCGCGAGAAGCGCGGCATCAACGACGTCTACCTGCTGCGCGTCGAGCAGCTCTATCCGTTCCCGGCCAAGGCGCTGATCACCGAACTGTCGCGCTTCCGCAATGCCGAGATGGTGTGGTGCCAGGAGGAGCCCAAGAACATGGGCGCCTGGTCGTTCATCGATCCGTATCTCGAATGGGTGCTGGCGCATATCGACGCCAAGCACCAGCGGGTGCGCTATACCGGCCGGCCGGCCGCCGCCTCGCCGGCGACCGGATTGATGTCGAAGCATCTCGCCCAGCTTGCCGCCTTGCTCGACGACGCGCTTGGTGAATAGAACAGAACTGGGCGGATAAAATAGAACCGAAAGAAACGGACAGGCACAATGGCAACCGAAATCCGCGTCCCGACACTTGGTGAATCCGTCACCGAGGCGACCATCGGCAAATGGTTCAAGAAGGTCGGCGACGCGATCGCCGCCGATGAGCCGCTGGTCGAACTCGAAACCGACAAGGTGACGGTGGAAGTGCCGGCCGCCGCCGCGGGCACGCTCAGCGAGATCGCCGTCAAGGAAGGCGAGACGGTTGGCGTCGGGGCGCTGCTCGGCACGATTTCGGCAGGCGCCGGCGCAGCAGCCAAT
Organism: Mesorhizobium sp. M0923; assembly: GCF_040319365.1. Lineage (NCBI taxonomy): Bacteria > Pseudomonadati > Pseudomonadota > Alphaproteobacteria > Hyphomicrobiales > Phyllobacteriaceae > Mesorhizobium > Mesorhizobium sp. M0923. Next base: position 48,326 of record NZ_JAMYNW010000016.1, on the reverse strand, counting down.
GCTGCCGCCGCTCCGGCAGCGAAGCCGGACGCGGTGTCGCAGGCCTCGGCTCCGACCGCGGCCTCGAGCGTCCAGCAGGCCGCGGCCGAGACGGCCAAGATCGCCGGCGACGCCGGCGCGATTGAGACACGCACAATGCCGCCGGCGCCGTCGGCGGCAAAGCTGCTGGCCGAGCACAATCTTGCGGTCGACCAGGTCTCGGGCTCGGGCAAGCGCGGCCAGGTGCTGAAAGGCGACGTGCTCGACCTGATCGCCAGGGGCGCGCCGTCGCAGCCGGCCGAAATGCCAAAGGCAGCACCTGTGCCGGCACCTGTCGCCGCGCGCGCGCCGTCCTCGGCCGACGATGCGTCGCGCGAGGAGCGCGTGCGCATGACCAAGCTGCGCCAGACCATCGCGCGCCGCCTCAAGGAAGCGCAATCGACCGCCGCGATGCTGACCACCTTCAACGAGGTCGACATGAGCGCGGTGATGGCGCTGAGGAGCAAATACAAGGACGTGTTCGAGAAGAAGCACGGTGTGAAGCTCGGCTTCATGGGTTTCTTCACCAAGGCCGTCACCCATGCGCTGAAGGAGATCCCGTCCGTCAACGCCGAGATCGACGGCACCGACATCATCTTCAAGAACTACGCCCATATCGGCGTCGCCGTTGGTACCGAAAAAGGCCTTGTCGTGCCGGTCGTGCGCAATGCCGACCAGATGTCCATCGCCGAAATCGAGAAGGACATCGGCAGGCTCGGGCTTGCGGCGCGCGACGGCAAGCTATCGGTTGCGGATATGCAAGGCGGCACGTTTACGATTTCCAACGGTGGCGTTTACGGGTCGCTGATGTCGACGCCGATCCTCAATGCGCCGCAGTCGGGCATTTTGGGCATGCACAAGATCCAGGAGCGGCCGGTGGTGGTCGGCGGCCAGATCGTCATCCGGCCGATGATGTATCTGGCGCTGTCCTACGATCACCGCATCGTCGACGGCAAGGAAGCGGTGACGTTCCTGGTGCGGGTCAAGGAAAGCCTGGAGGATCCCGAGCGGCTGGTGCTCGACCTCTAGGGCGGCCCGAGTGAGCCGGAGAATGGATCTGCGCCACCGGATGGGTTCCTCTCGTTTCCGGTCCGGTTTGTTTGTCACGATCTCCGCACTCGGCGTGCAGACGGTCTCCGCTGCGCTTGCCGCCTGCCCGCTCGAACTGGCCGTCTACGGCGACACTGAAAACGCAGCCGAGATCGATTTCAGGCCAACCGGCGAATCGGCCGCCGTCACCAACAGTTTCAAGATGGTGCTCGACAAGGGCGTCGTGCTCGACGGCATCGTCATGTGGACGGAGGGCGTGGCGCGGCCGCATGGCTCACTGATGTACAAATGCCCGGCCGGCGACGTCACCGGCGACGAGCTCGCCGCTTGCACCGTGTGGGAGGGGGTCATCTATACGGCCGACGACCAGGGCAACATCGCGTTGCTGCCGGGCGAAGGAAAGGATGCGCCGAAGAAGCTGATCCTTCCCGATCTGGGAGCGTCGTTGCAGATGTCGGCGGCCTATGGCGCCAACGGCTTTTCCAAGGTGCCCTGGGACGTCTTTGCCCTGAAAGGATGTCAGGAATGAGCGGAAAAATCCTGCTGGTGACCGGCGGCAGCCGCGGCATTGGCGCCGCTACATGCAGGCTTGCCGCCAAGGCCGGCTACCGCATTGCGGTCAATTACGCGTCGAATGCAAAAGCGGCCGAAACGGTGGTCGCCGACATCGAGGCCGGCGGCGGAGAAGCCTTTGCCCTCAAGGCCGATGTCGGCAGCGAGACGGATGTGCTGGCCATGTTCGAGGCGGTCGAAGACCGCTTCGGCGGGCTTGATGCGCTGGTCAACAATGCCGGTGTCGTCGACAGCCTGTCACGGGTCGACGAGATGTCGTTCGCGCGGCTCGAGCGCATGATGCGGATCAATGTGATTGGGCCGATGCTTTGCGCACGCGAAGCGGTGAAGCGCATGTCGACCAGAAATGGCGGCAAGGGCGGCGCCATCGTCAATTTGTCTTCGATCGCGGCAAGGCTTGGCGGGGCAGGTCAATATATCGACTACGCAGCCTCCAAGAACGCGATCAACGCCTTCACTGTCGGCCTGGCGCGGGAAGTGGCCGAGGAAGGCGTCCGTGTCAACGCCGTCAGCCCGGGCATCATCGACACCGAAATTCATGCCTCCGGCGGGCAGCCGGATCGCGCCGAGAGAATGCGCAAGGTGGTGCCCATGCAGCGCGCCGGCACCGCCGAGGAAGTCGCAGCCGCAATTCTCTGGCTGGTGTCGGACGAGGCGTCCTACACGACAGGCGCCAATCTGGAAGTCGGCGGCGGCCGCTAAAGCAAAGGGACAGTATCATGGCCTATGACGTCGTTATCATCGGATCGGGACCGGGCGGCTATGTCTGCGCCATCAAGGCGGCGCAGCTCGGCCTGAAGACGGCGGTGGTCGAAAAGAATCCGACCTTCGGCGGCACCTGCCTCAACATCGGCTGCATCCCGTCGAAGGCGCTGCTGCATGCGTCCGAGATGTTTGCCGAGGCCGGCCATTCCTTCGATGCGCTTGGCGTCGAGATCGGCGCGCCCAAGCTCAACCTTGGGAAGATGATGGCACACAAGGATGCGACCGTGACGGCCAACGTCAATGGCGTCGCCTTCCTGTTCAAGAAGAACAAGATCGACAGTTTTCGTGGCACCGGCAAGGTAGTTGCGGCCGGCAAGGTGTCGGTGACCTCCGATGACGGCAAGGTCGAGGAGATCGAGACCAAGAACATCGTCATCGCCACCGGCTCCGACGTCGCCGGCATTCCCGGCGTCAAGGTCGATTTCGACGAGAAGGTGATCATCTCGTCGACCGGCGCGCTGTCGCTGGACAAGGTGCCGGGCCATCTGGTGGTGGTCGGCGGCGGTGTCATCGGTCTGGAGCTCGGCTCGGTATGGGCGCGGCTCGGCGCCAAGGTCACCGTGGTCGAGTTCCTCGACACCATCCTGGGCGGCATGGATGGCGAGGTCTCCAAGCAGTTCCAGCGCCTGCTGTCGAAGCAGGGCTTTGAGTTCAGGCTGGGCGCCAAGGTGACCGGCGTCGCCAAGGCCAAGAAGGGAGCGACGGTCACCTTCGAGCCAGTCAAAGGCGGGGCGGCCGAGACGATCGAGGCCGACGCCGTGCTGATCGCGACGGGACGACGGGCCTATTCGGACGCTCTCGGGCTTAAGGAGGCAGGCGTCGACGTCGACGAGCGCGGCTGGGTCAAGACCGACGGCCATCTCAGGACCAACGTCCCCGGTATCTACGCCATCGGCGATGTCATCGCCGGCCCGATGCTCGCCCACAAGGCCGAGGACGAGGGCGTGGCGGTGGCCGAAACCATTGCCGGCCAGGCCGGGCATGTGAACTATGACGTGATTCCGAGCGTCGTCTACACCACGCCGGAAATCGCTTCGGTCGGCAAGACCGAAGAAGAATTGAAGAAGGCCGGCGTCGACTACAAGGCGGGAAAATTCCCGTTCAGCGCCAATGGCCGGGCGCGCGCCATGCTGCACACCGACGGCTTTGTGAAAATCCTGGCCGACAAGGCCAGCGACCGCGTGCTCGGCGTCCACATCGTCGGCTTCGGCGCCGGCGAGATGATCCACGAGGCGGCGGTGCTGATGGAATTTGGCGGCTCGTCGGAAGACCTAGCCCGCACCTGTCACGCCCATCCGACAATGTCGGAGGCGGTCAAGGAGGCGGCATTGGCGACGTTCTTCAAGCCCATCCATATCTGAGCAAACGCGGTGAATCGCAAAGGATAGTGTCCTGAAGGTTCTGCAAAAAGTTTTGGAGAGAGAACGGCGCTTGCTCTGAAGGGCGAGCGGCCATGGCACGGTGGTGACGTTGCAATCACCGATTCCCGTGGAAGGGGAAGTGCCATGACCAATCGAGAAGTTAAACTGAGCAGGGGCGAGTTGAAAGCGTTGCTGCTGTCGGATGAGGACGGCTTTCGCCAGGTATTGCAGACTGTCGTGCAGGAGGCTCTGGAAGCCGAGATGACGGAGGCGATCGGGGCCGAGAAAGGCGAGCGGACGGCGGAGCGGGTGAGTTACCGGTCCGGGTATTACGAGCGCAAGCTGGTGACGCGGGTTGGGGTGCTGGAACTTCGCGTTCCGCAGGATCGGACGGGCCGGTTCTCGACGGAGTTGTTTGAGCGCTATCAGCGTTCGGAGAAGGCCTTGGTGTCGGCGCTGGTCGAGATGTACGTACAAGGCGTTTCGACCCGCAAGGTGAAGGCGGTGAGGGAGGAATTGTGCGGCCACTCTTTCTCGGCCTCGACGGTGAGCGAGGCGACGATGCGGCTGGATGAGGCGCTCAAGGCGTTCTTCACGCAGCGGCTCGAGGAAAGCTATCCGTATCTCATCTTGGACGCGCGCTATGAACGGGCTCGCGAGGCGGGCGTGATCGCCAGCCAGGCGGTGCTGGTGGCGATCGGCGTGGATTGGGAGGGCCGGCGCCAGGTCCTGGGCGTGGAGCTGGCCAACCGGGAGAGCCATTCGAGCTGGCGCGAGTTCGTGACGGGGCTCAAGAATCGCGGGCTCGCCGGCGTCGAGTTCGTCGTCTCCGACGACCATCCGGGGCTCAGGGCGGCAATCCGCGAAGTGCTGCCCGAAGCGGTCTGGCAGCGCTGCTACGTGCACTTCCTCAGAAACGCGCTCGACTACGTGCCGCGCAAGGTCGACGACGATTGCCTGATGGAGCTCAGATGGTTCTACGACCGGCGCGACCTTGCCGAGGTCAAACGCGACCTGGCGCAGTGGATCGCCAAATGGCAGGCCAAATACCCGAAGCTGGTCAACTGGGTGGAAGACAACATCGAGGAGACGCTGAGCTTCTATCGGCTGCCGCTTGCCCACCACAAGCACATGAAGTCGACGAACATGCTGGAGCGGCTGAACCAGGAGATCAAGCGGCGCACCCTGGTCGTTCGCATCTTCCCCAACCCGCGGAGCTGCCTGCGGCTGGTTCGGGCATTGGCGGTCGAGATCCACGAGAACTGGCTCGAGGCGACCCGCTATCTCAACATGGATCATCTGCGCGAGCACAAGAAGGAGAGCCTGAGAGCATTGGCCGCCTGAGCACCGCCGTGTGTCCGCCGCTCCGCTAAACACGGGGGCTGCGCGGCGGACACGCCGACGTCACAGCTACTGCCACGCCATTTTTGCAGAACTTGACGCACACAACTTCGCAAAGCTTAGAGATTGGCTGAAACATCCGCGATTCGTCATCCCAGGGCGGAGCAGGAGCGGAGCGATGTCGCGGAGACCCTGGGATCCATGCCGTTACCTAAGCGGCAGTGTTCCGGCGAACCAGAATCGAGTGCCTCTTCGCATCGGCTGGTAACCGGTGATTCTGCACCACTGCATTCTTCGGCGGATGTCACGGCATGGATCCCAGGGTCTGCGCTCCGCTTCGCGTTCGCTCCGCCCTGGGATGACGAAGCCATCGACGGCTGTTCCCAAAAACAAAACGGCCCGCCTTTCAGCGGGCCGTTCATATATTAAGTCGGCAGTCTGATTACTGAGGGGCCGGTGCTGGTGCCGGGGCCGGGGCCGGGGCTGGCGCGGGTGCAGGTTCTGCCGGAGCGGGAGCCGGAGCGGGTGTTGCCGGAGCTGGCGCAGGAGCCGGTTCGGCTGGCTTCATCGGCTCGGCAGGTGCTGGAGCCGGAGCCGGTGTGCTGGCTGCGGGCGGTTCGGCAGGCGCAGGTGCCTCGCTACGTCTTCCAAAAACATAATAGGCGACAATTGCCAGGATAACGACGACCAGGGCAATCAGCCAGCCGCTGCCGCCGCCGCGTGGCCGTGCGGTACCCGGTGAGGTGAATGGGTCGTTCGGATTGGGTGTGTTCGCCATAAAAGTGTCCTCCGTGGATGAAAAACATCAAGTAATAGCCATCAACGTACAATCGTTGAATCGGTTTCACATTAGGCGTTGAAAACGCCGAAAACAGGGCAATTCTGATCCGGAATCGCTTGCAGGCATGCATTTCCACCGCAAAATGGGTTCGATCGAGCCAAACCGAACCTTTTTCAGTTTCTTGGCACGAAGCGCGGGTGGTCCGCCGTCGCGCCACGGCAATGATTCGGTGTGCAACTCCGCCGTGTTGTTCAGTTGACGGCGGTCACCGTGTAGCCGGTCTTGCGGAAACCCTCGACCAAGCCTTGCGCGCCGGGAAGGTGCATGGCGCCGACCGCCATGAAGACATTGCCGTGGGCGAGGATCGGCGCTGCCCGATCGACCATCACCTTGTTGCGGCTGGTGATCATGGTCTGCTCGAATTCGGCGTAACCCGATTGGTCGTCGACCTGTTCGGGGATGACGGCCCGAAACAGCGGTACGTACATGCCAGTGTCGCCACGCCGGTAAAGCACGATCATGGTTTCGTTGACGTCGTTCACCTTGTCGCCAAGCTTCAGCGTATCGACCAGCCCCTTCAGGTGAAAGGCGATCGGCAGCGAAGCCATGGCGCGCAACTGGTCGGCGATTGTCTCCAGCCCCTCGACTGATTTGCCCGAAGCCTCGGCGTCCTTGGCAAGCTTGACGTCGAGCACCGGTGCGCCGCCAGCTTGGCGGGCGACTTCGCATGCAGGCAGCGCCACCATCGCCGACAGCAACCAGGGCTTCATCTTGGCGACGGTCGCTGCCGGGATGCCACGCGCATCGAGCGCCTTGTTGACCACCGCCGCATCCTGCGGCGACAGCAGCGACGAAAGCGTCGTCTTGTCGGTGAACATCATCAGATCCGGCTCTTTCAGCAGTGCGGCCATCATCTTCTGCTTGTCGAGCACTTCGGTGGTCTCGATGATGACGGTGCCAGCCGCATCGAATGCCTTCTGCGCGGCGGGCGGCAGCGTGGTGACGCGCGGGTCGGTAACGTGCATGGTGCCGAACAGGAAAGACGGTTTTTCGCCTGATTTTTCGAGCTTCCACAGCAGGCCCTTGCCGTTCGGCGTCACTGCCGCGTCCGCCTCGATCTTGCGGTAGGTGGCCGGGTCGTCCTTTTGCAGCGCGCCCAGCATATCGGTACCGGCGCAGACCGGGATCTCGGCGCGTGCCTTGCCTGCGGCGAGCAGCGCGATGATGAGGAAGGAGAGGAAAAACAGGGCGTTGAGCGCGACAAGCAGCTTCAGCGACACATGGGTCGCGCGGTCGGCGATGGCGATGAGGCGTTTCATGCTGCGGTTCTAGGCGCAAAAAGCGGCAAAACGGTTAATCGGCGCATCAAAATTGTTGCGAGATGGCCACCAATCAAGCATCCATCACGCACGCGGATGAGCTGCTTCGTAAATCTCGAGCAGCCTGGCGGTGTCGACACCGGTGTATATCTGGGTTGTCGACAGGCTGGCGTGGCCGAGCAACTCCTGGATGGTGCGCAGGTCGCCGCCGCGCCCAAGCAGATGCGTTGCAAAGGAATGGCGCAGCGCATGCGGCGTCGCCGTGTCGGGCAGGTTGAGCGCCGAGCGCAGCTTGGCCATGTCGCGCTGAACGATTGCCGGGTTCAGCGGGCCGCCGCGGGCACCGCGAAACAGCACGCCCTTGGGATCGAGATGATAGGGACACAAGCGGCGGTATTCGGCAATCGCCCGCAGCGCCACCGGCAGCACCGGCACCAACCGCGTCTTGCCGCCCTTGCCGGTGACGCGCAGCACGGTCTCACCAGGCGAGGACAGATCGGCGCCCGACAGGCCGAGCGCCTCGGAAATGCGCAAGCCGGACCCATAGAGCAGGGTCAGCACGGCGGCGTTGCGCGCGGCGATCCACGGCTCCTCCGCCAGTTGGCCTTCCACCGAGACGACGTGTTTTGCATCGCTTGCGGTCAGCGGCTTGGGCAGCGATTTCGGCTGCCGCGGCGCGCGCAAGGCTGCCGCACCTGCCGCATTGGCGAGGCCGCGCCGTTCCAGGAAACGCAGCAGCGAGCGGATGCCGGCTAGGCCGCGCCCGAGCGTGCGGGCGCCGGCGCCCTCGGTACGGCGGGCAGCGAGAAAGCCGCGCAGATCGGCGGGGCGCAGATCGGCGATGTCGGAAATGCCGGGCGAGCCGCCGCAATGGCCGGTCAGGAAATGCAGGAACTGGCGCGTGTCGCGCTCATAGGCCTCGACGGTTTCGGGCGACAGCCGTCGTTCGCGCGCCAGCATCTTCAGCCAGGCCTCGCGCGCCGCCTGTAGATCGGGTTTTGCCGGTATGAGGAATTCCTGCATTGCGCTCTTCCAGTTCTCCGCCATCTTCCGGCACGCGGGTTAGGAAGCGGTGAAGAGCGGCATCATTGAAATGACGACGGGCTGGGGTTAGAGCAAGGCAAAGGATTTTCCGCAGATGAGCAAGCCGCAAAACCCCGTCCAGATGGCCGTGATCGGTGCCGCGCATGGCATCAAGGGCGAATTGCGCGTCAAGAGCTTTACCGGCGACCCGCTGGCGCTGGCCGATTACGGTCCGCTCTACGCCAGGGATGGCCGCGCCTTCCAGATCGTCGATATCAGGCCTGCCAACACGGTGGTGGTGGTGCGTTTCAAAGGCGTCAGCGATCGCAATGCCGCGGAGGCGCTTGCCGGCACCGAATTGTTCGTCGACCGTTCGGTGTTGCCGGACGAGGGCGAAGAGGATGAATTCTACCATGCCGACCTCGTCGGGCTGGAGGTCAAGGATGACACTGGTGCGGTCATCGGAAAGGTCGTCGCCGTGCATAATTTCGGCGGCGGCGACATTCTCGACGTGACGCTGGCGGGGCGCAAAGGCGTGCTCATCCCGTTCACGCAGGCCGCCGTTCCGGAAGTGTCGATCGCCGGCGGCTTTGTCCGCATCGATCCGGCCGCCGCAGGGTTGGTCGAGGACGAGGACGGCGAGCCTGCCGGCCGCGACAGCTTCGACCCCAAAGGCAGGCCGCGCGGGCCGCGGGACGCCGGAGGCAACCGGTGAGTTTTTCCGCTTCGGTGCTGACGCTCTATCCCGAGATGTTTCCCGGCGCGCTCGGCCTGTCGCTGGCCGGACGCGCGCTGGAGACCGGCATTTGGTCGCTCAAGGCGATCCAGATCCGCGACTTTGCCAGCGATCGTCACCGTACTGTCGATGACACACCGGCCGGCGGTGGCGCCGGGATGGTGATGCGGGCGGACGTGCTGGCCAGCGCCATCGACCATGCCTCGCCGCCGGGCGATCTGCGTCCAAAACTGCTAATGAGCCCGCGCGGCAAGCCGCTGACGCAGCGCCGTGTGCGCGAGCTCGCCGGCGGGCCGGGTGCGGTGATTGTCTGCGGCCGCTTCGAAGGCGTCGACCAGCGGGTCATCGAATCGCGAGGCCTCGAGGAAGTCTCGATCGGCGACTTCATCCTGTCCGGCGGCGAGCCGGCGGCACTTGTGCTGTTAGACGCCGTGGTGCGGCTGCTGCCCGGTGTCATGGGCAATGCGGTGTCGGGCGACGAAGAGAGCTTTGAGAACGGCCTGCTCGAACATCCGCACTACACGCGGCCGCAGGAGTTCGAGGGCCGGCCGATCCCCGAAGTGCTGATTTCGGGCAATCACAAGAAGATCGCCGCCTGGCGGCGGGCCGAGGCGGAAAAGCTGACGAAAGAGCGAAGGCCTGATCTTTTGGCCGCTCAGCCCTTGTCGAAATAGTAAAACGCCAGGAACAGGCCGACCGCGATGACGAAGCCGCGCACCGCGTTCTGTGGCACGCGCCTGGCGATCCAGACGCCGGCATAGCCGCCCAGCGCGCCGCCTGGGATCATGATGATCGCCTGCAGCCAGGCGATGACGCCGCCGGAGACAAAGACCAGGATGGCGACCGCAGCTATGACAACGGCCAGCATGTTCTTCAGTGCGTTCAGCCGGTGATAGTCGCCGGACTGGGTGAGGCCGAGCGTCGCCAGCATCATGACGCCCATGCCCGCGCCGAAGAAGCCGCCATAGACGGCAGTGGCGAACTGCGCCAGCGATCCGACCAGCGAACCCACCGCGGCCTCATGCTCCGGCTTGGGCGCCGGCTTCAGCCATGGCCCGGCAGCGAACAACGCCGTCGCCGCCAGCAGCAGCCACGGCACCAAGGCGCGGAACGACGGGTTGTCGAGCCCTAGAAGGATGAGCGCGCCAGACAGCGCACCGAAAGCCGAAATGAGGCTGAGCAGCAGTGCGCCGCGCCAGAAATGCTTGATGTCGTGCCAATAGGCGAGCGTCGAGGTGATGTAGCCAGGAAATTGCGTCACCGACGATGTCGCATTGGCGACGATCGGCGGCAGGCCGGCCAGGGTCATGGCGCCAAAGGTTATGAACGTGCCGCCGCCGGCAACTGCGTTGACCGCGCCTGATAGAAAGCCGGCGAGAAAGAGCAGGACCGCGTCCAAGATTGGCATGAGGGGTGTCGTCGCTGGAGGAAAATGCTTATCTTCCGGCTTAGAAAGCTTGACGCGCGGGCGCAACCCCCTGGACCACAAGCGATCATGGGATTGCCACAGCGGGCGCCAGTCAAAAGAAGCAGCGCCAAAAAAGAAACAGCGAAGGCGTGACAAAGCGCCGAAATAGCTGTATGTGCGCGCCGAACCGGAAGAAAATCTGCCAAGAGCGATCTTCTGGCCCGTCAACAATGACGGTGTAGTCGCCCCTGCCCGATGTTCTCGAACAGACGTTCTCGAACGAAGGGCATAGCCGAGCGGTCGATGCGACTGCAAGGCGAGTGTCGGACGCTCTGACTGTCGGAAGAACAAGAAGTGGATTTATGAGATGGATATCCTCCGTCAGCTCGAGGCCGAGCAGGCCGCCAAGATCGAAGCCAAGCGCAAGCTTCCCGAATTCCAGCCCGGCGACACCGTGCGCGTCCAGGTCCGCGTGACCGAAGGCACCCGCACCCGTGTCCAGGCCTATGAGGGCGTCGTCATCGCCCGCGCCGGCGCCGGTTTCCAGGAGAGCTTCACCGTTCGCAAGATCTCCTACGGCGAAGGCGTGGAGCGTGTGTTCCCGGTCTATTCGCCGATGGTCGAGGGCGTCGAGATCGTGCGCCGCGGCAAGGTGCGTCGCGCCAAGCTGTATTACCTGCGCGATCGTCGCGGCAAATCGGCCCGTATTTCGGAAAACACCGGCGTGCGCGCCCGCAAGCTGAACGACGAAGAGCGCGATGCGCTGAACGCCGAGAAGGCGCGCATCGAGGCCGAGAAGGTGGCCGCCGCCCAGGCGCTGGCCGCCGAGAAGGCAGCGCAGGACGCCGCCGAGAAGAAGGCCGCCGACGAGGCAGCCAAGGCCGCGGAAACAGCTGCCGCCGAATAAGGCGTCTTCAAAACCCATGTTTTCGGAAAGGCGGCTTCGGCCGCCTTTTTGTTTCGCGAGGTGGATTCGATTTTGCCAGTCCCGCAATCGATACGGATCGTTCCGTAATGCCGTCGTTGAAAGCATCGGAAATCCATTTTCGTGCCGAGCGGCGCATCGGAGCGGCTTGCAAGGCGCCTGCGGAAAGCTAAAGTCGGCGCCGGATTTTCCTGCATGCCTCGGCCGATCGAGGCGGTTCAGTTCCTGGGGAGCATAGTCATGATCAATTCGAAACTGCTGCTGGCCGGCCTGCTGGCTTGCCTTCTTGTGCCTGTCGCGGCTATGGCGCAGGTGTTGCCCGACCTCGGCGGCAAGAAAGTGGTGGTGGTGACGGAAAACGCCTATCCGCCGCTGCAGTTCATCGATGCCAAGACCGGCAAGCAGATCGGCTGGGAATATGACGCGATGAACGAGATCGCCAAGCGGCTGAATTTCAAGGTCGAGTACCAGAATACTTCCTGGGACGCGATGATCCAGGCGGTTTCCGACAACCAGTACAACATTGGCATGACCGGCATCACCATCAAGGACGACCGCAAGCAGAAGGTCGATTTCTCCGACCCGTATATGCGCTCGGAACAGTTCATGCTGGTGCGCGGCGACGAGAAGCGCTTCAGCGATGCCAAGACGTTCGCTGCCTTCAAGGACGGGCTGATCGGCGCGCAGGCCGGTACCACGCCGTTCTACACCGCGGTCTACAGCGTCCTCGACGGCAATGAACAGAATCCGCGCATCAAGCTGTTCGAGACATTCGGCGCGACGGTGCAGGCGCTGAAGTCCGGCGACGTCGACGTCGTGCTCACCGACGGCACTGCCGGCAAGGGCTATGTCGATGCGTCCAATGGCGGCCTTAAGCTGATCGGCGGCCCACTCGGCACCGAGGATTTCGGCTTCATTTTCCCCAAGGGCTCCGACCTGGTGAAGCCGGTCAACGCGGCAATCGCCGCGCTCAAGGCCGACGGCACGCTCGACGCGCTCAACAAGAAGTGGTTCCTCGACTACAAGATGGGGCAGTAGGACTTTTGTCGCGGGTGCCGGGTGATGCGCGGGAACTCGTGCTGACTCTGGGCGACTCTGTCACCGGTATTGCTTGATGCCGCCGGCGCCCCCAGCCTCCGCCAAATCCGACTTCCCGTGGTGGCTTGCCGTGGCAGTGACGATCGCCTTGGCCGCCGCCATCTTCATCGCCGCCAGCGACCTCTATGCCCAGGTGTTCGCGACCGTCGCCAAGGGCATCGGCGTCACCATCTTCGTCACCGTGGTCGCCTTCACGCTGGCTTGCGCCATCGGGCTTGGCGTGGCGCTGATGGGGCTGTCGGGCTCACGCTGGCTCAGCCAGATCGCCCGCTTCTACGTCGAGATCATCCGCGGCGTGCCGATCCTAGTGCTGTTGTTCTGGATCGCCTTTGCTGGCGCGCCGGCCTTCGTCGCGGCATGGAACGCGCTGACGGCGCCGCTGCAAAGCGCCGGCCTGTTCGGTGAGCTGCTGGTACGCGACGTGTCGCTGCTATGGCGCGCCATCATGGCGCTGACCATCGGCTATTCCGCTTTCATCTCGGAGGTCTTCCGCGCCGGCATCCAGGCGGTCGAGAAGGGTCAGATCGAGGCGGCGAAGGCGCTCGGGCTGACGCGCACGCAGCGCTTCCGGCTGATCGTCTTTCCGCAGGCGATCCGCACCATCCTGCCGCCGCTCGGCAATGATTTCGTCGCCATGGTCAAGGATTCCTCGCTGGTCTCGGTGCTCGGCGTCGCCGACATCACCCAGATGGGCAAGATCTACGCCGCCGGTTCGTTCCGCTTCTTCGAAACCTATTCGATCGTCGCCTATATCTATCTCATCCTGACCGTCGGTCTGTCGCTGGCGTTGCGGGCGCTGGAGAAGCGGCTGCGGCACCAGCATGGGGAATAGAAGGCAGGCGAAAACGGCGCTACCATCGAACGAATGCGACCGGGGAGAACCATGATCATCGACAAAGCCAATGCGGCGCTGGAAGCAGTCTACACGGCCGACACGCCTGAGGCGCTCGCCAAAGCCTATGCGCAATGGGCTGCGACCTATGACAGCGAAACCGCGGCGCTCGGCTATCTCCTGCCGTTCCTGATCGCCGCCTGGGTGGCGCGCCACGTGCCGTCAGGCGAAGGGCCGCTGCTGGACGCCGGCTGCGGCACCGGCCTGTCGGGGCCGTCCCTGAAGGCACTCGGCTACCACCATATTGCCGGGCTCGACCTGTCGCAGGACATGCTGAAAATCGCCGGCAGCCGGCAGGCCTACAGCGAGCTGAAACAGGCGATGCTCGGCGGGCCATTGCCCTGGGCGGACGGGTATTTTCGCGCCTTCTTCTCGACCGGCGTGTTCACCATCAGCCACGCGCCGGCGTCCGGCCTGCGTGAACTGGTACGCATCACCAGGAAGGGCGGCCACGCCATCTTCACCGTCCGTGACCAGGTATTTGAAAGCGGCGGGTTTCAAGCCGTGTTTGACGAACTGGAGCAGGCGAAAAAATGGCGGCCGGTCGAGGAGAGCCCATGGTTCCGCTGCTATGCGATCGCCGAGCCCGACGCGCTGGTGAAGACGTTTGTGTTCGAGGTGCTGTGAAGCGCCTGCGAAGGCCGCCACGATTGCTGAAAAGCCAAAACATTGATAAGAGCAGCGCCATGGAAGAGCTTTTTGGCGATCCGGCCTATAAGGGTTTCGTGCTGCAGGACAGAAAACGCCTGCCGTCGCGATTTTCGGCGCGCGTCTGCGGGGCGCTGACCAGCCGACTTAGCTAAGGCAGACTCGCCGGGCCGACCGGCGTCCTTTTCCTTTTTTTAAATCGACGGATTTACGCAAATGAGCGCACCGCGCACCCTCTACGACAAGATTTTCGACGACCATGTGGTCGACCGCCAGGACGACGGCACCTGCCTGCTCTACATCGACCGCCACCTCGTCCACGAAGTCACCAGCCCGCAGGCTTTCGAAGGCCTGCGCATGACCGGCCGCAAGGTTCGGCATCCGGAAAAGACGCTGGCCGTGGTCGATCACAATGTGTCGACCTCGCCGGAACGCAAGTTTGGAATCAAGAACGAGGAAAGCCGCATCCAGGTCGAGGCGCTCGCCAAAAACGCCAAGGATTTCGGTATCGAATACTATTCCGAGAAGGACATCCGCCAGGGCATCGTCCACATCATCGGGCCGGAGCAAGGCTTTACGCTGCCCGGCATGACCATCGTCTGCGGCGACAGCCACACCTCGACGCATGGCGCGTTCGGCGCGCTGGCGCATGGCATCGGCACCTCGGAAGTCGAGCATGTGCTGGCGACGCAGACGCTGATCCAGCGCAAGGCAAAGAACATGCTGGTGCGTGTCGACGGCGCGCTGCCGGAAGGCGTCACCGCCAAGGACATCATCCTTGCCATCATCGGCGAAATCGGCACGGCCGGCGGCACCGGCTATGTCATCGAATATGCCGGCGAAGCGATCCGTGCGCTGTCGATGGAAGGCCGCATGACGATCTGCAACATGTCGATCGAAGCCGGCGCCCGCGCCGGCCTGATCGCGCCCGACGAGACCACCTTCGCCTATGTCAAGGACAAGCCGCGCGCCCCCAAGGGCGAAGCCTGGGATGCCGCGCTCGCCTATTGGAAGACGCTGCAGTCCGACGAAGGCGCGCATTTCGACAAGGTGGTCGTGCTCGACGCGGCAAAGCTGCCGCCGATCGTCTCCTGGGGCTCCTCGCCCGAGGACGTCGTTTCGGTCCAGGGCATCGTGCCGAACCCGGACGACATCACTGATGAGAACAAGCGCACCTCCAAGCAACGCGCGCTCGACTATATGGGCCTGACGCCGGGCACCAAGATCACCGATATCGAACTCGATCGCGTCTTCATCGGCTCCTGCACCAATGGCCGCATCGAGGATCTGCGCGCCGCCGCCAAGGTGATCGAGGGCAAAAAGGTCAATCCGCGGGTCAGTGCGATGATCGTGCCGGGCTCCGGCCTGGTCAAGGAACAGGCCGAGGCCGAAGGTCTCGACAAGATCTTTGTCGCCGCCGGTTTCGACTGGCGCGAGCCGGGCTGCTCGATGTGCCTTGCCATGAACGACGACCGGCTGAAGCCGCATGAGCGCTGCGCCTCGACCTCGAACCGCAATTTCGAGGGCCGCCAAGGCTTCAAGGGCCGCACCCATCTGGTGTCGCCGGCAATGGCGGCAGCAGCAGCGATCGCCGGCCATTTCGTCGATATCCGCGAGTGGAAATAGCGCAGGGCACGCAGTCGGATATGAGTTGCCCGAGCCGCAGTGCGGTTCGGGCATTTCTTCAGCTGGGGCGCCTGACGAATTCGTGGAATCCCTCACGGCGGCCGGGTTGGTCCTTTGCGACGACCAGCGCCAGTTGGCGCTCGTCGAAGAGCTTGAACCATTCGTCCCATTCGACCAGTTCATAGCCGCCGGCATTGATCGGGCGTTCGGCCTCGTCCTGATCCTGGTAGGCGTGCTGGCCGAAGACCAGCCTCAGCATGGCCTGGGTTCCGGCTTCAGGCGACACGTCGACGATCGCCGGAAAGCCGGCGCGCGCCGCGGCCCATGAGCGAATTGCATCGTGATCCGTCAGCATGATCGTGTCGGCCATCGGAGCGTCTCCTGGTTGCCGTCGTGAAACGCCGCCCGCCGTTCCCGGTTCCGTCCAGCAGCTTCACCGATGAATCCGTCGTATATTCGCCTTCGCTTAACCGCTTGTTTGGGCTTCCGCTCTAATGTCTCCTCAGGGGAAGCGAGGGGAACTTACAGCGCTTGGACACCGGCCTGCTCATAGCGCTGCTCAATCCAGGCATCGCCCTCACACTCGGCGCGGCATTTCTCGTGCTGTGGTTCTATCAGCGCCACCGTCCCTATCTGATCGTGCTGGCGGCGGGCTACTCGGCCTCGGCCGCAGGCTTCCTGCTCCAGTATTTCACGCTGCCGGTCGGTATGGCGCCGACCAAGCTCATGTCCATCCTATGCTTCACCTTCGCGACCTGCTGTCTCGCCGGCGCGGTCATCGCGCGCTACGGGCGGCGCGTGCCGTATCCAGCGATCGGCATTCTGGCGGCCGGCGGCCTTGCCGCGGTCTCATGGTTTCTCTTTGCCCGGCCGGATATCACCTGGCGGATCCTTGCCATCAATTTCAGCTTCGGCGGCATCAGCCTGGTTGTCGCCGCCGAGCTGCGCGTGGTGCGCAACAACGGCCCGACGGAAATGATCCTGTTCGTGCTGTCGCTGCTTTCCGGCCTGAACTTCCTGGTGCGGACCCTTGCCGTCGTCATCGCGCATGGTCCATTTGCCAGCTATGAAGGGCTTTACTCCTCGTCCTATTGGACGACGGCACTGCTGTCGCATGCGCTGCTGTCGCTGCTTATCGCGCTTTGCCTGTTCGGCGCCGCCGCGCTCGATGTGATGAAGGCCCTGAAGACCGAAACCCTGACGGACCCGCTGTCGGGCCTGCTCAACCGCCGTGGCTTCGAGGAGCGCGCCATGCTTGTCCTGCAGCACTGTGCCACGGCGCGATTGCCGGTTGCGCTGGTGTTGGCCGATCTCGATCATTTCAAGGCGCTCAATGATCAGCATGGCCACGCGGCCGGGGATCGCGTCATCGCCGACTTCGCCGCCAAGCTTCTATCGGCTGCAGGCACGCGCGGCGTTGCCGGCCGCATCGGCGGCGAGGAGTTCGCCGTGCTCTTGCCGCTCAGTGACCTTGGCGCGGCAAGACTGTTTGCCGAAGCCATTCGCACGCTCTATTCGGCGGGCAGAATCGACGGGCTTCCGCCCGACACAAGAGTGACCGCGAGCTTCGGCGTGGCCGCCCGTACGGGCGACGAAGGGCTGGACCCGCTGATGCGCCGTGCCGACGAAGCGCTCTACAAAGCCAAGAGAAATGGCCGCGACAGCGTGTGCCTGTCCTATCAGCGGCCTGAAACGGTGTTCTTTCCCGATCGGACCAGTGCCGGCTGAGCGTCAGCGGCGGCCTCGAATTAACGTCTTTTTCGCGCCTCGGTGGTTTGCTGTTCGGCGGGGAGTGCCAAAAACGCAATGGGCAGCGCCAATTTCATCCTGGTGATCAACCTGTTCGTTGCCGGGCTGCTGGCGGCGGCCTTCATGACGATCGCCGTCTATGGCGCAGGACGGGTGTCGGCGCGCTGGCTTGCGTTCGGCTATGTACTGGGCATGGCCTATTTCGCCATCGAATTCAGCATCCCTGCCTTCGACAATGCACGACCGCTGGTTGTTGCAGCCTTTGCCGCTTTCCTTGGCGCTACCGTCGCCTTCAATGGCGGGCTTGCCCATAAATACGGCGTTTCGCGCCCTTGGCCGCCGATGCTCTTCTTCCTGGTCTTCGCCACCGTGGCGGTCTACGTCGTACAGGACCTGCAACGTCAATCCTTTGTGCGCATGGCGGCCTACCAGTTTCCCTATGCGGCCATGCAATTCACCGGGCTGACGATCGTCTTGTCGTCCAGGCAAAGACGCGAGCGGCTCGACTATATGCTGATGGCTGTCCTGGCAGCCAGCACCTTGCAGTTCGCCAGCAAACCCTTCATCGCCCATACGCTTGGCGGCTGGGGCGCCAACCCGCAATCTTATGCGCAGACCAGCTACGCGTTGGTGTCGCAGTCTATCGGCACCGTGTTCGGCCTGGCGCTTGCGCTGGTGACGTTGGCTATCCTGGTCCGCGACGTGCTCGCCGAGGCGACGTCGAAATCGGAAACCGATACGCTTTCACGGCTGCTCAACCGTGGCGGCTTCGAGCGCCATGCCGAGATCGCACTGCGCGACGCCATGCGGCGGGCTGTCTCGGCGGCACTGGTCATTGCCGATCTCGACCATTTCAAGCGCATCAACGATACGTACGGCCACGCGTCCGGCGATCGGGTCATCGAGACCTTTGCCGGTTTTCTCCGCGATGCCGCGGCCGACCATCATGTCGCCGGCCGGATCGGCGGCGAGGAATTCGCTATTTTCCTGCCGGGGACCAATCTAGCCGCCGCCCGGCTCTTTGCCGAGGGCACGCGTACCGCCTTCGGTGCCACGCCCATCGACTGCCTGCCGGCGGATCATCGCTGCAGCGCCAGCTTCGGCATTGCCGAGCTTGGTCCGGGCGAAAGCTTTTCCGACCTGCTGCGGCGCGCCGACAAAGCGCTCTATCAGGCGAAGGGCAGCGGCCGCGATTGCGTGCGTGTCTCGGCCGGGCCGGCTGCTGCCCAGCCGGCGCCGGCGACAAACGGCAGCGCGGCCGTCAGCGGCACGGGCTGAGCTCCGGCATCTCGCCGTCGGAGAGGCCGTACATATAGCTGCGGCCCTTCACGAAAACCGGCGGCCTGTAGCAGTCGCCGTTTCGGACCTCATCCGAGTCGTTTTCATAGATCACCTCGGGCTGGCCGGCGCTGGTGTAGTCGGACAATTCCTTGGCCAGCTTGCCCTCGCCGACGAGGATGCGCTTGTAGCCAGCGGCGCTTTCGATGACTAGGTTGCCGAAGGAATCGGCATAGACGCGGTCGTGGTGGCGCGTTCCGGCGAATGCCGGTGCGGCGATGCCGACGGCGAGCGCCGCCAATAGGAACCCACGAAGGCACGATCTTGCTGAATTCGAATGCATGGCGAGCTGCTCCATTGCTGAGAGGCAAGCCTCCTCGAATCAGAAATTAACCTTTTATTAACCTTTGTTAAGAGGGCAACCGCCGCCGCCGCGAGGTCTCGGAAAACATGGTTAATATTCGAGCGGCCACCGGCCATCATTCGGCCATGCTTGTTCCCACCATCGCCGGCATCGAGCGCGACTCAAAAAGCATGAAATCCGGCGGCTTGCCGGGGCATCGCGGCCGGTTTCGAGGCGCGGGGAAGCAGCATATGAGATTACGCCGCACGTTTCGAATAGCGCTGGCCGTCTCCTCGCTGCTGGCTGCCGCCGCCTGCACGCCGCAGACCAGTGCGCCCAAGCTCGGGAATACAGTGGCCGCTTCTGTCGCGATCACTCCAACCGAATCGACACCGCAGCCGCGCACGGCGACCTACAAATGCGCCGACGGGAGCATGATGACCATCGAGAATCTCGGCACGTCGGTGCGTGTGCTCGGCCCGGACGGCACCAGCTCCGAGCTGCCGGCCTCACCCGCCAATCAGACCAGCCGGTACGGCGAGGCGCATGACGCAATTGTGATCGACGGGCGCGACGCATTGGTGATGAAGGGCGGCGCCTCACCGGTGGCCTGTACACGCTGATCGACCCGGCGCGGCAGCCATATTTTGCAGTGCAGCGACATTGTGCCGGCTCAAGGCCACAGCCCTAATCGATTGAAGCTGAAACCTTCGTTTTCATCAGACTAAATTACGTTTTCAAAACGGTTTTCCGGCTTTGACGCGGTGCAAAAAGAGCATTAGAAACCGGCTGTCCGAAGTCGCAACCGGAAGCGGTAATGCCGCATTTCCACCTGAGGCTCCAGAGACGCCGAACTGGGGGAGCCATGAGCAAATCACCAGCCACCCGCGAATTTACCAGACGTGAACGGCCGCTTTCGCCGCATCTGACCGTCTATCGGCCGCCGATCACCATGACGATGTCGATCGTCCACCGCATCACCGGCGGGGCGCTCTATTTCGGCACGCTGCTGGTCGCGCTGTGGCTGATGGCGGCGGCGAGTTCGGAGGCGACCTTCAATGCCGTCAACTGGGCCTTCGGCTCGTGGCTCGGGCGGCTGGTGCTGTTCGGCTACAGCTGGGCGCTGATGCACCACATGCTGGGCGGCGTGCGCCATCTTATCTGGGACACGGGGGCCGGGCTGGAAAAGCATACGGCCTCGAGGATCGCCTGGGCGACGCTGGCCGGCTCGGTCACGCTGACGCTGCTGATCTGGATCGCCGGCTACATGGCGCGGGGGAGCCTGACATGACCGGCAAAAACACCGATATGCGCACGCCGCTGGCCAGGGTCCGCGGCCTCGGTTCGGCCCGCGAGGGCACCGGCCATTTCTGGCGCCAGCGGCTGACGGCGATCTCCAACATCCCGCTGGTCCTGTTCTTCGTCGGCTTCCTGATCGCACTCAACGGCGCCAGCTATCTCGAGGTGCGCGCCGCACTTGCCAATCCGTTCGTGGCACTGGTGCTGGCGCTGGTGCTGCTGTCGGTGCTCTACCACATGCGGCTCGGCATGCAGGCGATCATCGAAGACTATGTGCATGGCGAGGGCACCAGGCTGGCGTTGCTCGCGCTCAACACATTCTTTCCCGTAGTCGTCGGCGTCGCCTCGGTCTTCGCCCTGCTTAAACTGGCATTTGGAGGCTGATTTTTGGCCAAGGACGCGAAGAACGCCAATACGGCTTCCGCCTATAGCTATGTCGACCACAAATTCGACGTCGTGGTCGTCGGCGCCGGCGGTGCCGGCCTGCGCGCCACGCTCGGCATGGCCGAGCAGGGCCTGCGCACCGCCTGTATCACCAAGGTGTTCCCGACGCGCTCGCACACGGTCGCCGCTCAGGGCGGCATCGCCGCCTCGCTCGCCAATATGGGCCCCGACAACTGGCAGTGGCATCTCTTCGACACGGTCAAGGGCTCGGATTGGCTGGGCGATACCGACGCGCAGGAATACATGGTGCGCGAGGCGCCGGCGGCGGTCTACGAACTCGAACATTACGGTGTGCCCTTCAGCCGCACCGAGGACGGGAAAATCTACCAGCGCCCGTTCGGCGGCATGATGATGAATTTCGGCGAGGGGCCGCCGGTGCAGCGCACCTGTGCGGCCGCCGACCGCACCGGCCATGCCATGCTGCACACGCTCTACGGCCAGTCGCTGAAGCACAATGCGCAGTTCTTCATCGAGTATTTCGCGCTCGACCTGATCATGGAGCCGGACGGCACCTGCACCGGCGTCGTCGCCTGGAACCTCGACGACGGCACCATCCACCGTTTTTCGGCCAAGATGGTGGTGCTGGCGACCGGCGGCTATGGCCGCGCCTATTTCTCGGCCACCTCGGCGCATACCTGCACCGGCGATGGCGGCGGCATGGCCGCACGCGCCGGCCTGGCGCTGCAGGACATGGAGTTCGTGCAGTTCCACCCGACCGGCATCTACGGCGCCGGCTGCCTGATCACCGAGGGCGCGCGCGGCGAGGGCGGCTATCTCGTCAATTCCGAAGGCGAGCGCTTCATGGAGCGCTATGCGCCGTCGGCTAAGGACCTTGCTTCGCGCGACGTGGTCTCACGTTGCATGACGCTGGAGATCCGCGAAGGCCGTGGTGTCGGCCCGAAGAAGGACCACATC
Organism: Mesorhizobium sp. M0923; assembly: GCF_040319365.1. Classification (NCBI taxonomy): domain Bacteria; kingdom Pseudomonadati; phylum Pseudomonadota; class Alphaproteobacteria; order Hyphomicrobiales; family Phyllobacteriaceae; genus Mesorhizobium; species Mesorhizobium sp. M0923. Next base: position 26,734 of record NZ_JAMYNW010000016.1, on the reverse strand, counting down.
TTCCTGCATCTCGACCATCTCGATCCGGCCGTGCTGCACGAGCGGCTGCCTGGCATTTCGGAATCGGCAAAGATCTTTGCCGGCGTCGACCTGACCAAGGAACCGATCCCGGTGCTGCCGACCGTCCATTACAATATGGGCGGCGTGCCGACCAATTACTGGGGCGAGGTGCTCAACCCGACCGCCCTGAACCCGGACCAGGTGTTGCCCGGGCTGATGGCCGTCGGCGAGGCCGGCTGCGCCTCGGTGCACGGCGCCAACCGGCTGGGTTCGAATTCGCTGATCGACCTGGTGGTGTTCGGCCGTGCGGCGGCGATCCGGGCCGGCCAGGTGATCGACCGCAACGTCGCGATCCCGTCGCCCAACGAAGCCTCGGTCGAAAAGATCATGGACCGCTTCGACCGGCTGCGCCACGCCAACGGTTCGACGCCGACAGCGGTTTTGCGCGAAAAGATGCAGAAGGCGATGCAGGAGGACGCGGCGGTGTTCCGCACCCAGGAATCGTTGGAAAGCGGCTGCAGGCGCATTTCGCAGATCTGGGGTGAACTCGGCGACGTCAAGGTGTTCGACCGCTCGATGATCTGGAACTCCGACCTGGTCGAGACGCTGGAGCTGGAAAACCTGATGGCCAACGCCATCACCACCGTCTATGGCGCCGAAGCGCGCAAGGAAAGCCGCGGGGCGCACGCGCGGGAGGACTTTTCGGCCCGCGACGACGCGAACTGGCGCAAGCATACGCTGGCCCGGCTCAACGAGGCCGGCGAGGTAGCGCTCAGCTACCGGCCGGTGCACACCGAGACGCTGCTTAAGGAAGCAGACGGCGGCATCAACCCGGCCAAGATTGCGCCGAAGGCCAGGGTGTATTGATCATGGCGCTGGCGGCAGCTGGATATTCCGGCACGCCCCTTCCGGCCAAGCTCGGCCTGAAGGACGGGATGATTGCCGCCTTCGTCGCCTTGCCGCCCGAGCTGGACGACCTTGCCGAAGCAGTGGACTTTGCCGAGCTCGACCGGCTGGCCAACTGGTCAGCGATTTCAGGCGTTCATGAGAAATACGATGCCGTGCATGCTTTCGCCCGGCGGCGTGTCGAAATCGAGGACCGTCTTGGCGACGTAGAAGCGGCGATTAAGCGGCACGGCATGGTTTGGGTGTCGTGGCCAAAGAAGGCATCGAAAGTGCCGACCGACGTCAGCGAGGACGTTATTCGTTCCGAGGCGCTGAAGCTCGACCTCGTCGACGTCAAGGTCGCCGCGATAAACGAGATCTGGTCCGGGCTGAAGCTCGTCATCCGAAAGGACCTGAGGTAATGGTCGAACTCACGCTTCCGAAAAACTCGAAGATCATGGCCGGAAAAACCTGGCCGAAGCCGGAGGGCGCGACCAACCTGCGCGAATACCGCATCTACCGTTGGTCGCCGGACGATGACGAGAACCCGCGCATGGACACGTATTTCGTCGACATGGACGATTGCGGGCCGATGGTGCTCGACGCGCTGCTCTGGATCAAGAACAAGATCGACCCGACGCTGACGCTGCGCCGTTCCTGCCGCGAAGGCATTTGCGGCTCCTGCGCCATGAACATCGACGGGTCGAACACGCTGGCCTGCACCAAGGGCTGCGACGACATTTCCGGCGCGATCAAGGTCTACCCGCTGCCGCACATGCAAGTGGTCAAGGACCTTGTGCCCGACCTCACCAATTTCTACGCCCAGCACGCCTCGATCGAGCCGTGGTTGAAGACGGTGTCGCCCGAGCCGGCCAAGGAATGGCTGCAGAGCCATGAGGACCGCGAAAAGCTCGACGGGCTCTACGAGTGCATATTGTGCGCCTGCTGCTCGACCTCCTGCCCGAGCTACTGGTGGAACGGCGAGCGCTATCTCGGCCCGGCGACGCTGCTGCAGGCCTATCGCTGGCTGATCGATTCCAGGGACGAGGCAACGGGCGAGCGGCTCGACAATCTCGAAGACCCGTTCCGGCTCTATCGCTGTCACACGATCATGAACTGCGCCCAGACCTGCCCCAAAGGGCTCAACCCGGCCAAGGCGATCGCCGAGATCAAGAAGATGATGGTGGAGCGACGGGTTTAGCAGCAGATGAAGCAGCTACCTGCCGATTTTTCATCTGACGCCGTCGCGGCGATCCGGGCGCGACTCGATGTCGTGCGAACGCAAGGCGTGACGATCCTGTTCGCCATCGAAAGCGGCAGCCGCGCCTGGGGGTTCCCGTCTCCCGACAGCGACTATGACTGCCGTTTCGTCTATGTCAGGCCGGCATCGGATCACCTTGTGTTGGAACAGGCACGCGACGTGATCGAATTTCCCATCGAAGGCGAGATCGATGCCGGTGGCTGGGATCTGCGCAAGGCCTTGCTGCTCGGGCTCGGCGGCAATGCCGTCATCGTCGAATGGGCAAAATCATCAATCGTCTACGAAGAGGTCACGGGATTTCGGCGGCGCCTTCTCGACCTGCTTGCCGAGATCGTCGATCCGGCAAAAGTAGCGCGTCACTATCTCGGCCTGGCGCGTTCACATGTTGCCAAGATCGGCAGCTTTTCCGGCGAGGTGAAGCTGAAGAAGCTGTTCTATCTCATTCGACCACTGGTCGCGTTGGACTGGATGGAGCAGCGCGGCCTCGCCGGTCTACCGCCGATGAACCTTGGCGAGTGCATCGACCAGATCGAGATGCCAGCGCAGGCAAGCGATGAAATCCGCAGCCTGATCGACCGCAAAAGCCAGACGCGGGAAATGGGGACCGGTCTCATCCCGACGGCGATCGCGCGCTATCTTGAGGCGCGCTATGGTCACCACGAAATGAACCTTGCCGGCGTGATCCGGGATGAAGCCCGCCAGGCGCGAAACCGTGTCCTTGCAACCGACTTTTACCGCCGGGAGGCTGAACTTCAATGAGCGATGAGCTTCCCATCCTCTCCCCCATCGAGGCGCGTGTGCTCGGCTGCCTGATCGAGAAGAAGGAGCTGACGCCCGACGTCTATCCGCTGACGCTCAATGCGGCACTTGCCGCGGCCAACCAGAAGACGGCGCGCGAGCCGGTGATGTCGGTCGAGCTGGCCGAGGTCAGGCGGGCGCTTGGCCAGCTGGAGCAGAAGGGCCTGGTCAGGCAGGTGTTCGCGTCGCGCGTCGAGCGCTACGAGCATGTCGTGGCGCAGCGCTTTTCCCTGACCTCGGCGCAGATCACGCTGCTCGGCCTGTTGCTGCTGCGCGGCCCGCAGACGGCTTATGAATTGCTGGCACGAAGCGAGCGCATGGCGCGGCTGCCGTCGATCGACGAGCTCCGCGGCAATCTCGATCTGCTGATCGGCCGCAGGCCGCCGCTGGTGCAGCAGATCGACCGCGGCCCGGGCCAGCGCGAGGACCGTTATGTCCAACTGCTCAGCGGGCCGGTGCAGCTGTCGGCTGCCGCGGCGCCCCAGCAATTGCCCTTGCCGGCCTCGGATCTGGAAATGCGCGTGCAGGCCCTCGAGCAGGAGGTCGCGGCATTGCGCGCCCGCCTCGACGCGCTGACCGGGGAGGGGCACTGAATCGCGACCTCACCTCCTGCTGTAGACGCCGCTCGCCTCGCCCCCCGGATCGACCAGCCGCAACTGCCGGCCATTCAGCTGCCAACTCAGCGAGACCGGCTTCAGGTCGCCGGCGCCGAACTTCCAGGTGCCGGTCAGATCGGGCCGGCAGCCATTGACGGATTTGTAGGTTCCGGCCTTAGGCGTGAAGACCAGCGTCGAGCCGTGCACGGTCGTCGTGCCCGTCTTCACCGTCAGCGACTGGATCTGGCCGCAGCCGTCGACCAGCGAGGATTCGAACAGCGCATATTGCGTGCGCCCGTTGGCGCCGAAGGTGAAGGAGATGCTGCCGCCGCTGCCCGGCGCACAGTGGCCGAGCGTCGTGCAATAATCGCCGCTGGCGACTGCAAAGCCCCATTTGCACCCCATTTGCCGACAAGTGCTGGTGGTATCGAGCCCTGGCGCGAACGGGCTGTCTGCCCCTTGCCTTGGCCGGCGGCATCGGCCGGGCCGACGGCCAGGCAACCGGTCAGGCCCGCCAGTGTGACAAAAACCGCCAGGCGCGCGGGTGAGGAGCCGGTCAGCATCCCTTGCTCGCGATAAGCTTGTGCAGATGGGCAAGCCGCGTGGCTATGACATTGTTGACGATCGCTGTTTTGCCAGGCGGTGCCATGCCGCCATATTTCTTCGGCGAAGGCCCATGGTTCCTGGCCTCCTCGTAGCCGGCGGCCTGTTGCCGCAACTCGGCACAGGACATGCCGGCATATTTCGCCTGCTCCTGCGGGCTGATGACACCCGATTGCGCCATGCCGATGGAGTTTGCCGCCGCCATGCCGCCGAGGCCGACAGCCGCGGAAATCGGATTGAGGCCGACGCAGCCGGAAAGGCCAAGGCACAGCATCGGCGCCGCCAAAAAGGCATATCGCAGGCTCATGGCTGACGCTCCCCGATGCGTGGTGGCAGCTTTAGGTCGCGATCATGGGTGGCGGTTTTTCCGAGCGCAAGCGACAGGAGATAGACGCGCGGATTAAAGCCCGCCGAGGCGAGCGCCGACAGCGTCCTGAACAGTTGCAGGTGATACATCGAACCCCCTGTGGTCATTGCCGATGGATTTCCGGTTTTGGAAACGGGCTGCAAACTACGTCCGATGGAGACAAGCCGGCTTGGACGAGACGGCCCTAAAAACGGCCTAAACGGCCCTGTATTGACGTTTCAGGGGGCTCGGCGCATATCAGCGCGCTCTCGGGCTGGGGGATGCCGATGAATGCGACGACCTCATTCAGGCTGATGACGGACGCGTTTCCGGAGCAGGATCGCGTCGAGGTGATGCGCCAGGTCTACGGCCGCACGGTCCTCAAGGTCGATCTCGATCCGCTCGCACCGACGCATGTCGACATGAAGGTGCGTGCGCTGCCCGGCCTCGGCATTGCCACCGGCACCTCCTCGGAATTCCGGGCGCATCACTCGATGCCGCTGATCGACAGCGACGACCTCATCCTGTTGGCGGCGCTCGATGGCGCGAGCGTCATGAAGCATCGCGGCCGCGAGGAACCGATCGGCAACGGCCGGGCGCTGATGATGAGCGGCGAAGAGGTCGGCCTCAACCTCATCCAGCCCGGCGGCATGCGCTTCGTCAATATGAGCTTCTCGCTGAGGCAGCTTTCGCCGCTGATCGGCGATCCGGCTTCGGTGCTTATGCAGCCGTTGCCGACCACGAGCGGGGCGATGCGGCTGCTGCTCGACTATGTCCAGTCGATCCAGGATGCAGACGATGCGCTGACGCCGGAAACCTGGCAGCTGGCCGCGACTCACATTTTCGACCTTGCCGCGCTTGCCATGGGGGCGACCAGGGATGCCGCCGAAATCGCGCGTGGCCGCGGCGTGCGGGTGGCGCGATTGCGCGCCATCAAGGCCGATATCGTCGCCCATGGCGGGCACGGCGAGCTGTCCGCCGAAGACATCGCCGCCCGCCACCATCTCTGCGCCCGCTATGTGCGAAAGCTGTTCGAGAGCGAAGGCACGTCGCTGTCGGACTTCATGCTGCGCCAGCGGTTAGTGCGCGCGCATCGCATGCTAGGCGATCCTTCTCATGCCGGCCGCAGCATCACTGCAATCGCCTTCGAGGTCGGCTTCAACGACCTTTCCTATTTCAACCGGGCGTTCCGGCGGCGCTATGACGCGACGCCGTCGGACGTGCGCGCTGCGGCCTTAAAGAACTGACATTGGGTCACGCCCGGGCATGATGGGAGCCCGTGGGGCGAGGCCCCCGACCTCTCAAGACTGGGTTCCTCGCCCACCGCGAAGCGGGGTGGCCGCGAAACGGCCGGAGAGGGGGCTTCATAGAGCGCGGTTCCCCTCTCCGTCTCGGCTTCGCCGAGACACCTCTCCCACTGTCGTGGGGCGAGCAACCCAAGCTGGAATAAAGCCGCGATCTTCCCTCTATCCTGCCAGCCCCCCGCAAGGGAGATTGGATGGCCGCTATGCTGTCGCCAATCATCGACCGGCTGTTCGATGCAGACTCACCCGAGCCTGGCGTCGAGCGATACTTTGATGGCGCCGAGCGCTTTCGAGACTGGGCATTCGGCCTTGGCCTTTTCGGCCAGTTCCTTGAACTTGGCGGCATCGATGCCCGGCACCTTGCCGACCAGCGTGATCGCGCTGCCGGTGATGCCGGTGCCGGGGACCAGCGTTACCACGGCCTTGGCGTCGAGCTCGGCAGCCGGAGTGCCGTTCTCGGCGAGGAAATGCGAAAGCTGCATGGCGTAGCAGCCGGCATGGGCGGCGGCGATCAGCTCTTCCGGGTTGGTGCCGGATTTGCCGCTCTCGTCCTCAAAACGCATCTTGGCAGAATAGGGCGTACCTTTCAGCGTCCCGCTCTGGGTTTCGAGCGTGCCTTTGCCTTCCTTGAAAGTGCCTTTCCAAACGGCGTTGGCGGTGCGGTCCATCAATTCCTCCTTGATTGTCGTGATTGAGCCCGTGATCGGCATCCAGTCGACTATAGCGCGCGCTGGAGCGAAGGCCACCCGCGCTTTCGTATCGGCGGCAGCGTGACACATCATGGTCAGGCAAAAAATCGCTCGGGCAAAAAATTCAAAAAAATACGCGTGCAAAAATGTCGACTTTCCCCTGTCCCGGCCGTCCTGCGGGCGGCCATGGAATTGGTGGCCGGATGGAGGACCACATGAACAATCTATTTTCTGCTCACTGGACAAACACCAGCCACAGGGCCGGTGAACAACAAGCCGACTGGTCGCGCGTGCCGCCTTCCGGCTTCGGCCGGCTGCTTGCGGCGATTGCCATTATCGGGATTGCGGTGTCCTTTCTGGATTATGCAGCGGGGCTCGATCATACAGCGGGCAAAGGCGCGGCCGAGATTTCCCTAGCCTCGGCTGCCGCTTCAACCCAGGAATGGAGGTAAAGATGAAATACGTTTGCCTGGTCTACGGTGAAGAAAAAGATCTCTACGCAATGACGCCTGCGAGGCTGGCCAAGCTCGACGCCGATTCGCTGGCCTATGACAGGTCGGTGGCACAAAGCGGCCGGCTGATCATCGCGCAGGCGCTGCAATCGGTGCAGACGTCGAAAACCGTGCGCCGGCGCAAAGGCAAGCGGCTGGTCACGGACGGCCCCTTCGCCGAGACCAAGGAGCAGTTGCTCGGTTTCGTCATGATCGAGGCCGGGGACGTCGACGAGGCGCTGGAGATCGCCGGCGGCATTCCGCTGGCAGAAATCGGCACGATCGAGGTGCGGGCGATCTACAATGTGCCGGGGTCGTAGAGATGTCGGCGGCCGGCGACTGGCGCAGGCTTTTGTTTTCTTCGATTGACGCAACTTTTGCGTGTTGAAGCGAAGCAACACTTCTCTTATCGTCGCCCGAGATTGGGGGATCTTGGGCATGCATATATTGATTGCTGCAATCGGCCTGCTGGGGGCAGCGGCGTTCTGGTGGTACCGGCTGAAGACCATGAACGACGCGGCGCGTGAGGTTGCCGACGTCGTTGGCCGCGTCCAGGGCAATGTCCGCCGCAAGAAACTGCGCAAGCAGGCGGCGCTCTCGCCGTTGACGGCGATCGACGATCCGGTCGTGGCGGCGGCGACGCTGATCACCGCCATCGTTTCCGAACATGGTCCGGTGCTGCCGCAACGCGAAGCTGCCATTCGATCGGTGATCTCGGAGATTGCCGACAAAAAGCAGACCGATGAAGCGGTGATCTATGCCAAATGGGCGGCATCGCAAATCGACGACGCCACGGTCGTCATCGACAAGCTGGCACCGTTCCTGCGCGAACGCCTCGACGCGGCTGAAAGGAACGATCTGCTGCAGATGGTCAGCCGTGTCACGGAAGTCGGCGTGCAAAGCCAGCAGATTTCCGACCAGCGCATGCTCCGGCTGCGCCAGAAGCTGGGCTTTGAAGTCAATTAGGGTGTGCTGATATTCAGGTGATGCCGGCCTGCAAAGGGTGGCTTCCTGCGCTTCCTATTCTCACGTACCCAAACGCACGCTCCGCTCTGGTTCTCGGAAGCCACTGTTGGTCGCTTCGCGCCCCGTCTTCGACTCCGGCTCGGCCTGACCTGAATCTCAACACATCCTGGCATGTCTGTGAGATGGATCAGATCGCCTCGCCCTTCAACAGCTTCGGCGTGTCGCCGGACAGACCCGACGCCTGGCGGATGAAGAACCCCTTCAGCCGCGGCATGCGTTCGACAAGGCCAAGACCGACGTCGCGCAACGTACGCAGCGGGCCGAAATCGTTGGAAAACAGCCGGTTCAGCACATCGGTGGTGATGCCCATCTGCACCGTGTCGAAGCGCCGCCATTGCTGGTAGCGCTCAAGCACGTCGAGCGCGCCGATGTCCTGGCCGAGCCGGTCGGCCTCGACCACCACCTCAGCAAGTGCCGCCACGTCCTTGAAGCCCAGATTGAGGCCCTGGCCGGCGATCGGGTGGATGCCGTGGGCGGCGTCGCCGGCCAAGGCGATGCGCGGCGCGACGAAGGCGCGCGCAATGGTCAGCCCGAGCGGCCAGGCGCGGGGCTTGTCGGCGATATGGATTTCGCCGAGCTTGAGGCCAAAGCGATGCTCGAGCTCATACTCCAGGACCAGGGTGTCGCCCGCGACCAGCTTTTCGGCATCCTGCGACCGTTCGACCCAGACGATCGACGAACGGTTGGTGCCGTCCTTGCCCGGCTTGAGTGGCAGCGTGGCAAAGGGGCCGGCCGGAAGGAAATGCTCTTCGGCGCGGCCGTTGTGCGGCCGCTCATGCGCCACCGTGCAGACGATGCCGGACTGGCCATACTCCCATTTCACCGTTTTGATGCCGGCCATGTCGCGCAGCTTCGAGTTGACGCCGTCGGCGGCGACCAGCAGCCGCGCCTTAAGCGTCGCGCCATCGGCAAGATGCACGGTGATGCCGGCGCCGTTGGTATCGAAGGCGCTGACGGCGACGCCCTCGATGATGCCGATGCCGAGCTGTTCGGCGCGCCGGCGCAAGGCGCCGTTCAAATCCTTGTTGGCGACCATATGCGCAAAGGGTTCGCCGGGCGCGACCTCGCCGTCGAAGGTGAGGAACACCGGACGGACCGGATCCGTTGTGCGCGAATCGGTGACGATCATTTCGGTGATCGCCTGCGCCTCCGGCGTGATCTCGTTCCAGACGCCGAGCTGGTCGAGCATGCGGCACGCGGCGGCTGCAATCGCCGAGGCGCGGCCGTCCTTCTGCCAGACGCCGGCGGGTGCTGCGTCGACGACGGCAACGGCGAGGCTCGGCCGCGCCTGCTTCAGCGACACGGCGGCGGCCAGGCCGATATAGCCGGCGCCGGCGACCAGAACGTCGAGCGAATTTTTGCTGTCCACCATGGCAATTCCTTTCGCAGCCTGACTGTCGCCGGGCATTCCGCCCTTGACTGCCCGCTGTTCCTGTCGGAAACCGCCATGGTAATTTTGCGGCGAGGTCAAGATGACGGCAGCCATGGACGAGCTTCTCGGCATTCTCGACCTCGAGCAGCTGGAACACAACCTGTATCGCGGTCGCAGCCCCAAGCTCGACTGGCAGCGCATCTTCGGCGGCCAGACCATCGCCCAGGCGCTTGTCGCCGCGCAGCGAACGGTCGAGGCCGAGCGCCATGTGCACTCGCTGCATGGCTATTTCATGCGACCGGGCGACACCAAGGTGCCGATCATCTACGAGGTCGACCGCATCCGTGACGGCGGCTCCTTCACCACGCGCCGCGTCGTCGCGATCCAGCACGGCCAGGCGATCTTTTCGCTGGAAGCCTCATTCCAGCAGGATGAGGTCGGCCTGGAACATCAGGTGCCGATGCCGCAGGACGTGCCGGCGCCCGACACATTGCTGTCGCAGCGCGAATTGCTGGGCAAGTTCGGCGAAGCCGTGCCCGATGGCATCAAGCGCTATTGGGAGCGCGACCGGCCGATCGAGATGAAGCCGGTGATGCTGAAGCATTACACCAGCCGGGAAAAGCTCGAGCCGAAGCAGAACATCTGGATCCGCACCACCGGCCCGGTGCCGGCCGACCGCGCCACGCAGGCGGCCGTGCTCGCTTACCTCTCCGACATGACGCTGCTCGACACCTCGACCTTTGCCCATGGCCGCGCCATTTTCGATCGCGACATCCAGGCAGCGAGCCTCGACCACGCCATGTGGTTCCATCGCAGCCATCCGCTCGACGACTGGATGCTGTACACGCAGGACAGCCCGTCAACGCAAGGATCGCGTGGCTTTACCCGCGGCTCGCTGTTTGCCCGCGACGGCACGTTGATCGCCTCGGTTGCCCAAGAAGGACTCATCCGGCTGAAGCGGCCGCCTGCGGAGTAGGCATTTTTTTAAATTTGCCTATTTTTTAATCAGTTGCATTGCCGCGACTGTGAACAGGCAGCCGACAAACCTTCCCGATTTCCTTGTTTAACAACAGCTTAACACCCTGCTTCGGCAATTGGCACGGAGCTTGAATCCTAGCGGGCACTCTCCGGCTCTCATGGGGATCGGCGAAGTCGTGCAAACGCGGGGACCCGCAACAGCAAAGGGTGAAACCTTATGAAGATCGTGATGGCAATCATAAAGCCGTTCAAGCTCGACGAGGTGCGCGAGGCGCTCACCGCAGTCGGCATCCAAGGCCTGACCGTCACCGAAGTAAAAGGCTACGGACGTCAGAAGGGGCACACGGAAATCTATCGCGGAGCGGAATACGCGGTCAGCTTCCTGCCGAAGATCAAGATCGAAGTCGCGGTCGCCGTCGACATGGTCGACAAGGCCGTCGAAGCCATCACCGCGGCGGCCAAGACCGGCCAGATCGGCGACGGCAAGATCTTCGTTTTCGGCATCGACCAGGCGGTGCGCATTCGCACCGGCGAAACAGACACCGACGCGCTTTGAGCCGCGGACACGTATTCCAATGGAGAGTTCAATGAATATTCCTTCCACCTTGAAGATAACGGGACGCGCGGCCGTTTTGGGTTCGCTCGCTCTCGCTGCACTGGGCACGGTTGCTGCGTTCGCTCAGGAAGCGGCTCCGGCAGCACCGGCAGCGGCGCCGGCATTCACCGTCGACAAGGGCGACACGACGTGGATGATGATCTCCACCATTCTGGTGCTGCTGATGACCATTCCCGGCCTTGCCCTTTTCTACGGTGGCCTGGTTCGCGCCAAGAATATGCTGTCGGTGCTGATGCAGGTCTTCACCATCACCAGCGTGGTCATGATCGTCTGGGTTTTCTACGGCTACAGCCTGGCCTTCACCCCCGGCAACGCCTTCGTCGGTGGCCTTTCCAAGATGTTTCTGGCCGGCGTCGACGTGACGACGGTGTCCGAAACCTTCACCAAGGGCGTGGCCATTCCCGAACTGGTGTTCGTCCTCTTCCAGATGACCTTCGCCTGCATCACGCCTGCCCTGATCGTCGGCGCCTTCGCCGAACGCATCAAGTTCTCCGCCGTGATCCTTTTCACCATCCTCTGGGTCACCTTCGTATACTTCCCGATCGCTCACATGGTGTGGTTCTGGGGCGGCCCGAGCGCTTATAGCGATCCGTCGGGTCTCATCTTCGGCTTCGGCGCCATCGACTTCGCCGGCGGCACCGTCGTTCACATCAATGCGGGCATTGCCGGCCTTGTCGGCGCGCTGATGATCGGCAAGCGTATCGGCTACCAGAAGGACGTCATGGCGCCGCACTCGATGACGCTGACCATGGTCGGCGCCTCGCTGCTGTGGGTCGGCTGGTTCGGCTTCAATGCCGGTTCGAACCTGGAAGCGAACGCCTATGCCGTGCTGGCCATGGTCAATACGTTTGTCGCCACGGCGGCGGCGGCAGTGACCTGGATCGTGCTTGAAACGCTGCTGCGCGGCAAAGCATCCATGCTTGGCGCCGTTTCGGGTGCTGTCACCGGCCTCGTCGCCGTGACACCTGCCGCCGGCTTTGCCGGACCGATGGGCGCCATCGTGCTCGGTCTCGTCGCCACTTGCGTCTGCTACTTCTTCGTCTCGGTGGTGAAGAACAAGTTCGGCTACGACGACAGCCTCGATGTTTTCGGCATCCACTGCATCGGCGGCATCATCGGCGCGCTCGGCACCGGTATCCTGGTCAATCCCGCTCTCGGCGGCGCCGGCATCGTCGATTACTCGACAGCCGACTTCGCCGCCGGCTACGCCGGCACGGCCACCCAGCTGATGTCGCAGTTCAAGGGTGTGCTGGTGACAATCCTGTGGTCGGGTATCGGCAGCGCGATCCTCTACAAGATCGTCGACCTGATCGTCGGCCTGCGTCCGACAGCCGATGCAGAGCGCGAGGGGCTCGATCTCACCTCGCACGGCGAAGTGGCCTATCACCCGTAAGCTCGTCCGGGGCGGCCTCGGCCGCCTCGCGACGTCCCATCCCGTCGTGATGCTCCCGCAAGGGCTCACGCCTTGAGGCCCGGAAATCTTCCGGGCCTCTTTTTGTGCGCGGATGGCCGTGACGGCTCGATCACGATCGCTTGATCAAGGTGCTCGATCCGCCGGCGGCGATGAAACATCTGCCGCAGCGGCTCCAGCGTGCCCGCCATTTTCGCCGAGTCAGCGTGGTTGCCAATGCCTGTCGCAGGATCACCGCCGCGTTTGAACAGGAAGTCAGGCATGACATCCTGCGCCCGTTCCGCAGACGCAGGCTGCCCATGGTTAATGCGCCCTTAACCTTCCCGCCGCTAGTCTGACAGCCGAATCTGCCGTGTTGCGCGTCCGCGCCCGGCCGGGCAACGACAGACGAGGAAGAGCATGCGTTCAGGGGCTTCAGCACCGTTTGCGCTGGCCGATACGGGGCACGGCATCCGGGCGTTCGCGAGGCGCCAGGTCGGGCGGCTGGTCGGTGCCGGGCTGTTTGCTCTGGTTGGCTTCGGCGTCGCCGCCCTTGCCACCTGGAACGTCGCCGATCCGAGCTTCTCGCACGCCACCGATAATATCGTCACCAATGCAATGGGTTATGCCGGCGCCGTCTTTTCCGACATTGCCATGCAGTTCTTCGGACTCGCCGCCGTTGCGGCGCTGGTGCCGGCGGTGATCTGGGGATTTCTGCTGTTTACCGCGCGCGGCGTCGACCGGCTGCCGAAACGGGCGCTGGCCTGGTTCGGGTTTTCGCTGCTTGGCGCGGCAATTGCCGGCTGCGTGGTGCCGCCCAAGACCTGGCCGCTGCCGACCGGCCTCGGCGGCGTCTTTGGCGACATGGTGCTCAACATTCCCGGCCTGGTCATCGGCGGCTATCCGACCGGCCTCGTCGCCAGCGTGCTTGCCGTGCTCCTTGCAGCACCGGCGCTGGGGCTGTTTCTGTATGGTTCGGCGCTGATTTCACGCAAGAACGGCTTTGCCGTGCTTGATCAGCACACTGCTGCCGATCCGCAGGACGACCTGCTTTTCGACAATGAAGAGGACGAGGGCGACGAAGGCATATTGGCGCTTGGCGCCATCACCCATTGGTGGCTGTCGCTGCGGGCCTATCTGCGTCGCCGCGCCGCGCGCCGGCGCGAGCGCGACGATTTCGAGCCGGAGATGGAGCCGCGGGCCAGCGCCTGGCGGCGGGCGGCAGAACGGGTCGAATCGGCCGAGTTCGCCGAGGCGCGGATGAGCCCGGGCGGGCGCGCCCGCGTCGAGCCGGAATTCTTCGCCGCCATGGTCAACGACCGCAGTGCCTCGATCGACCCCGACGATGCCGATGTCTTCGATAACGACGACAATGACGACGACATGGATTTCGCGCCCGAGCCGGCCGGCCAACGCCGCGCCGCGCCGACGGCGAAGGTGCAGAACTTCCGTTCCGATGCGGCGACACGCGTCGAGGCGCCGGCGCCGCGGCCGGCACCCGGCGCCCGGGTCCAGCGCGAGGCGCAGACCTCGCTGATCGGCTCGGAAAAATTCGAGATGCCGTCACTGCATTTCCTGTCGGAACCGAAGAACGTGGTGCGCGACGCCAGCCTGTCGAAGGACGCGCTGGAGCAGAACGCCCGCCTGCTCGAGGGCGTGCTGGAGGATTTCGGCGTCAAGGGCGAAATCATCCATGTGCGCCCGGGTCCGGTCGTCACGCTTTACGAGCTGGAACCCGCGCCCGGCATCAAATCGTCGCGGGTGATCGGCCTGTCCGACGACATCGCCCGCTCGATGAGCGCCATCGCCTGCCGTGTCGCCGTGGTGCCTGGCCGCAACGCCATCGGCATCGAATTGCCGAACGCCAGGCGCGAGACCGTCTATTTGCGCGAGATCATGGCCAGCCGCGATTTCGAGACCACCAAGGCCAAGCTGGCGCTGGCGCTGGGCAAGACCATCAATGGCGAGGCGGTCATCGTCGACATCGCCAAGATGCCGCACGTGCTGGTCGCCGGCACCACCGGCTCGGGCAAGTCCGTCGCCATCAACACCATGATCCTGTCGCTGCTCTATCGGCTGACGCCGCAGGACTGCCGGCTGATCATGATCGATCCGAAAATGCTGGAACTCTCGGTCTATGACGGCATCCCGCATCTTCTGACGCCGGTGGTCACCGATCCGAAGAAGGCGGTGGTGGCGCTGAAATGGACCGTGCGAGAGATGGAGGACCGCTACCGCAAAATGTCGAAGGTCGGCGTCCGCAACATCGACGGTTTCAACGCGCGCGTGCAGCAGGCCGAGAAAAAAGGCGAAAGAATCTCGCGCACCGTGCAGACCGGCTTCGACCGCCAGACCGGTGAAGCGATCTACGAGACGGAGAACCTCGACCTCGAGCCGATGCCCTACATCGTCGTCATCATCGACGAGATGGCCGATCTGATGATGGTCGCCGGCAAGGACATCGAAGGCGCAGTGCAGCGCCTGGCGCAGATGGCGCGCGCCGCCGGCATCCATGTCATCATGGCAACGCAGCGGCCGTCGGTCGACGTCATCACCGGCACCATCAAGGCCAACTTCCCGACCCGCATCTCCTTCCAGGTGACATCGAAGATCGACAGCCGCACCATCCTGGGCGAGCAGGGCGCCGAACAGCTGCTCGGAATGGGCGATATGCTCTACATGGCCGGCGGCGGCCGCATCCAGCGCGTGCACGGTCCCTTCGTTTCCGACGACGAGGTGGAGAGGATCGTCGCGCATCTGAAATTGCAAGGCGTGCCGGAATATCTCGACGCCATCACCGAGGACGACGACAAGGATGATGATGAGCCGTCGGGCAAAGGCAATGGCGGCAGTGGCGATGGCGGTAATTTCGAGGATTCCGACGATCCCTACGACCAGGCGGTCGCGGTGGTGCTGCGCGACGGTAAGGCCTCGACCAGCTACATCCAGCGCCGGCTCGGCATCGGCTACAACCGCGCCGCCTCGATCATCGAGAAGATGGAGAAGGAAGGCATTGTCGGCCCGGCCAACCATGCCGGAAAACGCGAAATCCTGGTGCCGACGGAGGACGACAAGTTCTAGAGCGCATCCGCGCCGGCAACTTTGAACCTCTCGGCGCGTTGCAACGGATGAGCGCTGCGCGCCCGCCAAACTTAAGCCCAACTGGGGGGGCAGACCAATATAACGAGCAAGCAATCAGATGATGGTGACCGGCATGAAAAACGCATCTTTCGCCCCAAGCAGGGATTTCGCCCCAACCCGCCGACAGGTGCTCGGCCTCGGTCTGGTCCTGGCCGGTGCCGCGGCCGTCAACGTCGTGCCCGGCTTCCAGCTGCTGGCGTCGGCGCAAGCAGCGGTTCCGGCGACGGCGCAGAAGATCGCCGATCATTTCTCCTCGGTCAAATCGATGAGCGGCGAGTTCGTGCAGTTCGGGCCCAAGGGCGAGCAGACCGGCGGCAAGTTCTTTCTGGAACGGCCGGGCAAGATCCGCTTCAACTATGACGGCGCCTCGAATTTCAGGGTGATTTCCGACGGCAAGTCGGTGGTCATCCTCAACAAGAAGCTGCGGACCTCCGACCTCTACCCGCTGTCGAAGACACCGCTGAAGCTGCTGCTCGACGACAAGATCGATCTGTCGGGCGGACGCGTCAGAAGCGTCAAGGAAGAAAACGATCTCACCACCATCCAGCTTGCCGACAAATCGGTGTTCGGCAATTCGAAGATCACCATGATGTTCGATCCGAAATCCTATGAATTGCGGCAGTGGACCATCACCGATGCGCAAGGCAAGGACACGACGGTGATGATCTTCAACACCAAGGAGGGCGTCAGTTTCGCGCCCGACACCTTTGCCATCGACTATACGGCCAACCGGGAACTGAACACCAAGTCGCGCTAAGGTGTGTCGATATTCAGGTGATGCCGGCCTGCAACGGCGGTTTCCTGCGCTTCCGGCCTTCGCCGGCCAAAGCACTCATGAGCGGTCGTGGCAGTTAAGGCTACGGCCGGCGTAGGCCGGTGCTCACGTACCCAAAAGTACGCTCCGCTCCGGATCTCGGAATCCACCATTCTGGTCGCTTCGCGCCCGTCTTCGACTCCGACTCGGCCTGACCTGAATCTCAGCACACCTTGGGCTTGGTTCCTGTATTGATATTTCTGGAAAGTCATGGGCCGCGCCCCCCAAGGCGCGGCCGGCTTGTTTTTGCGGTGCGCGGCTGGCAGTAGTTTCCGCGATTGACTTCCGTCGGGCCATCCGGCGGATCTTGCGTTGTCCGGAACCCCACATGCCGTTTTCCGTCGCTACCTGGAACATCAACTCCGTCCGGCTGCGCATGCCGATCGTCGAGCGTCTGCTGGTCGAGCAGGCGCCGGACGTGCTCTGCCTGCAGGAAACCAAGGTTCCTGACGAATTGTTTCCGGAGAAGGCGTTCCGCAAGCTTGGCTACGAGCACATCGCCTTCCATGGCCAGAAGGGCTACCACGGCGTTGCGACGGTGGCACGGCGGCCGATCGAGGTGGTCGAAAAGCGCCGCTTCTGCGAGATCGACGACAGCCGGCATCTGTCGGTCACCGTCAAGGCTGGCGGCAAGGCGATCCTGCTGCACAATTTCTACGTGCCGGCCGGCGGCGACGAGCCCGACCCGGCCGTCAACCGGAAGTTCAAGCACAAGCTCGATTTTGTTGCCGAGATGAACGCCGTCCGCGCCGAGCATGACGAGGTTTCCGGCTCGATCCTGGTCGGCGATCTTAACATCGCGCCGCTCGAGCACGATGTCTGGTCGCACAAGCAGCTGCTCAACGTCGTCAGCCATACGCCGGTCGAGACGGAAAATTTCGAAGCGATGCGGCTCGCCGGCGACTGGGTCGACCTGATGCGGCTCAATGTGCCTTACGAGGAGAAGCTCTACACCTGGTGGAGCTATCGTGCACAGGATTGGCAGGCGTCAAATCGCGGCCGCCGCCTCGACCATATCTGGTCGTCGCCAAACCTGGTGCCGCAGTTTGCCGGCTATGAAATCCTGCGGCCGGCGCGCGGCTGGGAGCGGCCCTCCGACCATGTGCCGGTGATCGGGCGTTTCAACCTCGATTAGCTTTGTCTCGCCTTAACAATTCAGCGAAACCTGAAGCTATCCGCGATGTAGTCGGGGCGGGCGTTCAGCGTGGCGAAAACAGTCTCCAGATCAGGTGTCTCCGCCAATATGCCGGACAGGACCAGCGTCGTCGCGACGCCGACGCCGTTGCCGCCGGCGATGTCGTGCTCGACGCTGTCGCCGACGCAGACCACGTTGCTGCGCTCCGGGTTGCCCGCCAGCGCCAGCGCTGCCTCGAATATCTGCGGATAGGGCTTGCCGATGCGGGTGACGCTGCCGCCGAGGTTCTCATAGAGATCGGCTAGCCGGCCGGCGCCGAAGCGAGGCCCGACGGCAGTCAGCATGATGTTGTCGGGGTTGGTGCAGAAGCACGGCACCTGGCGCGCCGCTGCCGGACCAAGAAGCCGGCGATAATGATCGAGGTCGTAGCGATCGCCCTCGCTGGCGGAAATCAGTACCAGTTCTGCATCGTCGCCGTCCTTGGCCAGGACAAGGGGAAGGCCGTCGACAGCCGAACGGTCATTGTCGCGGCTGATCAGCAGGCATTTTGTCTGCGGGCGCAGGGTCCTCGATGCCGCCATTTCGTGGAAGGAGCGCCACGCCACCTCGCCGGAGGAGACAAAATGGTCCCAGCTTCCCGGTGCGAAGCCGAGCTTCAGCAGGCGGCGCTCATTGGGTTGCGCCCGCTTGCCGGAATTCGAGATCAGCACGATGGTCTTGCCGGCGCGCTTGAGTGCCGACAAGGCTTCGATAGCGCCTGGATAGGCGCTGGTGCCGTCGTGCAGCACACCAAATTGGTCGAGCAGGAACACCTGATAGCGCTCGGCCAGCGCGGCGATGCCGTCGAGGTGCTGAATTATCTTGGCCGTCATAAAAGCCCCGCTGCGCCTGCGCCCATCAGCGCCAGCCGCGCCGTGCCGGCGGCGGCCTCCTCCGAAAGAGCCGGCACGAGAGCGACGCCAAGCTTGCGCTGCCGGATCGCCGTCCAGGCCGGATTGGCCGCACCGCCGCCGACGCTCCTGACCGATGTAAGCCGAGGTGCGCCGAGTTCGGCAAGCCGGCGATAGCCGAGCGCTTCGATCGCCGCAATACCCTCGAACATCGCTTTCAGATAATCGGCGTCGTCGGCGGGCCGCGGCTCGAGGCGGGGCGGCAGCGCCGGATCGGCTATGGGGAAGCGTTCGCCCGGCGCCGGCAGCGGGTAATAATCGAGGCCGGTCTCGGTCGCCGGGTCGATCTTTTTGCTGAGCTCGACAATGCGGGCGACGGGGAAATGCTGGGCCAGCACCTTGCCGCCGGAGTTCGAGGCGCCGCCCGCCAGATAGGTGTCTCCCAGCCTATGGCTGTAGATGCCGAATTGCGGCGCCGAGATCGGCCGGTCGGAGAGGATCTTGATGGTCAGCGATGAGCCGAGCGCGGTGACGCCGGCGCCCGCGGCAGTCGCACCGGTCGCCAGGAACGACGCGCATCCATCGGTGGTGCCGGCGACGACAACCACGTCGCGCGGCAGGCCGAACATTTTCGCAGCGCTGGCGGTGAGCGTGCCCGTGACATCGCCCGGCCGCACGATTCGGGGCAGGAATTCCATGCGCATGCCGGTCGCCGCGATCCAGTCCGGCCAGCGCCGGGCCTCGACGTCGTAGCCGGTTTTCAGCGCGTTGTTCTCGTCACTGACATCGAAGCGGCCGGAAAACTGTCCGGCGATCCAGTCGGCCTGGTGCAGCACAGTGGCGACGCCGGGCAGGTGCTGGAAAGACAGCGCCTTGGCGAGACCGGACGTCGCCCCAAGTGCAGCGCTCGTTGCCGGTGCCGCGCCGGCTATTGCAGTCAGAATAATGTCGTCAGCGACCTTGTCGTTGTACATCAGCGGTTCGGCCAGCGGCCGCCCGGAGCCGTCGACCGGCAGCAGCGTGCCCGACGTACCGTCGACGGCGATCGAGAGCACTGCCGCGCGATCGATACATTTGAGCACTTCCGCCAACGTCGCGCCGACCGCCTCCCACCATACGGCGGGGTCGCGGCCGTTCAGCCCAAATCGCTCAAGGGCAATTGCGGAATGCGCGGCGATGGAAAAGTCCGGGCGCATTGCGACGGCGCGCGCGCCGGATGTGCCGATGTCGATGCCGATGGCAAGCGGGCCAGTTGATAGCGGGCTTGACGAACGCGGCATGTCAGCTGCCTCCGGCATTGAGTTTCTGGCGATATTTTTCGGCGTCCCAGTTGATCAGTTCGTCATTCTCCGCCGCTGTCAGATAATTCAGCTTCGCTGCGACATCGACCCGCGCCGTCACGTCGGCGAGGCAGCGCTGCATGGCGTCGGCGCCGGCGCCGGCGTCGCCGCGCATCAGCACGCCAAGGCCGGGAAACAGGAACGCCACGGGTGCGGCGCCGCAGCGCTCGATCACGCGCTTCACATCCTCGCCCGGTCCCGCCACGACCGAACCCTCGCCGAGAAAGATGACGTGGTCGGGGTAGAGGCTGCCACCCGAAGCCATGCGGCAGCTTTCGGGGTCGATCGCCACCGCATGCGCCTCCACGTCGGCTGGCAGTCTGTAGCCGCTGCCGCCGGCGCGCGCCGTCAGTGCGGCAATGTCCGGCTCAGCCACCTGGCGCGGCGGCCGCGCCAGGAGCCGGGTTACGCGGCGCAGCAGCATGTCGGCCGCGGCGACGGTCTCGGCTGCAACGACCAGACCGTGATTGCCGAGGATCAGGATGTCTACGCCTGGCCGCAAGCGCTCGGCGATCCCTTGGGCAAGCGGCAGCCCCGGCCGGCGATAAGGAACATAGGTCCATTGGTGGCCATCGAGCCGCCTGGCGACCTCGGCCTCGCAATCGGCCTGCACGGCCAGCGAAATGGTCTCGACGCAGTGGACATGCAGGACGATACGCTGCGGCATCAGCGCATGCACCGTGGTCTCGATCGACGGGCGCAAGCCGCGTGGATTGAGGGCGCCGATGGCAAAGGCCTGCGGCTGTTCGGCGGCCGGGTCGCGCCGTTCGATGGCTTCAAGCAATGGCGGGATGCTGACCGGCACCATGATGTCTGCGGTAAGCGCGTCCTTCAGCCAGGTACCGGAGGCCTTGATCCAGAGCGTGTCGCCGGCTTTCAGCGAGGTATTGCCGCCGGCGGCCTGGGTCAGATGCGGGTCGCTGCCGATGACGGCCGAAAGCGACCGCAGCGCTGCCAATTCCTGCGCATCCGCACTGATCGTCATCGAAATTCCTCTACAAACCGGCCGCGTGGCCACGGCTTTGGACGGCCCGTTGCCGGGACTAAGACCGACGCTGGTATCGCAGATGCGAGTAAGTTACGTCAACAGTGATGTTATCGCGTCAAATCACGCTTGCAATCCGAGGCCCGTTGAGTAAGTTGCACCAATTGCCGTGCAAAATGGCAATGCCGTGCAAAATGGCTTGGGAGGCAAGCGCATTGGGAGGTAAGGGTTGAGCGACTCCGGCCGCCAGCGCCAGATTGTCGAGCTTTTGCGAGACCGGCCTTTCGCATCGGTGCGCGAGCTGCAGGAGCGGCTTGGCGTGTCGGCGGCGACGGTGCGGCGCGACATCGACAAGATCGACGAGGCCGGCGAAGCGCGCAAGGTCTATGGCGGCATCTCGGCGCTCGATGGCGCTTCGCAAGTTGGCGTCGCCTATGCCAGGCCCTATGACGAGAACCGCGACCTCGCCGTCGAGGCCAAGCGGCAGATCGCCGCTCTCGCCGCCACCATGGTGCGCGACGGCGACGCGGTCATCGTGCATGGCGGTTCGACCTGCTTCCATCTCGGCGTCAAGCTCGCCGACCGCAACATCCGGCTCTACACCAACTCGATGCCGCTCGCGGCCTATCTCAGCGATCACGGCCATTGCAGCCTGACCGTCGCCGGCGGCGAACTGCACCGCGAGCCGGGTATCATCCATTCGCTGACCCAGACGGTGCCGTTCTACGCCTCGAAGTTCTTTCTCGGCGCGCAAGGCATCGGCCAGGAAGGCCTTCTGGAATCGCACCCGCTGCTGGTCCGCTCGATCGTCGAGCTCAGCCTCTGCGCCGACCAGATCGTCGTGCTGGCCGACAGCCGCAAACTGTCGATCCACGCCCGCAACGTGGCGCTGCCGCTGTCGCGGATCGGTACGCTGGTCACCGATGAGGGCCTGTCCGACACCGACGCGCGCATGCTCGAAGATGCCGGCGTCATGGTGCGCATCGCCGCTTCCTCGGGAGGCGCCCAGTGAAAGTAGCCGTCCTCGATTTCGGCAAGACCAATTCGAAGCTGTTCGTCTTCGGCCAGGACGGACGCATCCTCGACGAGCGCCGCACCCAGCCGAACTGGATCCGCAAAAACGGCTTCAGCGTGCTCGACGAGGCAACGCTGTACGACTGGGCGGCCCGCGCCATCGATGACGCCGTCGACACGCATGGCGTGGAAGGGCTGATGGTATCCGGCCATGGCTGCACCTTCGCGTTGGTCGACGACGCCGCGCTGACGCATCCGATCCTCGATTACGAGCAGGAACCGCCAGCCGAGATCGCCGCGCAGATCGATCGCCGCATTCCGGATTTTGCCGAGACCTTTTCGCCGCGCCTGCCGCTTGGCTTCAACTACGGCCGCCACATGTTGTGGCTGAAGGAGGTGGAGCCCGGTGCCTTCGCCGCAGCGAAATCGATCCTCGGCTACCCCCAATACTGGAGCTGGCGCCTTGGTGGCCGGCCGGTATCGGAAGTGTCCTATCTCGGCTGCCACTCGCATTTATGGGCGCCGCGCAAACGCGATTTCAGCTCGCTGGTCGATGGCGGGGGCTGGCGCGGCCAGATGCCCGCCTTCGAGCGTGCCGGCGCGGTGATCGGCGAGCAGCGCTTCGGCCGAGCCGCGAAGCCGGTCGCCATCCATAATGGCGTCCACGACAGCAATGCCGCGCTCCATGCCTACCGCCGGCAGCAGCTCGGGCCGGTGACCGTGGTCTCGACCGGCACCTGGGTCGTCGTTCTCAATCCGGACTGTCCTCTCGACGCACTCGACGGCGAGCGCGACATGCTGGTCAACGTCGATGTCGATGGCGGCCCGGTGCCAACCATCCGCTTCATGGGCGGCCGCGAATTCGCGACGATCAGCGCCGGCTGGCAGGGCGCCATCGCGCCGTCATCGATACAGCGGGTGATCGACGCCGGCATCATGGCGCTGCCGAGCTTCGCGCCCGGCGGCCCGATGGCACACCGGCGCGGCGAACTGGTCGGGCGCACGCCCAACGCCGACGAACGCGCGGCCATGGCGCTGCTCTATGTCGCGCTGATGGTCGATTTGTGCCTCGAGCTGATCCATTCCGATAATACCGTCATCGTCGACGGCGGCCTGAACAATGGCGGGCTGCTTGCCGCGCTGCTGGCGCAAGTGCGTCCCGGGCAGGCCTTCCTGCAGGGCGCAACGCTGGAGGGCAGCGCCACCGGTGCCGCAGCACTTGCCTTCGAAAGCGTCGGACGCGAGTTTGCCACCGAGGCGCTGGAGGCGGTGCATGCGGCAAGCTTCAGCGGCCTTGCCGGCTACCGCAACGACTGGCGCGGCCTTGCCGCCGATCGGGGTGCCCCCAGAGCAGCTGCGGGAGGTGCGCGATGAGCGCCATCGCCCGGATCGAGACGGTGCGCCAGCCGGTGCTGGAGATGCGCCACATCTCGAAGACATTCGGCCCGATCCGCGCCCTGCACGATGTGTCGCTGACCGTCCATGCCGGCGAGCTGCACGCGCTGATGGGTGAGAACGGTGCCGGCAAGTCGACGCTGATGAAGGTGCTGTCCGGTGCCTACCGGCCGGATCCCGGCGGCGAAATCCTGATCGACGGCATGCCGGCCGCCACCGGCGACCCGATCAAGGCACGCGCCGCCGGCATTGCGGTCATCTACCAGGAGCTGTCGCTGGCGCCCAATCTGTCGGTGGCGCAGAACATTTTCCTCGGCAACGAGCCGCGACGGTTCGGCATCGTCGATCGCGAGCAGTGTAACCGGCGCGCCAGCGACATCATCGCGCGGCTCGGCGTGACTTTTTCAGCGCGCACCCCGGTCAGCAGCCTGTCGCTCGGCGAACGCCAGTTGGTCGAAATCGCCCGCGCGCTGTCGACCAATGCGCGCATCATCGTCATGGACGAGCCGACCACCTCGCTGACCTCGCGTGAGACCGACCGGCTGTTCGAGGTGATCGCGACGCTGAAGTCGCAAGGTATCGCCATCATCTACATCAGCCACCGCATGGAAGAGGTCTACCAGCTCGCCGACCGCGTCAGCGTGCTGCGCGACAGCGGCTATGTCGGCACGCTCGACCGCGCCGATCTGAACGCCTCGCGCCTGGTATCGATGATGGTCGGACGCGATCTGTCGACGTTCTACAAGAAGGATCACCGCCCGCCGGACAGCAAGCGCGCCGTCGCGCTGTCGGTGCGCGGCATGTCGGACGGCAATTTCATAAGGAATTGCTCCTTCGACCTCCACAAAGGCGAGGTGCTGGCGCTGGCCGGCCTGGTCGGCTCGGGCCGCACCGAACTGGCACGACTGATCTTCGGCGCCGACAGGCACATATCGGGCACGCTGGAGCTCGGCGGCAAACCGATATCCATCGGTTCGCCAAGCGAGGCGCTGGATGCCGGCATCGCCTACCTGACCGAGGACCGCAAGCAACTTGGCCTGTTCCTCGACATGTCGATCTCCGACAACATCAGCATGGGCGTGCTGGCAAGGGACGCGAAGGCCGGCGGTCTGCGCGACTTCGCGGCTGCCGAAAAGCGCGCCGCCAAGGCGGTGTCCGAGCTCTCCATCCGCACCAGCTCGGTGCAGGCCAATGCCGGCTCGCTGTCGGGTGGCAACCAGCAGAAGGTGCTGCTCGCCCGCCTGCTGGAAACAGAGCCGCAGGTCGTCATCCTCGATGAGCCGACCCGCGGCGTCGACGTCGGGGCGAAGTCGGAAATCTACCGGCTGATCGACAATCTGGCCAAGAAAGGCATCGCCATCCTGATGATCTCCAGCGAACTGCCGGAGGTGATCGGCATCGCCGACCGCGTGCTGGTGATGCGCGACGGCACCATTGCCGGCGAGGTAACGGCGTCGGAGGGCGAGCCACTGCGGCAGGAAGCGATCATGGAACTTGCAACGGGAGCGGCTCAGCGATGACCGACAAGGTGGCCGACACGATGAAAGCGGACGACCGGGCGGTGGGCAGGAGCACAAGGTGGCGCACCGCCATCGCTGCGCTCGGCATGCTGCCGATCCTGATTCTGCTGGCGGTCGGCTTCCAGTTCATCAACCCGCGCTTTTTCACCCAGACCAATCTGCTGATCGTCATGCAGCAATCGTCGATCAACATCGTGTTGGCGGCCGGCATGACCTTCGTCATCCTGACCGGCGGCATCGACCTGTCCGTCGGCTCGATCCTTGCCGCCTCGGCGATGGTGGCGGTGATGGTGTCGCTGGTGCCCGATTGGGGACTGCTGGGCGTGCCGGCGGCCATTCTCGTCGGGCTCGGCTTCGGCGTCATCAACGGCCTGCTGATCGCCTACATCAAGCTGCCGCCCTTCATCGTCACGCTGGGATCACTGACCGCCGTGCGCGGCGTCGCCCGGTTGCTTGGCCAGGACACGACGGTGTTCAACTCGGACCTGCCGTTCGACTTCATCGGCAACGGTTCGCTGTTCGGCGTTCCATGGCTGGTCATCATCGCGCTGGCGGTCGTGGTGCTGTCCTGGCTGGTGCTCAAGCGCACCGTGCTTGGCACCTGGATCTACGCCGTCGGCGGCAACGCCGAGGCCGCCAGACTGACCGGCATCAAGGTGCCGCTGGTGCTGCTCTTCGTCTACGGCGTTTCCGGCCTTCTGGCCGGCCTTGGCGGCGCCATGTCGGCGGCCCGGCTCTATGCCGCCAACGGGCTGCAGCTCGGCCAGTCCTACGAACTCGACGCCATTGCCGCGGTCATCCTCGGCGGCACCAGCTTCGTCGGCGGCGTCGGCTCGATCTGGGGCACGCTGATCGGCGGCCTGATCATCGCCGTGCTGTCAAATGGGCTCATCCTCGCCGGTGTTTCCGACATCTGGCAGTACATCATCAAGGGATTGGTCATCATCGTGGCGGTCGCCCTCGACCGTTACCGGCTCCAGGCAGGAGCAAGAACGTGATGGCCCTTAGTCGCCGGCGTCCATCGAGCCGGTTTCATGTGTAACGCACCGTGAGAGGCGCGGGCATCAGGAGGAAAATAAAACTATGAAGATCATCGCTAAACTGCTCTGCGGCGTCGCCCTTGCAGCCGCCGTCATCGCGCCGGCATCGGCCAAGGACCTGAACAAGGTCGGCATCTCGGTCGGCCTGCTCGGCAACCCGTTCTTCGTCGCCACCATCAAGGGCATCGAGGACGCGGCCAAGAAAATCAACCCGAATGTGCAGGTGACATCGGTATCGGCCGACTACGATCTCAACAAGCAGGTCTCGCAGGTCGATTCCTTCATCGCCGCCGGCGTCGACGTCATCATGCTCAATGCCGTCGATGCCAAGGCGATCGCACCGGCGGTGAAGAAGGCACAGGCGGCCGGCATCGTCGTTGCCGCTTTTGACGTTTCGGCGCCGGGCGCCGACGTCACCGTGATGACCAACAATGTCAAGGCCGGCGAAGAGGCGTGCCAGTATCTGGTCGACCATACCGGCGGCAAGGGCGACTACGTCATCCTCAACGGCCCGGCCTCGTCGTCGATCCTGGAGAGGGTCAAGGGCTGCAAGGACGTGCTGGCAAAACACCCCGACATCAAGGTCCTTTCAGACGACCAGAACGCCGAAGGCTCACGTGACGGCGGCTTGAAAGTGTTTCAGTCGCTGCTGACCCGTTTCGACAAGATCGACGCGGTGTTCGCCATCAACGATCCGACGGCGATCGGCGCCCAGCTTGCGGCCAAGCAGCTCAACCGCTCGGAGTTCATCTTCACGGCGGTCGACGGCGCGCCCGATATCGAGAAGGAACTCGCTTCCGGCACGTCGATGATCAAGGCCTCGGCCTCGCAGGATCCCTATGTGATGGCCGGCCAGTCGCTGACGATGGCGGCTGACCTGCTTGCCGGCAAGAAGCCGGCCGAGCCGACGGTGCTGCTCGACCCGAAGCTGATCACGGCCGACAATTTGAAGGATTACAAGGGCTGGACCGCAGCTCGCTAAACCTCCCAAGCCTGGTGGGGCCGGGCGGGCCCCCCCCCCCGGAGTTGTAGTGGAGAAGGGGTTTAGAAAAAAGCCTTGGTAGTTGGGGCGGGTGAGGTCGGAGAAACCGCCAGAAAACAGGAC
>NZ_JAMYNW010000015.1:0-170126 GCF_040319365.1 Mesorhizobium sp. M0923 | reverse complement strand
GTCGACTGGCTTCGTCGCCACCATGACCTTGACCGCACCCGTTGGCCCGATCACGTCGTTGCCTTCAGCGCGCGGATTACAGCAGCCACCGTCTTGGTATCGGTGCCCCGGCCGACGCGCATCGCGATGCCGTCGATCTCAAGCTCGATCACTCCGACGTCTCGGGTGGCTTGCCCTTCCGCTGCTTCGGTGGATGCCTGGCTACAGGTTCCGGCTCCGTCACAACCGCCGGCACAAAGGCAGGAGAATCTTGCTGCACCGAAGCGACCTCATTCGCCGAAAACTGTGAGGCTTGGTCGCAAACGCGAGCTGGTGGCGGAGACATGTGATGAGTGGAACGTATCACTACAACTCCCGCCGCCGCGATCAGGCCGGCATCGAAGCTCGGATCAAGGACATCTGCGCCACACGGGTCCGTCGGATACCGGCGCGTGCATGTAATGCTCACGCGCGAGGGCTGGGACATCAACATGAAGCGAACCTATCGATTTTACAGGGACTTGGGCCTGCAGCTCAGGAACAATACGCCGAAGCGGCGTGTGAAGGCGAAGCTGGGGAAGGCCGGGAGGAAGCCGTCGGCCCGAACGACGTCGGGGCGATGGACTTCCTCCACAATCAGCTCGCGACGGGCAAGAAGATCCGTGTGCTCACGGTCGTCGACACGTTCCCAGCTATGTGCCTGTGCTCGACCCGCGGTTCAGCTATCGGGCGGAGGATGTGGTCAGGGCATTGGAACAGGTCTGTCCAAAGATCGGCTATCCGAAGACGATCCGCGTCGACCAAGGCTCCGAGTTCATCTCCCGCGACCTCGACCTATGGGCCTACGCGAAAGGCGTGATGCTCGACCTCAGCAGACCGGGAAAGCCCACCGTCAACGCCTACATCGAAGCCTTCAACGGCCGCTTCAGGGCGGAGTGCCTGAACGCCCATTGGTTCTTGACCCTTGCCGACGCCGCCGAAAAGTTGGAGGATTAGCGCAGATACCACAATCCTGTTCATAACACCCATCTGTCTATGTCGTTGAAGCGAATAGGTTTTGCTGATCAGAGTGCGATCCTGTGGGGTATTTTGGATTCTGCCTCGCACGCCAAACAATGCTCTGAGCCACCGGTTCGCCGAGCGTTGATCGGCTGAAGATCCACGGACCATCCGGCAGGGGATGAACCCCGGGATGAACCCCCATCGACCTCGCCTGTCTCGACGGCGAGCCTGAGTGTCTTCGGTGCAATGCCGAGCAAACGCGCCACATCATGGCGCGCCTCCTGCCGTTCCCGAGTGAGGTCGCCGTCGGCGTGGTCGAGGATCAGGCGGACCATCAGCTTCGTCAGCGTCCGGCGCGTCTCGGCGGGCAATGTCTGCCATTGCGGCGTCCGCGGCGTCTCGACATCGTGCGGATTGGAGAACAGATCGAACTGATACGTGGTGAGCTGGCGCGGCATGGACATCTCCGCGATTCGCCTCGTGAGAGCCCAATGCGGCGCTCGAATCTCGCATTTGCGATGGGTACCCGAAGCGGGTGCAACATCCTGCAACAGCGTCGCCAAGGCGCGTAGCGCAGCAATATCGACATGGGGAGCGGCGCCAACCTGCCAGGCGGCGCTAGCCACCCGATCAAACATCCAGGCTGGAATCTCCAGCCACCGATCGGATCCCCGACCAGAGAGGCTGCAACGGAAAACCTCTCCACCCGCCTTCTCGACCTCCTCATTAATATGGGCCAGGCTCCCGGCCCAAGGATGCCACGGTAAAGAAGCTCGTGCTCCGCGATCCCGTGGCCGTTCTGTCGTCGTGTTGGATAACGAGGGTGCGCCCGCATGGGGCGATCGGCAAGGCCCGATTTCGTTGCTCAATCCCGATGGCGCCGCCAGCCCGTCATCGTGAGAAAGCCGGGAAACTCTACCTTCCGGCGGTCCAGAGAATGGTATTAGAGCAAGCCATGCCACGGGTAAAGAAGCTCGTGATCCAAAGACGGGGAGCACCTCAAAACGTGAACAGGGCTAACTTATAAACGCGGACAAACGAGGAGCACGTCAGACCCCGCCAATGGGACAAGCGTATCGGCGTCTAACGCGATCACGTCGGGAATGATGTATTCCAGCTTGCGGAGTTTGTTTCCGCCAAACGCGAGACCGGAGTTGCAGTCCTCGCGTTTGGCTGGATTTCCACCTTTCCCGATGCTTGCCGAGGCGGTCGAGCTTCTCGATGGGCATTGGTCCCAAAGGTGAGCGGATAGGCGTTCGAATTTTCCAGCATGTTCGATCCGGCAACACGGGATCGAGCTGCAATAAGCTTGCACGCGTCATCTCATTGTCTGGCTTCATTTTAAGTTACCTGCCATCTCCAACATTCCCGAAGAGACCTTCAGTATTTCGATTGCCTCCGCATCCCGGCGTGCTTCGACAATTCACCGATGCTTATGGAACCGAAAAACGGCATCAGTCGAGATCAGAACGACCGGAATTGGGTCGCCGCCAATCATAATAAGCGCAGTATTCCGTGAACGATCGCCCGATGTTCATGATTGATTAAAGTGGCACGAAACTGAGCGCTGGCTTATCACCGCGCCTCAACGGAGCAGCGATAAGCCGCCCACCGGAACGAGCTGAGCCACGTCCGAATCATTCCTCACCTCATCATCGTCTGTCGGGTGATATCCAACTTCCTTGCAACTCCCGAAACGCTCGGCTCCTGCCAGCTCTGCAAGCGCAGCCCGACCGCCAAATCAGAAAGAGCACACTTACGAAGTAGGCTACCTGAAGGAGCAGCGAACAAGCCAGCGTTGTGACCACTACTGTGCGGATGGAATGCGAAGCGACGTAGGCAGCCAGAGCGTTGCTGCACAGGACCAGCCACAAAACGCGACAAAAGTTTTTAAAGAGCAACGCCGTTCTCCTGGTTTGTCGGCCATGTCACGCAGCGTCGGCCGCAAGATGGGTCTGGCAGTTCTTGGGGCAAACGCGGGCGCAGGCTCCGCAGCCAACGCAGCGGCCGGCCTGGTCGACGACCATGATCATGCGATTGAGCTCGCCATCGAAATCGTCATCCTCGTCGTCGCAGGCGCCGAGGGTTTCACCCGCGTCATCGACGCCGTAAAGATGCATGACCTCGCGCGAGCAGACCTTGAAACAGCGGCCGCAGCCGATGCAGGTCGTGCCGTCTATAGCGGTGAGATATTCCGGCATCCATCCGGAGCCGTCGCGGGTGGTGAATGTGCTCCTCATCGTAACTTCTTCATTGCAGCGAGCTCTCTCTTGGCACCATCCAACTCGGCAAAAACAGCGGACGTTTCCTCGGCAACTTCCTCTATCTCCGTCCATTTTCCCGGGAGATCCTCTGCAAGGTCGCGCAATTTCATCTTGGCAACCGCCGCGCGCAGCTGAAGCTTTCGGACTTTCTTCCCCATCTCATCTAGCTTTGTCATAAACCCTTCCTCGAAATCGGTTCATCACGCCCGCGCCACGTCGGGATAGGCTTCAATGGCTGCGGTCGCATCGTCGACCAGTTTCGTACCGGCCTCCGCGAGCTTCCAGAACGTCTCGAAGCCGAACCGGTGGACGTCTGGACAGAACGACCAACCGCCCGGCCGTGAAACGCACGCGCCCGAAGCCCTCATGGGGTTTCATCTCCATCATTGGCGGTGTCATCAGGCCGGAGCGCTCCTCGATCGCAAGCTCCACGGCGGTGTAAAACATGTCGAGCCTCCAGAGCACGTCCGGATCGGGATCTCCGATGACAGGGATCGCACGGCGCTGCTTCTGGTGACGATGAAGTCGGCCAGCAGCTCGGCGTCCGATTTGCCTTCCCATAAGCCGCAGGACTCCTGAGCACGGATCAGCCGCACGAGGCATTTGACGAACGGGGGGCAAGGGCCGCCTCGTCCTCGTTGACAGCAGGGCTGACCGCGGTTCAGGCATTTCATATTCTCCTCTGCAGTCCTCTTCTCGATGGACGATTTCCTTTTTCGGAGACGCCTTTTCGTGCAGACTTGCGCAGCCGACGCCCGGCTCGGGGCCGCCAGTTCCAAATAATTGATGCCTCGGTGGCCGAGCTTGGACGTGTCTTCGACTGCGAGGCCTTCCACGCGGATTCGAGTCGAACATCACTTCCACCGTGATGCGGCCGCAGGTCATTACAAGATTCGAGCCTCGAACCCGCTGCAAACAATCCATCTTGTGCCGCATGGGGCCTAGTTGCGGCCACGCCAGGGAAATGGACAAATTGGCCAGTAAACATTCCGACCATCCACCTTTTTAAGTACTCTTCTCGCCCGGCCGCGCTTTAGCCACTTCGGGAAGCTTGTTTTGCGAAACCGCACAGAGAGCGCCGTAACAAACCTTTCCACCCCTGTAGTTGGTCAGAGCCTGCAGCAGATCCCGGAGAAGGTGCTGTTTCAGTTCGTCCGGGATAGGCTCCGAACCGTCCAGTGACTTCAGTGCCAGTTCGACCAACTCGATCGCGCGATCGTTGTTGCCGTTCTCGTGATAGTACCGGGCGACCGCCGGATAAGACCGGAACTTATGGCTGTCGCCTTGTGGGGGATTCAGTGTCAGGATGTGTTGGGACAGTTCCTTGCCCATCGCGAAGCGCTCGGCAGGGGGAAGGCGCGAATGGTTATTAGCCGGATGGAAAAGTTGGTCTAGCGCCGAAACCATCCAATCCTCGGAGTTTTTGTCGATCGCGTCGCGAACCAATTGGCGCATGACGGGCAAGCCGGTCCACATGTCTTGAATTTTGTGAAGCAACAGATGCGCATGAGCCAGGCGGAAATTGATGTCGTCCGGCATCAAGGCGATGCCCTCTTCGATCGCCCAGAGCGCTGTCTTCCAATCTTCTAACTTCACCGCCGCCCAGAATCTGTCATCGATCGGCTGCTTCAACGCTTGTTCGCGCGCGATTGGTTCGCTTGTGGCGGTCCGCTCCGTATCGGCGGCTTTAGCTTTATCGCTGATGCGCCAGCTGCCGTTGAGCACTTTCGGCAAAACCTCATCGAGTTGGCTCGGATGACCGATAAAGGCGATGTGGCCGTCTCGGTCGACCACGAACGAGGTCGGAATCCCAACAGAAAAGCTGGGTTCCCTCCAAAGCTTCTTCATTTCACCTGGGTAGTCGAACGCGATCCGATAGTTCAGATGCGAGCACTTTTCGGTCAACCACGCGTCCAACTTGGTTCGAGCCTCAATGGCCGTTGGAGCGTCTTCATCAGCCGCGACGCCGACGACCTCAAGTCCGCCGTCCTTGTATTTTTCCTGGAGCCGCATCAGATCGAGCATCTCCGCCACACATTGTTCGCACCAAGTTGCCCAAAATTCGACGATATACACTTTGCCGGGTTGGAAGTTCGTCAGGGGCTCGCCACGAAGCCAGGTGTCCACTTTGATCGGAGGAGCTGGTGACTTCATCTGCAATACCATGCTGCTCTCCAAAGCTGTTGCCACAGGTTGCGCGATCTTATGCGCGAGCTTGTTCCCTCTTTAGAGAGGGGCACACGGCAGGAAAAGGAGAGCATCGCTCGTCTCGCGCGTCTGCGTGCAGTCAGCTTTCAGGCAGTGTTGCCGCATCACAATCCGCAAAGGCCGTGCCAGCGCGCTCAGCGGGCAGTAAGCGCATGAATCGCTTGAAAAAGCCTCCAAATGCCAAGATGGCCGGTTGTATTGAAGCCGACATCTTTTCTGCCGCTGTCAGGTTTTGGACAAGCATCACGCGCTTCGCGTCGGCAGAAAAGCGTGGCCACAAATGACTGAACAGGTATTCTGGCTGAGCGACGAGCAGATGGACATCATGACTGGGTTGGCTGCCGCCAGGCTCGTCGTCATCATCCGCTCGCGTCACAAAATCTAGCTTGAGCTTCTTGCCGTTCCGGTCCGGAAGCGGTAGCGATCTCGCCATTTGCGATTGCAAGGGGCCGCTCCATCCGAGCGCGGCCTGTGCCCCTAGCCCGCCTTGCGATTGAATTCCTGGGCTGACGACTCGGGAGTTTTTCACGACCGAAGCCGTCCAGCTGTGGCTCGCCAAACAGCCATCGTCAGATCGACGATAATGTGGCGAAAAAAGTCAGGCCGAGTGCCGGCATGTGCCGGCCGGTGAACTCTCCGGGCTTCCTGCTTTGTGCCGGATATTTCTGTGTTCCCTGTGCTCAGGCGCTGCAGGGACCGCCTAGTGCGAATGTGAGCGTTGTCGGATTTGACCAGCCCCAAAGACCGCTCGGTCGCCACGCGGGTCGGGCCCGGACCGCCTGAACCGCTGAAGATGCGGCCGTCCTGACTCCTAGCCCGGCTATCGTGCCAGACGGTGACACCGTGATTGATACGATCGATTCCTGCCGAACCCGGCAAGAGCCCGACCGTCCCGACTCGAAGTTGAGGGGCGTCGGCCTCGGCACGGTCATCGCGCTGTTCAGCTCCCGGCCAGTAGTCAGGAGAGATCGTGATACCGCCCATACGATGCCGCTGAAACGACTCTCTTTGACCTGACGCCGACCTGCGAAGCCGTGATCTTCACTGCATTGAGGACTGCCCATATCTCTGCCCGGCCGTTGGTCCACGGGGCCTTGGTCGTTCGGTGCTCGATGTTGTTCGTGGCGCAAGCGTATTCGAAAGCATGGGCCCAGAAGCGTTCGCCGTTTGCGATGGCCTCCTTGATCAATGGCACGGCCGAACCGCCGGCGCCGGGCGTCGTGAACTGGATGCCGTTGTCGGTGAGCACGGTGTGGATCTTGTAGGGAACGGCCGCGATCAGGCGCAGCAAGAAGTCTCTTGAGACGGCGGTGGCGGCCTTCTCGTGCAGTTCGACGAAGGCAAACTTCGATGTCCGGTCGATGGCGACGAACATGTGCAGCTTGCCCTGTTCGGTGCGTACCTCGGCGACGTCGATGTGGAAGTAGCCGATCGGATAGCTCTTGAACTTCTTCTTTGCCGGCTTGTCGCCCTCAACGTCCGGCAGGCGGCTGATGCCGTGACGTTGAAGACAACGCTGCAGTGACGAGCGCGTCAGGTGCGGGATCGTCGGTTGTAGGGCATAGAGGCAGTCATCGAGCGGCAACAGAGTGTAGCGCCGGAAGGCGACGATGACGGCCTCCTCCTCGGGCGAGAGAACCGTCGATGCGGGGCTCTTTGGCCCTGTCGGCAGATCGGCCACCGAGGTCCGCTCCCGCCATTTGGCGACCGTCTTCTGGTTGATCCCGTAGCGTTTGGCCAGCGCCCTCAGGCTCTCTTGACTATGCTGTATCGCTCGACGGATCGCCTCTGTCGTCGTGGCGCTCCCATGCAGAACCTGGCCCATAGCGCATCCTTTGATTCGGAGGACAAGGATGCCCCATCAAGGCCTGGGATCAAACATCTAGTCGTCCGGCTTCTCGAGCGAGTAGCCGGCCGACCTGACGGTGCGAATGACGCTACCTGGCGAGGCCGTCTTCAGCGCCTTTCTGATCCGGCTGACATGGACGTCGACGGTGCGTGCACCGATGTGGATATTGTTCGGCCAGGCGGCGTCGATCAGCTCGTCTCGGCTGAAGACCTTGCCGGGATTCTCAAGCAAATGCCGCAGCAGGTTGAACTCGAGAGGTCCGAGATGGATGTCGTGGCCATTGCCGCGAACTCGGTGGGCATCGAGCTTCATCTCAAGGCTGCCGCAGCAGAGCCAGCTGCCGTTTTCGATCCCGTTTGAACCCGGCTTCGGCAGCGCCAGCTTCGTCCGTAGACAGTCGAGCAGCTTGGCCGGCGCGAAGGGCCGCACAAAGCTCTCGTCAATACCTGCCTTCAAGAGATCGAGGTGCTGGTTCTCGGCGCCGGGCGCGATCAGCGCAATTACGGGCAGGCCGCCGGTCCGGGGCTCCCCCTTGAACCGGGCGCAGATTGTGGAGCCTGTCGCGCTTGCCGGCCCGCAGTCCAGTACTACCGCCTGGAGCTCCCGTTCATCGGCCAATGCAAGTGCTTCCTTCACGCCGCCTGCCGGCTCACTCGTGAAGCCGTCCACCCCCAGAATGTGGCTGAGGAACAGATACAACTCCGCATCTTGCGAACAGATCAGGACCCGTGGCTTCATCAGCGCTACCCCAAGAACCACATCGGCCTCGACCGCCTCGATTGAGAGGGCTGGCCATCGCATGTCCTCAAGGCCTGACATGATCCCCTTGACCGAAAATCGGTTCCATCACGCCCGCGCCACCTCGGGATGAGCCTCAATGGCTGCGGTCGCATCGCCGGCCAGTTTGGTACCGGCCGCGGCGAGTTTCCAGAACGTCTCGAAGCCGAACCGATGGACGTCGCGTAGGGTCTTCGACAGAACGACCAACCGCCCGGCCGTGAGAAGCACGCGCCCAAAGCCCTCATGGCTCATCTCCATCATCGGCGATGCCATCAGGCCGGAGCGCTCCTCGATCGCAAGCCCGACGGCGGTGTAAAACCTCTCGAGCCTCCACAGCACGTCCGGATCGGGATCGCCGATGATCGGGATCGCACGGCGCTGTTCCCTGGTGATGATGAAGTCGCCCAGCAGCTCGGCGTCCGATTTGCCTTCCCAAGACCCGTGGGAATCATGAGACCGGACCAGCCGCACGAGACATTTGACGAACGGGGTGGCAAGGGCCGCCTCGTCTTCGGCGACAGCAGGGCTAACCACGGCGTCAGACATTTCGCCCACTCCTCATTTCAGTCCTCGTCCTCGAAGGACGGTTTCTGTTCGGCGACACCTGCCTGCGCCAGCACCTTGCGCAGCCAAGGGGGAGGACACGTCCTGAGCATCATCTGCGTGCGCAACAGCACCTCTTGGATGCTTTGGGGGTGCGGCACTTTGATCGGATGAATTTTTGCCGAAACAACCTTGGCTGCCGAAGGCCCCCCGATAGCCAGACAAAACAGCAGATGACAGCCCTTCAGCGCGGCCACCTTCGGGGTGATGCGGTCATCGCCCTCAGTTCGGTGCTTCCCGCTCTCGTCGGAAACGTCATCGAAGGCTACGGCTTCGACGAGATTCCACTCCTCGCGTCCCACGTCGTAGACAGCAAAGCGCCTGGCCGAACCGAAATGGGCATTGAGGTTCTTCATGTCCTGCGTGGCGATCGCCACGCGCAATGCGCCGGCTTGGCGTTCCGGCGTCGGTGCGTGAACCTCGTCAGTGACGAGCGAGAGGCGACGAACGGAGCTCATCTGGCATTTCTCGCTTACGG
This sequence comes from Mesorhizobium sp. M0923, assembly GCF_040319365.1. Lineage (NCBI taxonomy): Bacteria > Pseudomonadati > Pseudomonadota > Alphaproteobacteria > Hyphomicrobiales > Phyllobacteriaceae > Mesorhizobium > Mesorhizobium sp. M0923. The sequence continues at coordinate 160,963 of NZ_JAMYNW010000015.1, read as the reverse complement.
AGTGGATCAAGCGCCTCAGTCGTCGGCGCGTGCCGGTTGGCTTCAAAGATGTTGGCAACCTCGAAGATCAGGTCGCGGGTCCCCCGATAGAGGATTGTGAGCTTGTGCTGGCTGCCGAGCCGGTCGAAGATCGGGAAGCCGACCCGCATGAGCGGAATGCTGAGGCGCTGCGCCGCCTGGCGGCCATGGGAATGGGTGACGAGAAGATGAGCGCCGGCGCCAAGAGCTTCCAAATCGCCGAGATCGCCGATCTGAACCGACTGCGCCGGTACTTCCTCCAAAATTTTCGACATGTCGGTCGTGGTGACCGCCGCCGCGATTTCGGAGCCCATTCCGATGAAGAAGCTCGCGAGTTGGTAGAGTTGGTCTGGTTCAGCAGCGATCGCAATTTTCTTGCCTCCAAAGTTGAAATGTCCGTCGAGCAACGCGTCCTGCAACTGCGCCCGGCGACGGCGCACCCGAGCCGGCGCCGGCGCGCCCGAAACCGCGGACAGCAGCGAGACGAACCGGTCGGCGTCCTTCAATCCAGTCAGCGACCGGAACAGCACGTAAGGCACGCCGGTCAACCTCTGCAGCAGCTCGGCCGGGCGGCGCATATGCTCACCGATGACGATGCATTGCTCGGCCGTGCCAAGCTCGCGGATATCCTCGACGCTGGTGCCGCCGTAGGTGGTGGTGACCCAGCGGTCGGGCACCGTACCGTCGAGCGAGCCGGAGACGTCCGGCAGAATCACGGGCTTCAGTCCAAAGCTTTCAACCATCTCACGCAAATGCTCGATATCAGCCACAGTGAGGTTCCAGCCAGGCAGGATCACGATCTTCTTCGACTGCCGCGCCTGCTCGCCGGGCCGCGTAATCCTTTCGATCATCGCGGTGACAGCCTTGGCCCAGCCCTCTTCGATCGCGCCGTCGAAATCCGGTGTGTTGGCTAGCACCACCTCCGTACCCGCGAGTTCTTTCGTGCGCTTCAGCCTGATATTGGCGATATCTCCTGCGCAGTCTTCGCCACGGGTTTCCACCAGCGCCGTCGTGCAGACCCCGATCAGCGTTGGCTTTGTGCGGGCCTTGAGGTTGAGGATTGCCTCTTCCAGATGGTCTGCCCCGCCGAGGATCGTCGCCACCTCGTCCATCGCCGTTGTCTGCAAGGGGATGGCTTCCTTGAAATGCCGCACGAAGAGCACGAGCGCGAAGCTGGTGCACCCCTGGCTGCCGTGGAACAACGGCATCGCGCCGTCGACGCCAAGAAAGGCCAAGGCGGCACCCAGCGGCTGCGATGACTTCAGCGGATTGACCGCCGCCGCTTTGGTCTGGGGAAGGATGCGGACCATCGGCTTTCCTCAACACTCGCCGAAATCGTCGGCCGTCGTGCCGGCGAATTCCTGGACAGCATGCAAGGTCGCGGCCTCGCTTTTCGTGCGCGGCAGTTCCTCCCTCACCGCAGGCTGGCAATCCCATGGTGCCGGCTCCCGCACCTGGCACCAAATCGGGTTATGAATGGCGAGGTCGATCTGGCGTACGAGTTGCACCACGCCTTCATAGCCGGCGTAAGGGTGTTGGCGCTCCTGGTTGATATCGAGCCAGGGTGTCTTGGCCTTCAGCGCGATGAATTGCGTGCGCCCGCCCGACAGCATGATATCGGCCTTGTGTTCTGAGAGCATGGCGTAAAGCTCGCGCGCTGGCATCTGCTCGAACATGTGGTTGTCGTCCTTGAGGATCTGCTTGATGCGCTCCTTGTCTTCGACGGTCGACTTCTTGACAGAGGTGCCGACGATCTCGATGCCGATCTCCATCAGCGCATGGACGACCGACCAGGACTTCACACCGCCGGTGTTGAGCAGCACGCGCTTGCCTTCGAGCCTCGGCCGGTAGGCCGCGAGCTTCTTCCAAGCGATCGCCTCCTCATCTGCAATCATTGCCTCGGTGCGGTCGAGGATCTCCGGATCGGCACCCTTCTTCACGAGCAGCTGAGAGATCTGTCGGAGCGCTTCCGAGGTGTCGGTGATGCCGTAGAAGGAGCCCTCGAAGAACGGAATATCCCAGCGCTGCTCCATCTTGCGGGCGAGATTGATGAGCGCGGTCGAGCACACCATCATAGCCGCCCGGGCGCGGTGCGCGGAGGCAATGTCGAGGTAACGCGCGTCGCCCGGAATGCAGGCGCGCACCCGGATGCCGAGCCGATCCAGCAGCGGCTTCACCAGCCAAAATTCGCCCGAGAGGTTGAATTCGCCAAGAATGTTGATGTCGTAAGGGCCGGCATCGTCGGGCTCCACCGTGCCGATGACATGCTCGAGCAACGCCTCGCCGGCAAGCTTGTTGCCGAGATTCTTGGAGCCGACGAAGCCCGGCGCATTGACCGGCACCACCGGTAGGCCGAACTTTTCCGCAGCGCGCCTGCAGACTGCCTCGATGTCGTCGCCGATCAGCGCCGTCACGCAGGTCGGATAGACGAAGATAGCCGGCGGCCTATGCGCTTCCTTGATCTCGCGGATCGCTTTGAAGAGTTTCCGCTCGCCCTGCCCCATCACAATATCGAGTTCGGTGAGATCGGTGGTGAAGCTTGTGCGCCACAGCGTTGGCCCGGACGAAGCCGCACCGCGGTTGTCCCAGGAATTGCCCTCGCAGGCGAGCGGCGCATGGATCAAATGCGCAACGTCGGTGATCGGCTGCAGCACGATCTTGGCGCCATCGAAGGCACAGCCGCCGCCCGCCGCCCCGGGGGTCAGTGGCTTCGAACAGCCCTTTTTGCGCGCCTTGGCATCCTTGCCGCGGTTCTGCTCGCAGGCGGGCTCGTTGAAGACATCCTGGATCTTGGCTCTGAGCGAGGACATTGCGTCGGTCTCCAAAGTCCCTCGAGAAGACGACCGGCCAAAGCCGACCGTCACGCTTAGCGGGTGAGGTCATACGAATAGTCCGTCACGCCCGTCTCGCTTGTCTCGCGATCGAGCTTGTCGAAGATCTTGTCGAGGATCGTCGTCAGTACGCGCAACCCGCCTTGGTAGCCCATGAGCGCAAAGCGATGGTGATGGTGGCGGTCGAAGATCGGAAAGGCCAGCCGGATCAGCGGCGTGCCGGTGTCGCGCTCCAGATACTTGCCATAGGAGCTGCCGATCAGCAGGTCTACCGGCTCGGTGAAAAGCAGCGAGCGCATCGCCCAGAGGTCCTTGCCCGCCCAGACTTGAGCATCCTTGCCGAAGGGCGATGATGCAAGCAGCTCCTTCAACTCCGCTTCCCATGCCGAGGTGCCGTTGGTGGCGAGGCAATGGGTCGGCTCGCCACCCGTCTCCATGATGAAGCGGGCCATGGCGTAGACAAAGTCCGGATCGCCATAGATGGCGTATTTCTTACCGTGCAGCCAGGATTGGCTGTCCGCCATGGCGTCAACAAGTCGGCCGCGCTCCAGGCGGATTGCCTCGGGGATTTGCTTCCCGGAAATCGCGGAGACCTCCATCAGGAAGTCGTCGGTCGCCTGGACTCCGAGCGGGTAATGGAACGAGGCAGTCGCCTGCCCTACCCCCTCGCAATACTCCAGTGTTTTTCGGGTGTTGTAATGTTGTAGCGAAAGTGTCGCTTCGGCGTTGAGCGCCTTCCTCACGTCTTCGATCTTGGTGCCGCCGTCGTACATGCGGTATTCGCCGTCCGACGGCGTGTCGAACTGGTCCGAGGCGTCTTGGATTAAGGTATAGGACACGCCTATCAGATCGAGCAGGCGCTTGAGTTCCCGGTTGTTGCCCACGCAAAAGCCGTCGAAACCCGGAATGACATTGATGGTCCCCTCGGCTTCCGTGCGCTCCTCGCCTTTCCAGAAATGCTCCAAAATGCCCTTGACCGTAACGTCATAGCCGTCGACATGGCTACCGACGAAGGCCGGCGTGTGGGCGAAGGGCACGTCGAAGTCGCGCGGAACCGAGCCTTGGTCCTTGGCGTTCTCGATGAAGCTGTGCAGGTCGTCGCCAATGACCTCGGCCATACAAGTCGTCGAGACGGCGATCATCTTCGGGTCGTAAAGTTGGTACGTGTTGGCGAGCCCGTCGACCATGTTCTTCAGGCCACCGAACACTGCCGCGTCCTCGGTCATCGAGGAGGAAACTGCCGAAGCAGGCTCCTTGAAATGGCGCGACAGGTGCGAGCGGTAATAGGCCACGCAGCCCTGGCTGCCGTGGACGAAGGACATGGTTCGCTCGAAGCCCGCGGCCGCGAACACCGCGCCAAGCGGCTGGCAGGCCTTGGCGGGGTTCACGACAAGCGCTTCGCGAGCGAGGTTCTTTTCTCGGTATTCCCACGTCTTGGTGAATTCGCGTTGGTCGGTAACGACCTGGTCCGGGTGCGGACATTCGAAATTCAGCCTCTTCTCGGCGAGCATCTGCCTGTATTCCGGCTCGCGGAACAGGGGAGCGTGGTCGAGAACTTTTTCAGCCAGCTGCGGCATGGGTGGTTACCTCTTTCCATCTGGCCCGCCATACGGCGGCACAGGGACGTCGAAACGTTTCAGGTCTCCCGCGGACAAAGCGCCACAGGCGTTCAACGGCCTCCCGGCTTCCGGGAGGCCAGGTTTTCATTCGGCTGCGATCGCCGCCGACGGCTCGGCTTTTTTCTTCCAGGGGGCGTCGTAGAGGTTCCAGACTGGGTTGTTGATGGCCAGATCCATGTCGCGGGCGAAGATGGCGAAGCCGTCGTAGCCGTGATACGGGCCGGAATAATCCCAGGAATGCATTTGACGGAACGGTATGCCCATCTTCTGGACCGGGTACTTTTCTTTAATGCCGGAGCCAACGAGATCAGGACGGATCCCCTCGATGAACTTCTCCAGCTCGTAACCAGTCACGTCGTCATAGATCAGCGTGCCCTTCTTCACGTAATGACCGGTACGCTGATAGTCGTCGTTATGGCCAAATTCATAGCCAGTGCCGACGATCACCATGCCTAGATCCTCATATGCCGTGACGACGTGACGGGGGCGCAGCCCGCCGACATAGAGCATCACCGTCCTGCCTTCGAGGCGCGGCCGGTACTTGGCAATGACGGCATCGACCAACGGCCGGTATTTGGCGATGACCGCCTCGGCCTTGGCCTCGATTTCCGGCCCGAAATGCTTGGCTATCTTGCGCAGAGAGGCTTCAGTCTGGGAGGGGCCGAAAAAATTGTACTCCATCCAGGCGATGCCATACTTTTCCTCCATATGCCGGCAGATGTAGTTCATCGACCTGTAGCAATGGATGAGATTGAGCCTGGCCTTTGGCGCTCGTTCTATTTCGGCCAGCGTAGCGTCGCCCGACCAGTTGCCGACCACGCGCAGGCCCATCTCCTCGAGCAGGATGCGGGAAGCCCAGGCGTCGCCGCCGATGTTGTAGTCGCCGATCACATTGACATCGTACGGGCTGGCCTCGAACTCGACGTCCTTCTTCTCGAACACCCAGTCGCGGATCGCGTCGTTGGCGATGTGGTGGCCGAGTGATTGCGAGACGCCGCGGAAGCCCTCGCAGCGCACTGGCACGATCGTCTTTTCGTGCTCCTTGGCCTTGTTGCGGGACACCGCTTCGGTGTCGTCGCCAATCAGGCCGATCGGACATTCGGATTGCACGCTCATGCCTTTGTTCAGCGGAAACAGTTCCTCGATCTCGTCGATGATCCGTTCCAGCTTCTTGTCGCCGCCGAAAACAATGTCCTTCTCCTGGAAATCGGAGGTGAACTGCATCGTGACGAACGTGTCGATGCCCGTCGTGCCGACATAGTAGTTGCGGCGTTGAGACCAGGAATATTGCCCGCAGCCGACCGGGCCGTGCGAGATATGGACCATATCCTTGACTGGACCCCACACCACGCCTTTCGAGCCGGCATATGCGCAGCCGCGGATCGTCATCACCCCGGGGATGGACTTGATGTTCGATTTGACCTCGCATTCGGAAAGGACCTCGTTTTCCTCGCCAGCGTCGTCGCCGCTCTTTGCGACGCTGAGGTGCTTTTTGCGGCGCTTCGCCGCCTTGTCAGGATATTGCGACAGCACCTGCTCGATAAGCTTCGCATGGAGGGCGCCGTCATTCTCGTATTCCAGGCTCATGGGACCCCTTTCAAGGTTCAGGGTGACGCCTCACCAACGAGGCGCCGTTCTTTGAAAGGCGCGCCAGGTCAAGGCCGCGCCTCGTTCGGCAGCGGTCGTTACTGTGCGGCCGCCTTGGCCGCTTCCTTGACCTGAAGCTCGGCAAGCATCTGCTCGTCAGTCTTCATGATGCCGAAGTCGAGCAGCATTTCCTCGAGCTCCTCCATGGTGATCGGGGTCGGGATGGTGCCCTGGCCCGAATTGGCATGGATCTTCTCGGCCAGCGCCCGGTATTCCCCGGCCTGCTTGGAGTCCGGCGCATATTGAATGACAGACATCTTCCTGAGTTCGGCGTGCTGGACGATGTTATCGCGCGGCACGAAGTGGATGAGCTTGGAATTGAGCCTGGAAGCCAGCGCTTCGGCGAGGTCGAGCTCGCGATCGGTTTGGCGCTCGTTGCAGATCAGGCCGCCGAGCCGCACGCCGCCCGAATGGGCGTATTTCAGGATGCCTTTGGCGATGTTGTTGGCGGCATAGAGCGCCATCATCTCGCCGGACATGACGATATAGATTTCCTGGGCCTTGTTCTCGCGGATCGGCATCGCGAAACCGCCGCACACCACATCCCCGAGCACGTCGTAGGAGACATAGTCGACATCGTCGTAGGCACCGTTCTCCTCGAGGAAGTTGATCGAGGTGATCACGCCGCGGCCGGCGCAGCCGACACCCGGCTCAGGGCCGCCCGACTCCACGCATTTGATGCCTTTGTAGCCGACCTTGAGCACGTCCGCGAGTTCCAGGTCTTCCACCGAACCTTCCTCTGCCGCGAGGTGCAGGACTGTATCCTGCGCCTTCGCGTTCAGGATCAGGCGGGTGGAGTCGGCTTTGGGGTCACAGCCGACGATGAGGATTCTCTGCCCGAGGTCGACAAGGGCGGCGAGCGTATTTTGGGAGGTGGTGGACTTGCCGATGCCGCCCTTGCCGTAAAAGGCGATCTGACGCAAACCTGACATGTAGCTTTCCTTCCTTCGTTCCATTCATCGCGGCTGCCGCGACATGAATGCCGGTCGGGCAGCTGTCGCCGCCTCGCACCCAAGGATCTCAAGACTCGTGCCAATTTGGCTGATCGAACCGAAGAATAATTTCATGGTTGCTTTTCAGGGATTTAGCTTGAGGCCAAAGAAAGGATCGTCGGAACAAGCCGTGTAGCGGAGCCGACAATGGCGACATAAAGCGTCGGATCGCGATCCTCAGTCACCGCATTCGTGAACCGCATCGTTGTGTCGAGGTGGGCGAACAGCATCTCGACCTCTAGCGTTAATTGCGGGATGCTGCGAACTCTTCTGTTCCGGCGAGCTGACGTACTTGGTTCTCGCGTGTCCTCATCGACACTGCGCGGAATCTTGCGCGCCACGCTGGCATACCATCGATCCACGGCCATCCATCCGGGGCCACGGGCGGATAATTCCGCCATATCACCAACCCAAGGGGACTCGGCTCACTTATCGGCGCAGGAGTTCAGTATCGGCGTCATCGCCTTCACATGTTCGTCGATCCGCTCGAGCACTTTCGCTGCGACAACGTCGCGCTCAGGCAGATGCCACCAGTGCTCGTTCACGAGTTCGACGGTCTCGACCACTGCCTTCAGGACTGCCGGCTCCGGAAGCCTTGCACGGTTCGCAAATGCTTTCCATCGCGGTGCTGCTAGCGCCTTGAACGAGCGCTCCCCTCCAAGTGAAAGCGCCATGGCGTCGGCGGGAATATATGGCACGGTCGACAGAACGTCGTAGATTGGTGCAAGCACCGGCTTGTCGCCGTTGCCTGGATAAATCAAAGACCAGTTCTTCAGGTGCATGTCGCCATTGCCGGTGATGACCGTCAGCACCACGCGGCGGACGAATTCGAGAGCCGCCGTAGGCGAGACGGCCACGCCAAGGGCCAAGGCTATGTCGTGATAAGCGGCCCCCTCATATTTGCGTGAGGGATAGACACCAAAGACCTGAGCGAAATCCTCGATGTGTATCCTCTCGCCATCGGCGCCGCGATCGAAGCGTTTGACGAGAAGGACCTTGCCCTCCGACAGCGTGTTGAATTCTTCGGGAACGCCCTCAAAATCGGACTTCTCGACCAGTTCGCATTCAGGAACCTCCATGCCGATTGCTGCAGCCAGCGCCAGATTGGCGAATTCGTTCTCGGAAACGCCCGGAAACGCCGTCGAAGGGAACTTGGCGATGTACCGGCCCTGCTCGTCGTCCATCGGCAAGGTAAGGCCGCCGCCTTTTCCAGTGTTCTTCATGACCGACAGCTTCATTTGCACGCCGGCAAGTGAGAACCGTGCCTTGGGCTTATCCTTTGAAGCATCTTGCGAAACCGCTATCGCGCCGTCACTGGGCAACGCCCGTACGGCTCCCGGCAGATCGGCGCCCAGCGCCGCTAAAAGATCGAAATCATTGCCTGGCCGCACATTGCCTTCGTGGTGCTTTTCCATCGCCTCGCGCAATTTCTCCTCCGGCAGGAGGTTCGCGAAGAAAGCGGGCAAGGCGCCCGCCAGAGGCTTCGGATCTTTCCGCAATCCTCCCGTCGCTGCCCGGAACGACAGGCTGAAAACCGGAAAGCCGCCCGTCGCGCGGTAGGCCTCATCGAAATTGAATGCATTGAAATCGCCCGGCGTCCTAACGATTGTGCCGATCTTCAGTGCGTTCAAGAGCACGTCCAGCGACGGGATCGTCTTAGGTGCGCGAAAGACTGGAGCCATGATCGTCATCGTCAGGTTGAGAAACAAAGGCGGGTCGATCGTCATCATCATGCGGACGCAATAGAGCCTGGACAGCCGGCACCATGACTTGCGGAACCAGCATCATTTCCAGACCGAGCGCGCGAGCGATATTCATGAGCGTCGTCGCACGCGCCGCTGCGGCTCCCTTTTCGATGTCGCGATAGCGGGGACGGGATATACCCGCCAAGTCAGCGACCTGCTCCTGCGTCATGGCAGCGGCCAGCCTCGCCTGCCTGAAAAGCCCACCGATTTCGCGCAAAATTTCCGATTCAGAGTCGATCATGATACGTATACGATCTATTCCAATCCGCAATGATACGCAAAGGTATCTCATCCAGCGAGCAAGTCAAAACTTTTATGATCTGTTCGCGTATCATATATGAAGATAATGATATGCAAAGAGATCAATCCTTCTTCGAGGATCTCTCAGGCTTTAGCGCCGCACAGCGAGCGACGTTCCTCCGAGAACAGCTGCTATGGCCACCGGGCTCCTCTGATGGCGCCGCCGGTTTGCCAGGCTTCTTGCGGCCTGCGGCCTGGCGCTGCTCTTCTTTTTCGGCCTCGATCCGGCGCTCTTCTTGCGCCCCCAGCTTGGCCTCGGCTTCCAGCGACGCCATCGCCTGCTGGATCTTGGCCAGCCGGTTCTGCTTGTCGCCGGCCCAATCCGGCATCTCGTCGCCGCGCTTGTCCTTGCCGAAAGTCACGTCGTCCTCGGCATCCGCGGCCTCGGCCGCCGTCAGCATGCGAGCGACCTCGGCTTTCAATTCCAGCTCGCGCTTCTTCATGCGCTCATAACTCATCGCCTTGTGTTTCGACGCGTTCGCCTTGATCTTCTTGCCATCCAGCGCGACATGGCCGATTTTGACCAATCCTGCCGTCGCACACAGCTTCAGAACCTGCACGAACAGCGCCACGAGCGCCTTCAAATGCCGCTTGCGGAAGTCGCTGATCGTCCGGAAATGCGGCGGATCGAGCGCCACGATAATCACAAAATCATTCCGTTCGCGGCAGGCCCTGGCCGGCTGTTTTCGCCAGCTTTGGGCCATCCACCGCCTGTCGCGTTCCTTCGCGCCCCTCTGTCCCTCCAGCATCAAAAGGGCCGTCGCGGCGCACCCGCCCTTCCTGCTCAAATCACATTCAATTCCCGAAACGGCCGCCCGTCGGCGATCCGGCTGTACCCGAACGCCGAGCAATCCACCGTGCGATAGCCGCCATGCACGATCAGTTCGCCCAGCGCTTTGCCGACCGCCGGCGCCTGCTGCAAGCCGTGGCCGGAAAAACCGTTGGCGAAGAAGAAATTCCCGACCTCGGGATGCGGGCCGATCACCGCGTTCTGGTCGAGCGTGTTGTAGTCGTAATGGCCGACCCAGGCCCGCGTCGGCTTGATCGCCTCGAAGGCCGGAATGCGGGTCGCCAGCACCGGCCAGATCACCTCCTCGAACAGCGGCCAGTCGGGCTCGAAATCGCCGGGGTCGGCGGGGCCTTCGCCCTCTTCCGGCTCGGCGCCGCCGGTGATGTAGACCGAACCTTCCGGCCGGACATAGATGCCGCTCGGGTCGACCAGCAGCGGCATGTCGTCATATTTTTCGCGCGCCTCGAAGACGAAGACATTGCGCTTGCGCGGCTCCACCGGCAGCGCCAGCCCGGCCATTGCTGCCACCTTGCCGGCATTCGGCCCGGCGGCGTTAACGACGGTGCCGGCCTCGAGCCGCTCGCCATTGTCGAGGGTCACACCGGCGACGCGCTTCCCCTGCCGTTCGATACCGGTCACCGACGCCGTGATGAAATCGATGTTCTTGCTTCGCAGTGCCTTGCTGAACAGCATCAGCATCGCATGCGCGTCGAACCAGCCTTCGCCGCTGCGGCCATAGGCGCCGGCGGAAATGCCCTCGACCGACAGCCACGGAAAGCGGCGGACGAGCGCCTCCGCATCCTCGAGCACGATGTCGGCGCCCTCGGCCATCTGCGCCCTCGTGGTTGGCCCGCAGGATCGGCAGCCCGTTCTCGCCGGCAAGGATGAGGTAGCCGCCTTCGCGAAAGCCGATATCGGCGTCCGCGCCAAACTCTTCCCTGAGCCGCCGGAACAGTTTCAGCGTGAACTGCGACAGCCGGATGTTTTCCGGGATCGAGAACTGCTGGCGGATGGAGGCGCAGGACAGCGTGGTCGCCGCATGGGAAAATTGCGGGTCGCGCTCGACAAGCGCGATCGAGCCCGAAAACCCTTCCTCGCGCAGATAATAGGCGACCGAGGAGCCGACGATGGCTCCGCCGATGATGATGACGTCGTAATGCACTTTTTCGCCTTTCCGGTTCTAGGCGCCCGCCGCGTGCGGGCGATGCCGGCATCAACCGGCGGGCAGATGTGCCGAGGGCAACAAGCGCGCCTGACGCAACGCCGCCAGATCAGCCGAGCCGGTGCAGAAGCAGGCGACGGCCAACTGGCGGATGACGATCTCGAAATGCGCGACAACCGCCTCGGTGGATACCCTAGCCGCGCGCAGCACGCCGGCCGCCTGCCCGGCGATGTCCGCGCCCAGGCGGATGGCCTTGGCCACGTCGACGCCGTCGCGGACCCCGCCCGACGCGATCAGCTTCACCCTTGGCAGCGCCCGACGTACCGCCTGCACGCTGGCCGGGGTCGGAATCCCCCAATCGGCGAACGCCATCGCTACTGAGCGGTCGGCGGCATCGCGGGCGCGCTCGCCCTCCACCGCGGCCCAACTGGTGCCGCCGGCGCCGGCGACATCAATCACCACCACGCCCGCCTCGACGAGCGCACAGGCCACCGAAGCGGACAGGCCCGACCCCACTTCCTTGGCCACGATCGGCACGCCCACGCTGCGCGCGGCGCGAGCGATCTGCGCCAGGACGCCGCGCCAGTCGCGGTCGCCCTCCGGCTGTACCGCCTCCTGCAGCGGATTGAGATGGACGATGAGTCCATCGGCCTCCAGCGCATCCACCGCCCGGCGCGCCAGGTCGAGGCCGTCGGCCTCGCGCAGTTGCGCGGCGCCGATATTGGCCAGCAAGGGAATGTCTGGGGCCAGGCGGCGCAGCGCGCGCGTCAGCCCCTGGGAGTTGCGGGATCGCAGGCTCACGCGCTGCGAACCGACGCACATCGCGATCCCCAAGGCTTGCGCTGCCTCGCTCAGATGCCGGTTGATGGCCTCGGCGCGTGGCATGCCGCCGGTCATTGAGCTGATCAGCAGCGGCGCGCGCATGGTCTTGCCCAGCAGCGAGGCGCGCAGGTCGATCTGCGTCAGGTCCAACTCGGGCAATGCGCAGTGTTCGAAACGGATGTACTCCCAGCCGGCGGCGACCGTGGCCGACGCCGTTCGCCGATCCAGCACGATGTCCAGATGGTCGTCCTTGCGCCGGCTCAGGGCGGTGTCGCTCATGCTCGCTCCATCCGTCGCATCGGGCGACGGCGTTGCGTCGGATCGGACCGACGGCAGCGCGCGCAAGCCGCCGCCTCCCGTGCGTTCAGGCCGGCGCACGCTGGCCTCCCCCCGCAGCATCGCTGCGGTAGCGGCTGGTCGAGGTCTGGTAGTACTGGGCGCGGATGGCCGCCACGGCCTCGATCAACGGTCCCCACGGCGCGGGAAAGCGTTCTTCCGCCATCACCCGGTGCAGCATGCGCGTATGGCCGGCCAGCTCATCGTTGAGGAACTCCACCACAGGCATAGCCGGATAGCGCTGCAGCAGCAGGATCGCCGCGTTGTCGGCCTCGCCGGCCGACCTGTCCTTTTCGCGTCCATGCAGATCGTTCTGCAAGCGCCCTATCGCGGAGATGAGCCGCGGGACCTGGCGAAACGCCGGACGCGCGCGCAAGGTCGCCATGTCCAGTCCCCACAGCAACGACAGGCAACAGAACACGTTCGTGTAGGCGATCGAATCGATGCCGTTGTGCAGGTACTCGGCGTAGGACCAGCGTTCCGCCCCTGCCGCCTGCGCGTGTCCGGCGCGCAGCGCCGCGCAGTAGCACCGGGTATCGTCGAGAAGCTGAGCATAGTCGCGAGGATCGTAGGCGAGCGCGGCCAGCGAAGCGCGCAGCACAGCGCAGCCATCGAATCCGGGGAGCGCGCACGGCACGCCGTGCCCCAGCGCCTGCTCCACCGCGGCGAGCTGCTCCGGCGCGATCAGGCCAAGGTCGTTGCAATCGTCGAGCCAGAACAGCAGCGCCAGTTCGCGATAGAACGCCACGATCAGCGTTTCGTCCTGCGGATCGCGGCCGGTGCGGGCGCTGGTGTGGCGCAGGCTCTGGTGGATGCGCTGCAGGATGTACTGGCCGCCCCTGACCGCTTCCACGGCATGCTCGTGGGCGAACCCGGTCAGGGAACGCCCCCACTCCAGCACCTGCTGCAGCGCGCGTTCGGTCTGGATCATGGCGCCGCTCCTGCTCCCTCGGCCAGGACGCGCCGCCCCCAACGAAGCGCCAGCCACAACCCGGCGAGTTCTGCCACGCGCACCACCCGGGTGGGGCAATACAGTTCCTTGCCGATCCACAGCGGCGTCTGCGGCAATGCATGCGCCGCATGGCGGGCGAGCATCCACTCCAGCGCACGCGCCACCGCCTGCGCGATGCGCCGGCGCCCTGTCGGCTCTTCGCTCCCGTCCATCACGTGCAACGCGAACAGCGCATAGGCGGTTTCCTCGAATGTGGACGCGCGACCGGCGCCCCAGCCGCCATCGCCGCGCTGCGCCTGCAGCAGCGCCGCCAGCGCGCGCTCGTCGCGCCACTGGGGCTTGCCTTGCGCCAGCGCAGCGACCGCATGCGCGGTGGGATACAGCCACGAAACGTGCCATTTCTCGTTGTCCCATAGACCGTGCGGGTTGCGATTGGCCTCGACGTAGGCGCTGGTGCCGGCGGCGGGCTTTCCCAACATTCGCAACGCATGCAGGGCATGGATGTTGGTCGACACCGAGGCATTGCGCTCGCCGGGAAAGGTGACGAACAGCTCGCCGATTTCGAAATGGCGCAACGCATCGACCGCCGGGTCGCGGCCTGCAAGGCGCAGGACGCACATCGCAACGGCGGTGTCGTCCGCATCGGCCGCGAAGTGCAAGGCCGGGCCCAGACCGCGCACGCCCAGGCGGGCGTCGAGCTGCGCGACGATCACTTGCACCGCCTCGGCGAGCGCGGGATGCGCGAACAGACCGGCCAGATGCAGGGTGTAGAGCGACCAGCATGGCTCGAACACATTGATCGGCCAGACATTGGGAACGACACCTTCGATGCCGCTGCGCGTCGCCCGCGATGCCGCCTGCAGATACGCGTCGGCGCGCCCGACCTGCGGCGTGCTCCCCTGTGTCACGGCGTGCGCACGCCACGCGGCGGTGGCCGCCGGACTGATGCCGATGCTGCCGTAGTCATCCGGGCATGCGGTGGTCGGCGACGTCCCCCAGGCTTCCCAGGAGTGCAGCAACGGATGGCCGCTCGGCAATGTCGCCACCGCCCCCAGCTTGACCAAGCACGCTTGCCGCAACGGCAACAGCGCCGGGTGGCGCGGAAACGCCACGCCGCCCAGCAAGGATGCGGCCTCGCCGCACAACTGCGGCAGGATCAGCTCCGCGCCGATCGGGGCGTCTTCCGGCACCGCATGCGCGTAGGGATCGGGGTGGCGCTCGAGGAACTGGGTTGCAGCCTGGACTGCGTGGGCAGTGCCGGGAAGAAGATCGGCACGCTGCAATGCCAGCAACGCCGCCCACGTGGGCGCATGGCGGAACAGCGGGAAGTGCGCGCTTCCCCATCCGCCATCGGCCTGTTGCTGCGCGATGAGCCACTCGTATGCGTCCTGCCGACCGGTGACGTTGCCGTGGAACTGCAGAGCTCGCGCCGTGTCGTAGACGGACGGACCGACGCTGCCGCCGTCGCTGATCTCGCTCAGCAGGCGGCGCAATTCGGAAAGGATCTGTTCGGACAGCGCGTTCACGCGGGACGTTCCTTCTGCAGACGGTTGACGAGAACCAGGATCGGCAGACGCCGCGCACATCGCCGCGGACTCGGACACAGTGCAGCATGCACCGCTGCCGCCGGCCGATCGCAGCGGCACAGGGGCGACTCCATGCGGACGGGCGTGCTCATGCGCATGGCGCGTGCTTGAATAGATACCCGTTGGCCCGCTGCAGTATCTGCGCCAACCGTTCCGCACGCGGCCCCAGCGGGGCGATGGCTTCCCCGGCGTCGCGCAACAAATCCAGCGCGAACTGGCGCGCTGCCTGCAGCCCCATGATCGACGCGCAGGTCGGCTTCTGCGCCGCCGCGTCCTTGCCGGGGGTCTTGCCCAGCGTCGGGGTATCCGCTGTCGCGTCGAGAATGTCGTCGACCACCTGCAACGCCAAGCCGAAACAGGCGGTGTAGCGATCGAGCGCACAGTACAGCGCAGCGTGCGCGGCATCCTCCGCGATGGCGCATAGCGCGCCCATGCGAACGGACGCGCGCACTAACGCTCCGCTCTTCATCCGGTGCATCGCCACGATCCTGTCCAGCTCGGCGTGCTTTCCGACCAGCGACAGATCCATGGCCTGCCCGCCTGCGGCACCCTCGGCGGACACCGCCTGCGCCAGTTCGCGCACGAGCGCGATACGGTTGTCGCCCGGCGCATCCAGGCTCGCCAGGGTCAGGAAGGCGTGCGCCTGCAGCGCATCGCCGACCAGGATCGCAGTGGCTTCGCCGAACTTGACGTGCACGGTCGGAAGGCCGCGGCGAAGCACGTCGTCGTCCATCGCGGGCAGGTCGTCGTGGACCAGGGTACAGGCGTGCATCATCTCGATGGCGGCGCCGACGTCGTCGAGCATGTGCGCCGGCGTGTCGGCCAGTGCGCCGGCAGCCAGACAGAGCAAGGCGCGGGTGCGCTTCCCGCCATGCAAGGTGGCGTAGCGCATCGCCGCCATCAGCTCGGTCTCACCGTCGTCTTCGGCGCAGAGAAGACGCGCCAGCGCCTGTTCGACCCGCTTTGCGCCGTCCTGCATCCAGATCTCCGGCAGCAGCCTGCCGGATGCGCCGCGCGCCTGCGCACCCAATCCGCCGAGGGCGGAAACGCCAGTTCGGTCGTCGTGTAGCGTGGAACCGGTCTGCATGTTTTTCATGTCCTTGTACCTGACACGAGATGGCCACGGCGAGCGCCAAGCCGCCGCGGTGTTGCCGGCGTCGCACCGAGCGCGTGCGCTGAGTGCAGCAATGCCGCGCCTCGCCGGCGCCGCTGCCTCGCCACACGGGCATGCGATGCCAGCTCATGAAAAGCCTATTCGGATTGCCATGGAAGGATGTGCGGTCGGGTAATAGCGCCGGCCTTTTTCGACGCCGCTCAGCAACCGCGGCCGCACCCCGGCCTTGTGCATGGTCAGCGCCAAGGCGATGCAGAACTGCACCATTTCCAGCCATACCAGGTGGTAGCCGATGCAGACGTGTGGGCCGGTACCGAACTGCAGCATGTCCACCGGCCGGATCGGCTCCGTGCGTTGCAGCCACCGCGCCAGGCGGAACTGATCAGGCGCCTCGTGCAGCAGCGCCGAGGTCGAGAAATGCAGCAGCGGGATGCACAGATGGGTGCCCGCGGGAATGCGCCGTTGGCCGAGTTGCAATTCCTGCAGGGCGCGACGCGGCAGGAGCGTGGTCGCCGGATGCAGGCGCAGCGTCTCCCGGAACAGCGCCTCGGCGACCGGACACTCCGCCAGGTCCGCGTGCCGGGTCGGCATCGCGCCCACGCGTTGCGCCTCCTCGACCAGGGCGTCCCACAGCACAGGCTGCCGCGCCAGCTCGATCACCATCCAGGCCATCGTCGAGGCAGTGGTGTCGTGACCGGCAAGCAGCAGCAAGCGGATATTGGCGACCAGGACGTCATCGGAAAGCGCATCGTCGCTGCGGTCGAAGGCGCTCACCATGTCGTTGATCAACCCGGTGCGCGCGGCATGCGCGCGCGCGTCGCGGACGAACTGGCGCAACTGCGCGTCGATCCAGTCTCGGGCGGCGCGGCCGCGCCGCAAGGGCAGTCCTGGCAGGTCGACCGGGGGCGCGACGATCAACTGCAGCAGTTGCCGGTACTTGCGATGCCATCCCGGCAGGTCCTGCGCGGGGATTCCCATGAGGCTGAAGATGAGCTTGAGCATCAGGTCGCCGGTTTCGCGCAGGATGGTTACGTCGCCGCGGTCGCGCCACGCCTGCACCCGCGCCCAGATGACGGGCGCGAACAGGTCGCCGATGCCGGCCTGGGTCAGCCCCTTGGGCAGGAACGCCGCCTTGATCGCATCGCGCGCCTGCCGGTGTGCGCCGCCGTCCTGGGCAACCAACGTTCCGCCAAGCAATTCGGGCGCGATCTCTTCGATCAGCGCCGAGGACACGTCCTTGTGCCGGAGCAGTGCGAACGCATCCGGATGCACGCAGGTCATCAGGTGTCCGGCAGGGCCGAAATCCAGCCAGAAGTGGCTGCCCAGCGTCCGTTCCGCGCGCCGCAGCAGGCGCGGCAGGTCGCAGACGATAGCGGGAAGATGCCCGACCAGGGGGAAAGCGCCGGGCATGACCGGGATGTCGTATCGCAGCCGGTGCCGACGGTTGAGCGGGTTGAGCAGCATGTCCATCAGCAGCGCGCCGCCGCGGCCGCTTCGGCGGTGTCGCCGGCAGGCCGCGCGGCGCAGCTGTTGCCACCGTCGGCGTACGTCGGCACATGCGCCAGCATGCCGCCGTCGATGCACACGACCTGGCCCGTGATGAACGCAGCATCGTCGGAGAGCAGGAACGCCACCAGCGCCGCCACGTCCTCGGGGCGGCCGACGCGCGGCAGGAGCTGGTGCCGGCGCAGATGCCGTTGCATGCACTCGTCCAGCTTGGCGAGGAGACGCTCGGTCATGACGAGACCCGGCGCAACCGCGTTGCAGCGGATCTGCGCATGACCGTACTGGGTGGCGAGCGACGCCGACAGCATGTTCATCGCCGCCTTCGACGCGGCGTAGGACGTCTGCGCGGTGTCACCGCTGAGCCCCTGGCACGACGACATGTTGACGATCGCGCCACCGCCGCGGGCGATCATCCGTGGGATGGCCTGCCGGCAGCAGAGCAGCGTGCCGCGCAGATTGGTCGCCATGGTCTGATCCCAGACCGCCAGGTCCAGCTCGAGGATCGCGCGGTCGCGCAGGGTCAAATGCATGGCGCTCGCATTGTTCACCAGCAGGTCGACCCCGCCGAAGTGCCGCTCCGCCGTCTCGAACAGCGCTGCCACCGCCTGCTCATCGGCGATGTCCATGGCCAGGGCCAGCGCGTGGCCCGCTTCAGCCGCGATCTGAGCGGTGCAGGCGATGGCCGCCGAGCCATCAATATCGGCCACCACCACTCTGCCGCCCCCGCGCGCGATGGCGAGGGCGCATGCCTTGCCGATGCCGGCGCCGGCGCCGGTCACCACGGCCACCTTGCCTTCAAACCGTCCATCGTGTCCTCCTGGATTGCGTTGGTCTTTCGCGGCATGCCGCTCGGCCTCCGCCGGAGAAGGCGCAGGGTCGGCGCTGGCGCGCTCGCCATCGCCAGCGTCGCTTTCGATGACCCGAATGGCGGCGACCGGGCACTGGCTGGCCGCGAGCCGCACTGCGGCGTGCAGCGCCTGCGGGACCGTCGCCACGCACACTTCGGCCACGCCGTCCGGTTCGCGCTGGCGAAAGGTGCCCGGCAGCGTCAGCACGCACTGCCCGGTGGTTCCGCACAGATCCTGGTCGACCACGACGCGCATCTCAGCCCCCCTGCGCATGCAGCCGCACCGGCAGCGCGCGGAACGTCCTAAGGAACGCGGAGGGCTCCCGGGTCGGCTGCTCGGCCAATGCCAGCGTGGGGAAGCGCGCCTGGATCCGCGGCAGGCTCTCGGCCAACTGCACCCGGGCCAGTTGCGCACCGAGGCAGAAGTGGATGCCGTGGCCGAAGCTCAGCATGATCTTCCCGTCGATCGACATGCCAGGACTGGTGCCGTAGAACCGCGCGGGATCGAAGCGGTCGGGATCGGCGAAGGCGTCCGGGTCGCGATTGCCGGCCGCGATCAGCACGCGCACGTCCGCGTTCTTCGGGATCACCACGCCGCCCAGTTCGATGTCGCGCTGGGCGATACGCGGAATGGAGCTGAACATGGCGGGCGCGTCGCAGCGCAGGACTTCTTCGACGAATGCCTTCACCCCCACGGCATCTCCTTGCAGCCAGTGCCGCTGTTCGGGATACGCCAGCATCGCCAGGACCGCATGGTCGATGGCCGCAGCAGTGGTGGCGAAGCCGCCCAGCAGCATGCCCCACAGCATGCTGATCAACTCCGCATCCGACAGCATGTCGGCATCGTCGTCGTGTGCGCCGACCAGCATTGACACGATGTCGTGGCGGGAATCGGTGCGCTTGCGCTGTATGAGGTCGCCGAAGTAGGCCTGCACCCTGGCGCTGGCCGCGTCCGCCGCGGCGAGCTGGGGATCGCTGGCGTGCGGGCTCAGGCCTTCCAGAATGGCGCTGATGCCGGCGACGAGCCCGAACATGTCGTCCTGGGGCATGCCGAACAGTTCGCCGAAAACCAGCATGGGCAAGGCCAGCGCGAATTCCCGATGCAGGTCCACCGCCTCCCCGCGCTCCAGCGCGGGCGCCATGCCGTCCAGGCGCGCTGCGACGATGCGAGCGATGGTTGGCCTCAGGTTGTCGATCTGGCCCATGGTGAAATCGCGCGAGATCAGCCGGCGCAGACGCGTATGCGTCGGTGGTTCCTTCATCGCTAGCGTGGACGCCAGCAGATTGAGTGACAGGCTGGTCGCCGCACGCGGGAAATAGCGCGCCAGTTCGCCCGGCGCCGGTCCCCGAAAAGCATCGCCCGTGGCCTTGAGCGCCCAGTAGATGTCGGCGTGGCGGCTCAACAGAAAGAGGCCCGACGCCGCGCGATGCACCGGATCGTGCTCGCGCAACCACCGCATGAACGGATACGGGTCGTGGATGCACGCTGGCGACGCCAGTTCGGCGAAGGCGTCCCGGCATGCTGCCGTGGTCTCTTGCACGTCCATATTGGTTACCTGTTGGCTGGCTGATCTGACCGGCGCGCGCCAGGCGCGCCGGCAAATTGCGGAGAAGATCGCGATTCCCGGCGGCGTCCGCGCATCACCAGAGCACCGGGAACTCCTCGAACCCGCCAGTGATGATCTCCTTGCGCAACTTCAGTTCTTCGGGCGCCACGGCCAGGCGCAGCGCGGGAAAGCGCTGGAAGATCGAACCGAACACCACCTTGAGTTCCAGCCTGGCCAGCGCCGCGCCGATGCAGTAGTGCGGCCCGTAGGAGAACGCCAGGTGCGGGTTTTCGTCGCGTCCGATGTCGAAGATTTCCGGGTCGTCGAAATGGCGCGCATCGAAGGACGTCGCCGGCAGGCCGACAAGCACCTTGCTCTCCGCAGGAATATCCACGCCCGCGATGGTCACGTCGGTCCTCGGATAGCGCATGATGCCGTCCCAGCCCGCGCCCGGCGGGTACATGCGCAGGATTTCCTCCACCGCCTTGTCCACCAGGGATGGATCGCCGACCAGGCGTTCGCGCTGTTGCGGATGGCGGAACATGGCCAGCAGGCCGAATTCGATCTGCGCGACGGTGCTCTCGTGCCCCGCCACCAGCATGCCCGTCGCCAGGCCGATCGCCTCTTCCTCGGTCGCCTTGCCCTGGTCGACCGCCGCGAGCAGATCCGTCAGCAGGTTGTCGCCAGGATCCTGGCGCTTGTCCCGCATCTTGCCGCGAATGTAGGCGCGCAGTTCTTCCCAGGCCAAGCGCGACGCGCTGCGCGGGCCGCTTTCATGCTGGTGCGTCATCACCTCGTCGGACAGCCCGGCGAAAAAGGCGTGATCCTCGTAGAGCACGCCCATCAGCGCGCTGATGACCATGGCCGGAAGTGGAAAGGAGAGGTGGCGCCGCAGGTCGGCGGGCTGGGGCTGGGCCGCCAGTGTCTCGAACAACTGCGCGGCGATCACCTCGACTTGCTGCGCGAGCAGCTTCACCCTGCGGTTGCTGAAGGCCGGCGCCACGGTCGTGCGTAGCCGGGCATGCTCGCCCCCCTCGTGCGAGACCAACCACCCCGGCGATCCGAGAATCACCGAATCCGGGGTGAATGCCGCCGGCGGCATTCCCGAGGGCCGGAACGCCGCGTCGGACAGCACCGCCTTGGCCTCGTCGTAGCCTGTCACCCACCAGCCTTCGTGCCCGGACGGGAAGCGCACGCGGTGGATCGGACCGTTGGCGCCTAGCGCCAACATCTCGGGCGAGGGCTCGATGTGATCGACGCGCCACATCGGCAGCGTCGGCAAGGGTTGTTCGGACATGGTGGCACTTCACTCTGTAGCGATGGAAGGGCGAAAGGTGACCGGCGAGCGCTGCGGGCAGCGAATGACCTAAGACGGCATGCAGACGACGTCCTCCGCGGCGTAGCCCGACTCGATTATCAAGATCGGCCAACGTCTAACTGCCTAGGCATACCGCGCGGCGAGATGCAGAACTTTGCACCGTCGGAGTTCAGGCTAAGGTAGGTGTGGTGGGCCTTGAGTCGAAGCCGGCCATCAACATTTCCTGCGCAAGGGGTCGACAAGGGCGGCGAGCTGTTTGGTAGGGGCGGTTTCGCCGAGGCCCCTTCCCATAGAATGCTATCTCATGCGGATTTGACATTTTGCTTTTCTTTCTTCGTTCCATCGATCGCGGTGTCATCCACGAAATGAAAGTCGGTCGGCGGCTCCCGGCCCGCAACGAAGGAGCATCAAAACTCGTGCCAATTTGGCCGACCCAGCAGAAGAAAAAATTGTGATTTCTTTTCAGCGGCCTAGCCTGAGGCCAGACAAGAGCTCGGCGAAATAGGCCGGTGTCGCGGACCAACAAAGGCGACAGAACAGTGTCGGATAGTCGTCAGACAGCCGGCGACACCTTCTTTATCAGTTGTCCTGTCCTGGAATGAGGGCAGGCCCCCTGACCGTAGATCGTGTCTCTGGGAGTGGTGTACCTACGGCATTGGTCGCCGCGCTCTCCGGCAAGGGCCGGAATGACAGCGCGCCGGCAGGCTGATGAGCGGATCATCGCTCATCCGGCTAATGGTCTCAAGAGTAGCGCGCCCGCTGCACAGCCCATTCATCGTTCTGTTCTAGGAGCAATGCGCCGACAAGTCGGACGATGGCGTTGTCGTTGGGGAAGATGCCGACAACCTCGGTGCGCCGCTTGATCTCGCCATTGAGCCGTTCGATCGGGTTTGTGCTGTGCAACTTGGTCCGATGCTCCCTGGGAAAGCTCATGTAGGCGAGCACGTCGTGTTCGGCATCGTCCATGATGGCGGCGAGCTTCGGCACCTTGGGCCGGATCTGGTCGGCAACGGCACGCCACTGCACGCTTGCGGCTTCCGCCGTCTCCTGGGCGAAGGCGGTGGCGATGAAGGCCGAGACGACGCGGCGGCCGCTCTTGCCGGCATGCGCCATCACGTTGCGGGCGAAATGAACTCGACAGCGTTGCCAGGTGGCGTTGAGCACCTCGGAGGCCGCCGCTTTGATGCCTTCGTGGGCCGGCACGGCTCAAGGCCCCATCTGCTCGGCGGCTCAGGTTCGCATCCAACTGACGACATGATGCCATCGGTCCAACCATCGTACGCTCAAGTCCCGGACGCTCTTATTCTCATCTACGTCCTGCTCGGCGTGGCCCCGCCGGCGGCCGCTGGATGGCCACAAGTGCTTTGACAATTTTTAGGCTGGCGCTTGCAGCCTCGCCTGAGAGTAGTTCGCGACTTGCGACCGAGAAGGATTGTATCGATCTCGGAGCCTGGTCGCGTCCCACCATCAGACGCGCGAATGATCAATGCGCGAAGTGGTCAACTGGCTGACATCAAGGCTTGGCCAAACGGCTGGAGTAGATGCCCTTGCGTTCGTGAGCGGACGGCTTGACGAGCGATGGGACGCTCGCCCGCATTCTGACTGCTAATCGGCAAAACTTCCGAAATTGTCCTGCAGCTTTTGCAGCCGCTCGCTGCGTTTCTTGACCGATGGGCCAAGACGCTGGATCACCTCATCCACAAGAAGACCGAGGAAGGTTGTCACTGGCGCGTTACTTTCCCAGAACATATCGACGTCGGTGGCCACTCGGAACACGTTGTCGGTGAGTTCCTGCGCCCAGTAGCACACGGAGTCCGTGATTATGACAAGATTGATGTTCGCCTGCGAGGCCTGCCGGGCCAAGAGCATGGCCTGCTTTGCGTAGCGCCGGACGTCTACAACAATGAGGAGCGGCCTTCCGGTTTCGTCTGCGAACAACTCGCTGTAGGTGCCGCTGGCGCCGTCCATGAAACCGACATTCGGGCGGGCGTATTCGAGGCGGAGGGCAAAGTCCATGGCCAGGCCGCGCACAGTCTGAAAGCCAGCCACATAGACCCGATCGGCCTTGGCGACCATCTCCCCCACTTCTCCGAAACGTTCTGTGACGGCTTGCTCATAGGCGCTGATGACAGCCTTCAATTCCAAATCGAGACTTGCGGCACGATGCTGCGCGGCACTACCCGCCTCTTTCCTGGACCGCTCAGCGGACGTCATGCGCTCATATCGTTCTCCGACAAGCCAGGCAATCTGATGGATTGTGCTGCCCAGTTCCTCCTTAAGTGCGGCGAGATTCTCATAGCCGAGTGAACGCAGGAAGCGCCCGACGGTCATAGGGCTGAGTTTGAGCTTGCTCGAGACCGAAGCCGCGGTTTCAAAGGGTATGTCGCGGATATTCGTGACGAGATAGGCGGCGATGGCGCTTTCCGCCTTCGAGAAGGTCGCCTGCCGTTCCTTGATCTTCTCCACGAAGGGAAAGGAGGGCGGCTCCGGCTGGGGCGCTTGCTTGCCGCTCATGCGTTCATTCGTCCATAGTTGCGCATAACCTCCTTTACCGCATCGTGCTCGATGGCGGCAACAAGCCTGTGCTCGCGCCCCACCATCGATTCGGCCGCCACCATGGCGTTGATGATCGCTTCCTCCACCGCCTGCGCCGTGGCCTCAAACAGGAGGTCGAGCCTGTTGTTCGGTAAGAAAGCGAGATCGCCGATAGCGGGTGCTGTGGCCGACTCACTGGTGGTCAGGTTTACTGTCGAGAAGGCAAGGCAAAGGTCGCCCGATCCGTCTCCTGCCGGCGTGCCCGTGCGGCCGATGCCGAGGCCCGCCCGCCGTGCGAGCCGCTCCAGCTGGGTTGGCATGAGAGGCGCGTCTGTCGCCACCACCGCAATGATCGAACCCTGCTCGCCGGCCCAAAGCCGGTTCGATGTGAGGTGTTCGCCGACAGGAACGCCGAGAATTCTGAGGAGCGGTCGAATTCCAAAGTTTGCCTGAACGAGGCAGCCGACGGTATAGCGGGAACCGAGCAAGTCGACCACGCGAGACGACGTCCCGGTGCCGCCCTTGAACTCGAAGCAGATCATTCCCGTCCCGCCGCCGACATTACCCTCGGCCAGCGGTCCGCTGGAAGCACCATCCAGAGCCTCCTTCACATGCGCGGCGGTAACGTGAAAGGCGTCCATGTCGTTAAGGTAGGCATCGCATGTCTCGCCGACCACGGGCAGCATGAACTTATAGGGTCCGACGCCGGTGTCGGGCTTGTCGATCATCCATTCCAGAATCGACTGATGAACGGTTCCAAGGCTGTGGGTATTGGTGATGGCGATCGGTCCCGTGAAATAACCAGCCTCCTTGATCCAGTGTGTTCCAGTCATTTCGCCATTGCCGTTAAGGGAGTGGAATCCCGCCCACACAGGCGCCCGAAGAGGACCGCTGCGGCCTCGCGGAAGGATGGCAGTGATACCGGTGCGCGCTGGTCCTCTGCCCGACGGCGGCGCGTCGCTGATCACGGTCGAATAGCCCACCTCTACGCCGGCAACATCGGTTATGGCGTTATGGGGACCGGTCTTTCCGGAAAACGGCAGCCCTAGTTCGCGTGCCCGCGGCTTCGCCGAAGCATCACATGCCAAGCGTTGAGTGGTTTCCATTGGTATCCTCGTCTGTTGAATTTCCAGTCCCTCGTACTTTAGCGAGCATTCGCGCCAAATGATAGCTAAATAATATTCTTTACAGTATGATACTTTTGTAACAAAATTAGTCAGACACACGTTTTCAGGATTGGCTTCCTGAGCGCGATATCTGATCTACCCGTTCCCTGTAGAAGGAAGCATGATGACGAGCTCCATACCTTCAGCTGCACTGAGCCATCTTCAGGATCGCAGCCCGTGGCTGTGGCTTAATGCAGGGGCGCGGGCTTATCCGGCGGATGTGCCCGAGTTGACACGGCAAGTTGACGAGGCTCGCGACCGGCTGCGCCGATCTGAAAGGTTGATCCGGGCGCTTTTTAAGCTCTCCGACACCGGATACCCACCCATCTACTCGCCCCTACTTCCGATCACGGGGATCGAGCCCGCACCGACAGGACCGTGGTTCGTCAAGGCTGATCACGCTTTGCCGATTGCCGGCTCGATAAAGGCGCGTGGCGGCTTCCACGAGGTGATCGCGCACGCCGAACGACTGGCAATCGAAAACGATTTGATTGAGCCGGGGCAGGATCTCCTGCCGCTGGCGTCTTCCGAAGCGCGAAATTTATTTGCGCAGCACTCCGTCGTTGTCGGAAGCACCGGCAACCTTGGAGTTAGCATCGGTCTGTTCGGCGCGGCTCTCGGGTTTAGGGCCGTCGTGCACATGTCCACCGATGCCAAGGCGTGGAAAAAGCAGCGGCTGCGCGACCATGGCGCGACCGTTGTGGAACACGCAGGTGACTACGGCGAAGCAGTCGCACGTGGGCGGGAGATAGCTCTAGGCGATCCAAGCGCCTATTTTGTCGATGACGAGCAATCCGCCGACTTGTTCAGTGGCTATGCCTGCGGAGCGTATGAATTGGCAGATCAACTTGCTGCCGCGGGTGTGCTTGTGGATTCTGAGCATCCGCTAGTCGTGTATCTGCCTTGCGGGGTTGGTGGCGCACCCGGCGGGATCACCTATGGGCTAAAGCTGATATTCGGTCCGCAGGTACATTGCTTCTTCGCTGAACCGACCGACTCTCCTTGCATGCTGGTGCAGATGTTAAGCGGGCCTGGCAAGGCGGTTTCCGTCTACGACATCGCACTGACCAACCGCACGGAACTCGATGGCCTCGCTGTGGGAGCGGCTTCGATGTTTGTCGCGCCTCTGCTCTTCGACCGTTTGGCCGGCATATACACCATCGGCGATGCAGAAGCCTTTGGCTGGCTTCTTCGGCTGCATTCGATCTGTGGTATTGACGTCGAACCCTCCGCTGCAACGGCACTGGCGGGACCATCTCGCCTTACCGACGTTGCGCTCGGCTCGGTCCCAAAACTTTCGCAGGCAACCCATGTTAGTTGGACAACTGGAGGCTCATTGATGCCATCGCACGAGTTTCAAGCCTATCTCTCATGCGGTGAATCCCGGAACGCGTTTATACGCAGACAACATGACATCGCCCCTTCTGCAGTTGCTTAATGCGTTTTTTGGCCGAAGGGCCAAGACGGCAGATGACGTCGTCTACGATAAGATTAAGAAAGCTTGTCACCGGCGCATTGCTTTCCCAGAACATGTCGGCATCAGTGGCGATCCGGAAAATATTGTCCGTGAGATCTTGTGCCCAGTAGCAAGCCGCATCCGTGACGATCACGAGATCAATGTTCACATGTGAGGCCTGCTGCGCCAAGAGAATGGCCTGCTTCGCGTAGCGTCGGACATCCACGACGATGAGAAGTGGCTTTCCAGTTCCGTCCGCGAACAGTTCGCTGTAGGTACCGCTGACGCCATCCATGAAGCGGACACGCGGGCGCGCGTATTCGAGACGCATGGCAAAGTCCATAGCTAGGCCGCGCACGGTCTGAAAGCCCGCCACATAAACCCGATCCGCTTTGGCGGCCAATGCGACAACGTGACTGAAGTGTGCCGTGCGAGCCAACTCGTAGTTGCTGACGATTGCCTTCAGCTCCAAGTCGAGACTCTTCGAAAGGTCCGGTGCGGCTCCGTCCTCCTCGCTGTTGGAACTATCCGGCGAGATGATATGCTCATAGCGCTCGCCCACGAGCCAGTCGATCTGATGAACGGTGCTGCTCAACTCCTCCTTCAGGGCGGAAAGGCCTGCATAGCCGAGGGAACGCAGGAAGCGCCCCACCGTCATAGCGCTGACATTCAGCTTGCGGGAGATCGAGGCCGCCGTCTCGAACGGGATCTCCCGGAGATGGGTGAGAAGGTAAGTCGCGATGATGCTTTCTGCTCGCGAGATTGTCGCCTGCCGCTCCTTGATCTTCTCGACGAAAGGATAGGCGACAGGGGCCTGATGCGCCGCATCTTTTCGGCTTGTGCTAATCAGTCGTCCATATTTGTGCATGACGTCCTCTAGAGCATCATGGTCCGTCCTCGGACGGTGTTCCGATGCGGCAGTAGGAATGGACTACCTTCCCCTACTTTACTGCGCATCAGCCCCATCCATCAGCCGTTCCCGTGACGAGCCGCTGCTGCGGCTCAAATGGACACCGGTACACATGTCAGTAATCACGATGATCGCCTGGCCGATGAAGCGATGCGGCGACCGAAAGCTCGTGATCGCCGACATACGAACGAACGGATCTTGAGCCAAGCGTCGTCAAGACCTCGTTAGGTATAGAACCTATTGCTTTGGCGAGCTCATCTAGCGATTGCGACGGGCCACAGACCTCGACCAGATCACCGAGCGACGGCTTTAGATCGGCTGCCGAGCTAAGGTCAATGATCGATGTGTCCATGGAAACCCGACCGATGACGTGGGCTGACCGACCTTTATAATAGACCTGCAGTCGATCCTGATTCCCAAGACTTGGGTAGCGCGGATATCCGTCTGCATAACCCAAAGAAATGACCCCAATCAGTCTGTCCCCTTGGAGCCGGAAAGCTCGTCCGTAGCCTACATACTCTCCTTGCCTATGAGTCTTCACCTGGAGGAGCCTCGCATTGGCTGAAATGATCTGTCGAAAGGGGTTGCTGCGGGTCACAAACGGATTACCGCCATAAAGACCAATACCCGAACGCACCAAGTCGAAGTGAGCACTAGAACCGAGGAAGCACCCTGCCGAGTTCGCTAGCGAGGCCCGTCGGAGCTCTCCAAACTCCCTTCGGACTTGCCAGAAGGTCTCAATCTGCTCCCCGTTGCGAGGATCTGAAGGATCGTCGGCGCAAGCAAAGTGGCTCATGATCAGATCGAAATACTGCGTGCGGCCTGCGATCAGACGTTTCAGGGCAGGCAGTTCCTCGACCCGGAAGCCGAGCCGATTGATCCCGGTGTCGACATGAAGGGCGGCCCCTCCAGTCCAGGCTTCACGTTCGCAGAACGCGATCCAAAGCCGAACCTGAAGTTTCGACGTGAGTACTGGTTTGAGGTTGAGCCTCTCATAGGCGGGTTCGGTTCCAGGAAGAAGACCGTTGAGGACATAGATCTCGCCAGCGGAATTGTGCCGGCGAAGCCGAGCCCCTTCCTGGAGATGAGCCACGAAAAAGGTTGTGCAACCGTTCGAGGCCAATCGGCGAGCAACTGCACTGAGTCCCACCCCATAGGCGTCCGCCTTGACGACTGCCGCAACGGTGGCACCAGGACAACGAGCCCGGAACTCGTCGTAGTTCCAGGCAAGATTGTTGAGGTCAACCGTTATGTCGAGTGAATGGCAGTGAAGCATTGGTCCTGGGCAGTGACTGCAACCTTCTAGGAAGCGGAAATGGCAGCGAAGCTGCTATTGGTTATCGCGATCCATAACGGATGCGGCTGGTCTCGATCTTGCGAACCTCTTCGCGATGCCTATGGGAGATCTCATTGGAGGCAGCCAGCCCAACGACATGGCACAGATCGAATCCGGCTTTTGCGAGCATCATCGGAAAGATGCTTCCTGCTGTCAGACCCGGGACCACATTGACTTCGAAGAAATAGACGCGTTCATGGTCATCGACGATGAAATCGAGGCGCCCGAAGGTGTGGAGCCTGAACTCCCGAGCAATCTTCGTTGATATCGAGGCGATGCGGGTCTGAAGGTTGTTCTCAATGTTATGGAAATCAACAATGTAGCTGCCTTTCTGCGTCTTCTGATCATAGCCCAGAAATCCCGAGGGATTATTGATCCGCGCAACCGGAAGTACTGTAACTTCATGGCGGTTGATCAAGACTCCGCAGGTGTACTCTGTTCCGACAATCCGTTGCTGGACTAAGAATGAGGCGTCATACGCAGCGATCCGTTCGGAATAGGAACGAAGGCCCTCCTCCGACAGATTGTCGACACACTCGGTGAGGAAGGATCCTCCGAGCGTGTTCGGCTTGAGAACACATGGTCCAGCAAGGTACCGCAGAGCCTCGGCTATGCTGGCGTCGAGATCACCTTGGGAGACGTGGATCGTCGGAATGGGAGTCAGATCGTGACAAAGTCGATTGGCGATTAGGCCCTGCAAATACTTATCTGCGGAGAGCATGGCCGCAGTCTTGTCACCAAAGCTGCCCGGGACATCATAGAACTGGGCAAGAGCCTGGATCTGCCCGTCCTCTCCGTCTTGGCCCTGAAGAAGTGAGAAGACGAAAATGCTGTCATTTTTTAGTATATAAGCGAGCGAGGTGAGCGGATACGTCTCGGCGCGATTCGTAAACTCATCATGCTTGGGAAGGCGATCCCGGTAGAGGGCGAGCCTGAGCAAATCCCCGGATCGGCTGATATAATAAATAAATGCTGGCGAAATACTCACATCAACAGCGTTGTTAAGGACGTCAGCGAAGTGATTGTACATTGCAATCGACCAGTCGTGTTCAACGGACCGTCCGCCATACATGAGTGCCAATTGCATGCTCGTTTCCTCTTCGGAGTGAGTTGCGGGGCGGCTTATTGCCGAGCTTGGAATTCGCCGCCTAGGCCGATCGCCGATTAGCGAGGGACTCGGACCAGTTTCAAGACCTTCCCATCGGTGAGCCCTCGCGGACCGCGAACGTCATCGCTCCATCCTCCCGGACGCTGACATCGTAGAACATGCGATCGCGCACAGAATTGCCCCGATTGAACGTCAATATTCGCGGCTTGATCTCGGCGATCTGCTCCATATCAACGTACGCGGAGGAGCAAACGATGATCTCGTCTCCGACCTGGCAGGTACGAGCGGCAGCTCCGTTCAGCACACAGCAACGGGAACCCCTTTCACCATAAATGACATACGTGCTGATACGCGCACCTGACGCCTTGTTCCAGATGTCAACGAATTCCAGTGGAAAGATCCCCACCTCATCGCAGTGATCCGGGTCCAGTGTGATCGAACCGTGGTAGTTCAGATCCGCATCAGTGACAGTGATGCCATGAAGCTTGGCGGCTACGACTTTTCTCATCTACTTCCTCTTTAGGTCATGGAACGCTACGCGGGGTGGGACGTGGTGGATTTGCCGGTGCGTCCACTCCCGTAGAAGGCGATCTGACGCAGACCTGCCATGGTGCTTTCCTCTCTTCGTTCCATTGGTCGCGAGGAGCCGCGGCATGCGTGCCGGTTGGCCGCTGCCGCCGCCGTGCACTGAGGGAGTTTCAAAACTCGTGCCAATTTGGCGGATCGAGCCTCAGAAGAGATGTTGTGCTTATTCTTCAAGGGCTCCCATGAGAGTGCGGCAAGCGCCGGGCCGAACGGTATTGTGTCGCGGCCGTGACAAACCCGACAGATGTCGAGCGAAATCCAACAGATTGGCAGATTTTACGACGGCTCAAAGCCGGACACGAACGGAGCTCAATAATAGGCCCGGTGCGTACGTGCTGCGAAAACGGCCAACTGAAAGAACATTCAGCGAACGGCTATTTTTTTGACCTCGGCCCCGATGCGCCCGACGGTGGCCCTATGAACGCGAAAGAGACGAGCGATTTCAGCTGCTGAACGGCCTTCATTTAAATGCCGATGATTTCGGAGCGCTGATCGGGCGTTAGTTTCGGACGGCGTCCACCCTTTCGCCCGCGTTCGCGGGCTGCCTGTAGACCCGCCATCGTGCGTTCCCGCCCGGTAGCACGCTCAAATTCGGCGAACGAGCCGAGCATCTGCGTCATCATGCGTCGCGCCGGCGTCGTCGTGTCAATTGCCTCGGTCAACGAGCGGAACCCCGCGCCGGCAGCTTCGATCTTCTCGAGGATGAGAAGCATGTCCTTGAGTGACCGCGTCAGCCGGTCAAGCTTCCAGACGACAACGACATCCCCCTCATCGAGGTCATCGAGCAGCCGGTGCAGTTCGGGCCGATCCCAACGTCCGCCTGAGGCTCTTTCTTCATGGATCCGCTTCCAGAAGGCTCAACAGCGTCGGAAACATACGCCGGTAATGGCTGCCATAGGATGACCGGAAAACCGCATGGACCCGGCCCTGATAGGAACCACCGGCCTTGTACTCGCGGACAACCGCGGCAAGTACCGCCTGATCAGCCACGGGAAAGATGACATCACACACTGCCCCATCCGGTGTCGCAATGCCCGCCTCAGCAATCCGCGCCAGAATTCGCTCCTTGCCGTGGACCTTCTGAAAATCCTTCGCGATCGTCTTAAGACCCTGCGTTCCGCCATCGTTACATCTTTGTGCACCGTCTCGATCAGAAGATCGACAACAGCGTCGACGATTTCCCGCTCGCGCCGAACAAGAGGCGTAGAGGCCGAGCCGGCGCGGTTCTGGACGCTGGCGCACCTGCCGGGCCGTCTCCTGGCCGATCCGACGATAGAGTTGTGCCAAAAGTGGGGCGCCGCCAACGCCAACCAGATCTGCGGGAAGCCGCAGGGACCGTATGAAGGAAAGCGTTCCGCCACGGCAAGGATGCTCTCCAGCCCAACCCGGCCAGGATCCGCCTTCATTCGTGTTGAAGCCAGTCGCACCCCGGCGGCGATCCGTTCTAGCAGGGCGCTTTCAAAGCCGCGCCGCACCGAGCGGATCAATCGTTTCACCTCGCCGTCAGCCGGGCTTTGGAGACCATAATCCCGCCACCACAGACAAACCTGCTCAACCATCGCCGCTGAGGAGATTGCCGTGGGGCAAATCTCTCGTTCGAGCCAAGCAACATGTGCAGCCCGATCATCCGCTGTCGTGCGCCGGAGGCCCAGGAAGGCTAATATCTCCTCCCGATGGCGGCGGCCGGTCCGGCCGGCCCAATCGTAGCGATCGAGATCGGCCAGCGCGGCGGAAAGCTGCTCGGCAAGATAAGCAACAGGCTCCGCTGGAATCTCACTCGCGTGATCGATAAATCTTCCCGCCCAGCGGTACATCTTCATCTGCGCAGCAAAACCAAGCCTGGTCCGTAACGGCTTTGTCTCGATCAGCGCGAGTTACACCATCTGGCGAGTTCCGCGCTTCTCAATTCTGCTGCACGCCACGCTCCCACAGTTAGCCTTCCGATGCCTATCTTTGCGTGAGAGTATGTTCCCTTCAACACCGAAGCAGAAGATTCTCCATCTGTTCTTGCAGTTGGCCGTTTTCGCAGCGACGTACGCACTGGGCCGAAAGGCAGCGTATCAAGATCAGTAAATCTGACGCGCTCTTTGCCGGATTGATAAACACTGCAAAGATTGTTGAGTTTCGTGCCACAGGAACAATGGCGTCAGAGCCTTGGGCACCGGAGCAGATGCAATTCACATCCTATTCCCCTGAGGCTATCGCTTCTATCTGGCTGGTTTACACCGCCCGAACCAAACCCTGACGCCAACTTGCGTGCGGGATTTGCCGCTCCGTTTGCATTCCACCGCTTGGCTAGCCGGTGGTCGCGCCTCGGCGATTTTTCGGTCGGGCTTGCGACATTCTTGTCCAGTTTCGAACATAAAGAGGGTTGCAAATAGGACAGGCGTGGAGAATTCGATCCTCACGGAATCAGGGCGCTTGCCGAAGAGCGCGCGCTCATGGTTGCTGCGACAGGCGCGTGTTCGCGATAGCCGTGCCTCCGCACGCAAGAACACGCTAGCGGCACACGCTACGCAATCGCTGCAGTGCCCGCCGGTGTGAGGCAGTGCATCGGCTCGGCTTCCGGTTCGTCTTTGCCCAGCCGGGGCGGAAGCGCCGAATATCCGCACCATACAGCACCGTTGTTGCGCGTGGTGAGCAGGCGGTTATAGCGCGCGCCCGATCTTCTAAGACACGGCCTCCGGGAAAAAGGGGGCGGTCCAAAAGCATCTCTATTTGAAATGGCACGCCGCTTGCTGCTCCTGGTCAGAGCCCCATCAAAACACGATGAAAGCGACTTGCGCCATGCCCGACACGCGAAGCTCTAGACCCTGGCCTGAGGAGACGGTGCCCGTTCCCGGTGAACATCGGTACATCATCTCCTCCGGAGGTCCCTCCTCGGCAGCCGCTTTGCGCACGGCTGGTCAGATGGCGGCACGCCAACACATGGCGCTCGCGCAATTGCCGTCTACCGGTTCTGATCAGCAAGAGCCCCATCAAAGAGCCACCGAAGCCAAGGTCGGCGGGTCACTGGCAAATATCGACAATACGCCGAACCAGCTCAGTAACGCGGGTCGCTTGCGTGAAGTCACATTTGAGGCCTCCACACGCGTCCGATATTGGCTACTTCGGGCCCGCTATCACTTTGTCCCGGGCACGAGCGCGAGCGATGGATGCCGCTTCCGGCGCCATAGCCGTGGAAAGATTGCCCCAGCGGCTCGACAGCCTCCACTTGCTCAGATCGATGGCGTTCGGGTGACGAAGACCAGCAGCCAAGACGTTCCCCTACATCGGGATGGAAAAAGGAGGGTGCGAGCCGCGAGGGCCTCATTTCATGCCCGGCATACGAGCCTTTGCTCGGTATTGCGCCAGCCTCTGCCAGAATCCGGCGCGCCAGTTTTTTCCTGAGGAGCAAGTTGATGACCGTTCAAAAGAAGGTTCCCTTCGTCACCTTTCTCACGCGTGTTCGCGATGAGTCAGTCCAGGGCCCAAATCCATATCGCTGGGAAGAAAAGACATCTGACGACTACTTTGCCGGCAAGCGCGTCATCCTGTTCTCGCTGCCTGGCGCCTTCACTCCGACCTGCTCAACCTACCAACTGCCCAATTTCGAAGAGCTCTATGATGAGTTTGAGAAGGAGGGAATTGACGCGATTTACTGCGTCTCCGTCAACGATGCCTTCGTCATGAATGCGTGGGGGAAGTCCTTGGGCCTTCAGAAGGTCGAGCTCATCCCCGATGGCTCAGGCGAGTTCACACGCAAGATGGGCATGCTGGTCGCAAAGGACAATCTCGGCTTCGGGATGCGCTCCTGGCGCTACGCCGCCCTGATCAACAATGGCGTGGTGGAGCAGTGGTTCGAGGAGGAAGGTTTCTCGGACAACTGCGAGGCCGACCCCTATGGCGTCTCATCCCCCCAAAACGTTCTCGAAACGCTGAAAGCCGCCGCATGACCTAGAAACGTCTCACTGGTGCCATTTCCCGCCCCAAGAGGCTCCTCGACAGGATTATCGCGCTCACCATGCAATCCTCAGCAAGCCTGCTTCAGCGCCAGAAGCAATCCATGGTCGCATCGCCTCAACTCATTGAGTCGATTCGCTTGCTGCAACTGGCGCATACTGAACTGCATCAGTTCGTGGAGCGGGAAATCGAGAAGAACCCGCTCTTGGAATCTGCGTCAAACGATGGCGGGCCTTTTGGCGATGTTTCGATTTCGGGAGCGGATCAGCCTGTCGGCCCTGGCGGAAACGCCGTTGAAGGACCGACCGGGGCAGGTTCGCCTGAACGGCTCGGGCAATGGAAATCACTTCGCAACACGACCAACAACCCGTCCGGCAATGGCCCTTCCCTCGACGAGTTTGCCACCCTCGCCGAAACATTGCACGACCATGTCGCTCGTCAGATCGCCCTCACTGCATTCACACCACAGGAGCGGCTGATTGCTGGCCAGCTTGCCGCCGATCTGGAAGACACTGGCTATCTTCGGGCAAACCTTTTGGAGCTGGCCGAGAGCCTGAATGTCCGTGAGGCTGTTGTGGAACGGGTTCTCGGAACGTTGCAGCAATTTGATCCACCGGGAGTTTTTGCGCGAAATCTCAGAGAATGCCTCGAGATCCAGTTGCGCCAGCGAAACCGGCTCGACCCGGCAATGGCAGCTTTGGTTGCCAATCTTGAAATGCTTGCGCGACGCGATTTTGAGGCGCTGAAGCAGCATTGCGGCGTCGATGAAGAAGACCTTCTCGACATGATGCATGAGATTCGGGCGCTCGATCCCAAGCCTGGGAACAGATTCCAATCCGGTGCGTCTGAATCAATCATACCCGACGTCTGGGTCACGCCATCGCCGCAAGGCGGGTGGCAGATCGAACTTGATCCCGCCACGCTGCCGAAGCTGCTGATCAACCAAACCTACTATGCCGAAGTCACGCGTCAAACTGCCCAAAATTCGAAAGATAAAGCATTTCTCGACGAATGCTTGCAAAATGCGAACTGGCTAATCCGCAGCCTCGATCAGCGCGCCAAGACCATTGTTAAGGTTGCGGCTGAAATCGTGCGTCAGCAGGATGCCTTTTTGGAACATGGCGTCGCCCACCTGCGGCCTCTCAATCTTAGAACCGTCGCTGATGCGATCGGCGTGCACGAGTCAACGGTAAGCCGGGTGACCTCGAACAAATACATGCTTACCCCGCGCGGAGCCTTTGAGTTGAAGTATTTTTTCACCGTCGCGATCGCGTCCTGCCAAGGCGGCGATGCGCACTCCGCCGAAGCCGTCCGCCATCGGATCAAAGCGATGATTGCCGCAGAATCTCCCGGCGACGTGCTTTCCGATGAGGACATCGCTGTCCGACTGAAGGAAACCGGCATCCATGTTGCGCGCCGCACCGTCACGAAATATCGCGAGGCAATGAACATCCCCTCCTCCGTGCAACGCCGCCGGGAAATGCGCTTGTGTTTTTAAATTTGGGTCAAGGCAGCCAACTTCATGTTGCATTGCATCCAAAGTGGAGACTTCGTTCATGACCCAATCCGCGGCAGGCGTCGTGGACGCTGTTCTGCACGACTCAGAAAAGCCCGTCCAACCGTCTGGTCCCGCATGGGGTGCGGTCATTTCGCTTTCCTTGGGCACGTTCGGGCTGGTGACGGCAGAGTTTCTGCCTGTTAGCCTGCTCACGCCCCTCGCGCATGATCTCGGTATCACCGAGGGAGCGGCTGGACAGGCGATGACGGCGACCGCTATCGTCGGGGCGATCTCGGCGCCGACGGTGGCCATCATCACAAAGCGCCTGGACCGCAGGATCGTCATGTGGGCGATGACGCTGCTGCTGATCCTGTCGGACGTTCTGGCGGCCGGCGCGTGGTCGCTGGCGGTTCTCCTGACTGCACGCGTCGTGCTCGGCATAGCGCTCGGAGGCTTCTGGTCGATGTCGGCAGCACTGGCAATGCGGCTCGTTCCAAGCCACCTCCTGCCGCGCGCTATGTCGATCATCCTCACCGGCGTTTCCGTGGCTACCGTTTGCGCAGCTCCAATCGGCGCTTATGTCGGCGATATCTGGGGATGGCGAAGCGCCTTCATGCTCGCCGCAGTCGGCGGCGCGGCTACACTGCTGGTGCAACTCATAACCATTCCGAGACTGCCTCCGATTGGAGTGGCTAGCTTCCGCAGCCTGTTGGATGTGGCTAAGATTCCGATGGTCAAGGTCGCGCTTGTGGTCGTCCTGCTGGTCGCTTCCGGCCACTTCGCCGGAATCACTTATATCCGCGCCTTCCTCGAGAAGATTCCCGCGCTTGACGTCGAGACGATCTCGCTTGTGTTGCTTGCTTTTGGCATCGGCGGATTCTTCGGCAATTTGGCCGGCGGGCTTCTAGCCGAGTACAGTCTCAAGGCAGTCGCGGCCCTTGCACCGCTGCTCATAGCGATAGCCGCTGTTTCGCTGCTGACGACGGGAGCATCGGCCTTCGCCTCGGCGATTGCGGTTGCAGCGTGGGGCTTTGCCTTCGGCGCGGTGCCGGTGGGATTACAGACGTGGATGGTGCGGCGGGCCGTTCCCGAGCAGGCCGAAAGCGCCGGTGTGCTGATGGTCGTAGCATTCCAAGTGGCAATCGCAGCCGGCGCGATTTTCGGCGGAGTATTGGTGGACAATGCCGGGATTACCAGTGCCATTGCCTACAGTGCTGTTGCCACGTTCGCCGCCGCCCTGACAGTGTTCCTGCTCGGCCCGAAGCGCGAAACCTAGACCGCCTGACAGAAGTGGCCTCAGCAGCGCAGCGGGACGAGAGATGCGATGCACGGCGCGGCGCGGCGCGGTCCTCCGCACGATTACGCATGGACCAGCGCAAGCGCCTCGCCGGCTTCACCTCCGGGCCACGCGACCTTCGCCGCCAGACACGCGAACCTCGCCGGCACCGGTTTCCATTTGGCGACGGTGAGCGCTGCCGGCGCGATGGAACCCTTGCTGGCGGTCATATCCTTCACGACAAGCGGGGATTCTGGGCAAGCGACAGCTACGCGCCGGCCATGCCCGTCAGAACGCCGGTGACGATGCCGCTCGATAGCGCAGACAGGTCGCGAATTGCCAGTCGTGTCAACGGCGGCCGGATTATCGTCGACCGCGCTACCTTGTTTCGGCCGCAGACTATCGTTCGGCAGCTTGATGATGTTGACCACATAGCCTAGGAGCTATATATGACTTGGGAAGTCGTTTTTGGCGATGAGTTCGATGGGGAGTTCGAGGCGTTGCCCCAGACAGTCCAAGATGAGCTATTGGCCTCGGCTAAGCTGCTCGGTGTGTTCGGGGCCCCAGCTGGGGCGACCGCATGCGGATACCTTGAATGACTCGTCGTTCGCGAACATGAAAGAACTTCGCTTCGACGCTGATGATGGTGTCTGGCGGGTTGCGTTCGCATTCGACCGGAAGCGGAAGGCGATCCTGCTCGTCGCCGGCGATAAGTCGGGCGTGAGTGAGAAGCGCTTCTATAAAAGTCTGATCGCCAAGGCGGCAAGCGCTATCAAGGGCATCTCGACCGTTTGGCGGCGGCGAAGAAGGAGAAGAAGTGATGGGACGCAAGCTTGACGACCTAATCGCTGCGCTCCCCGAGGATCGTCGGGAGCGGGTCGACGCGCGTTTCGAAGAGTTAAGGGGAGAAGTCGAGAGTCTCGGCGATTTGCGGCGTGCCGCTGGAAAGGCCCAGGCCGAAATCGCTTCGGTCCTCAAGATCAAGCAGCCTTCGGTCTCGAAGATTGAGAAACAAGCCGACATGTACTTGTCTACTCTTAAAAGCTACGTCGAGGCGATCGGGGGGCAACTCGAACTCGTCGTTCGCCTTCCCTCGCGCGCGCCCCTCCGTATAGAGCGGCTCGGCGACGTCGTGGCTCCCAAAGCCGTCTCCGTGCGTAGCGTTAAAAGAGCGGCAGGTGGACGTAATCGCACAAAGGCCGCACGCGCCGGCTGACCTCACTCTGTTTCGGCTAAAGACTACCGATGGGGGAGATGGTCTCGTCGATGCAAGGAGTAGGTATGAGCAACGTCGGCGAAGCGCCGCCCGCGCCTGCACGATCTGCGGCACACATTTGCGGTGCGCGCGCTGCAAGGCAGTCCGGCGGACCGAAGTCGAAGCGGCGCACATATGGCGGCGCTTGCGACCTACATGGGTCACGTCAACATCTATGCGACCTACTGGTACCTGGAGGCCACCGCCGACCTCATGCGCGACGTCGCCGCGGCCGGTGAAGGGTTCCTCACCGAAGGGAGGCAATCATGACGCCGATTGCTCCCCTCATCGAAGCGTTCCTCGATGAGACACTCGCCCGCCAGCGGGGCGTCAGTCGGCATACGCGCGACTCCTATGCCCTGAGCTTCCAGTTGCTCTTCATGTTCGCTGCAAAGAGGCTGAAGTCTCGCCATCGGCGCTGATGCTGGAGCAACTCGACGCCGGCCTCGGTGACGCGCAATGTCCGGCTGGCGGCCATCAAGTCCTTCTTCCGCTTCCTCGAATACAGGCAGCCGGCAGCCCTGGAGCATATCCGCCGTGTCCTGGCGATCCCATTCAAGAAGACGGATCGGCGTCTGGTCCCCTATCTTCTGCGGGAGGAGCTGCAAGCGGTGCTCGATGCCCCGGATCCCGGCACGCGCGATGGCATCCGCGACCGGGCCATGCTGCATCTGGCGGTTTGTGCGGGTCTGCGCGTGTCCGAGCTAACGGGGTTGAAGCTCGAGGACATCGACCTGTCGTCCATGAGCATTCGTGTCCTGGGCAAGGGGCGGCGGGAACGGACGCTTCCCTTGTGGAAGACCACGGCCGCAGCCCTGCGCGCCTGGCTCGCCGTTCGCGGGCGGGTCGCAGCACCCGAGGTGTTCGTCAACGCCCGGGGAGAGCCGCTGAGCCGATGGGGCTTCGCGTATCTCCTCAAACAGCATGCAGCGACCGCCGCTCGAGCGCATCCTGGCCTCGACAAGAAACGCATATCGCCCCACGTGCTCAGGCACACATGCGCGATGATCATCCTGCAAGCAACGCAGGACATCCGTAAGGTGTCGCTGTGGTTGGGGCACGCCACTCTGCGACCACTGAAATCTCCACGCGTGGCGATCCGACAGAAAAGCTCGACGCCATGGAATCGATCGTTCCACCACATCTGCGGCGCGGCGCGTTCCAGCCGTCCGACAGGCTCATCGCGCCCCTTCGTAATGGTGAGTCGGGTTGGCGGCGGCACACACAAGAGCGCGATCAAGTCGCTGCCAGCTCTCATTACTGGATTTGCCCATAAGGCAGGTAATGGGCGTCGCCCATTAGCTACAGCAACCGGCATTGCCCGAAGTGCCAGGGCGCGGCGGCGCGGACATGGCTCGCCGAGCGGGAAGCCGACCTGCTGCCGGTCGGCTACTTCCATGTCGTGTTCACGCTGCCGGCCGAGGTCGCCGACATCGCCTTCCACAACAAGGCGACCATCTATGACCTGCTGTTGCGTGCGGCATCGGAGACGATGCTGACCATCGCCGCCGATCCGAAGCATCTCGGCGCCCGTATCGGCATCACCGCCGTCCTCCACACCTGGGGCTCCGCGATGACCCACCATCCGCACGTGCACATGATCGTGCCGGGCGGCGGCATCGCGCTCGACGGGAAGCGCTGGGTATCGTCGCGCCCGGCCTTCCTCCTTCCGGTGCGCGTGCTCGGCAAGCTTTTCCGCCGCCTGTTCCTGACCCGGCTGATCGCGCTTCACGACGCCGGCCGGCTCGCCTTCGTCGGATCGATGGCCCACCTGGCCGACCGACGCGCCTTCCTGCGTCATCTCGATCCTGTTCGGAGCAAGCGCTGGGTGGTCTATGCCAAGCCGCCCTTCGCCGGACCTGAAGCGGTGCTCGCCTGTCTGTCGCGCTACACGCACCGGGTCGCCATCTCCAACCGACGCATCATCCGTTTCGACAAGAGCGACGTCACCTTCCGCTACAAGGACTATCGCCGCCCTGGCGCCGACCGGCAGCAGGTCATGACGCTCACCGCCGACGAGTTCATCCGTCGGTTCCTACTCCACGTCCTGCCGCGCGGCTTCCATCGCATCCGGCACTATGGGCTACTTGCCAGCAGTTCCCGCAAGACGAGCCTCGCGCTCGCCCGCGAACTGCTCACGGCCGCGCCTCCCGCCACGAACGATCCATCGGCCGAACCGGACAACTTCCGCCCGCCATGCCCATGCTGCGGCGGACGCATGATCGTCATCGAGGTGTTCGAACGGTGGAGGCAGCCGCGCGGACCGCCACATGATTCCCCATCAACCGGGAGCAGCACGCCATGACCCGGCATGGCATGGTCCAGCCTTCAGCCGCAGGCACTCAGCCTCCGGCAACGAACCCACGCGCGTGCATGGTGATCATCGGTGCCGACGGGGCCGTGTCAGGCCGCAAGGCGAGCCGGCGATATCGCTCGGCCGGAAGACGGGGCGGTCCATTCGCATCAATCCCGGCGCTTCTCGACGGCGGTCGCACCATCCCCGACACCAGCCGAAAATCGAAATCTCCATAGCCATCGCCCGTGGCCCGCGGGTTCCTTCCTCGGGGACTTTCGTACGCCTGCCGGCGCCCGAAACTCTTCACGGAAGGGGACTGTCCGTTTTGGAAGGCAAGCTCGAGAAAGCAGTCGTCGCATGCGAACCAGTAAGACTCGACAATAGTTCTGATCTCATGGCGAGTCACTTCAGGTACAGAACTGCGAACGCCAGTTTTCGTCGAATCTGCGCTCGGCGCGGCGAGCTTTGCAGCAATCCCACCCGCGATCTCCTGATGCGAACCTCGTTGTCTGCGACCTCGATGCGTTGAGCAAGCGCTCGCAAGTGGTCACGGCGGTAACCGCCACCGGGTAGCCGAATGCACTCCCAAGCCGCCTCGGTTCTGAGACGGAAATGGGCTGCACCTAACTCCCGGAGATTTCACGCGGGTCAGGGTATCTTCACGATGCCGTCGCAGACGGGGTACCGTGGACACCCCCAGAATGGCTTGCCCGCGTATCTACCCCGACTGGCAATTCGCCGCCGCATGACGGCTCCGCACTTCGGGCAGAGAACCTGTCCGACCTTTGGTGAAAATGCCCTGTTTCGAGATTGCAGCGTCGGTGGCGAGACCGCCGTCGCAGAGAAGGACGATTGCAGACGAGAGGTGGCAGCAACCATGTCCGGAGTCGAAAGACTCACTGGGAGGACAGACAGACCCACATATTTCGCATCGGCCGCGCTCGCTTCGTAATGCCGATGCGCCTCTGCTAGGGTTTCGTGTGGTCGCCTGACAGCAGTTTCGATCCGTCGAACCGCATCCCGCAGCTGGTCCGCTCCGGTTGCGAGGCGCTTCTGCAAGTCGCCGCGCATTTGCGCAACCTTCATGTCGATTTTCTGCTTCTCGACCTGATCGGAAGGCGTGGGATTCGGATTGAATACGAACCGGGTTTCGTGCGCGGCCTTCCAGTTGAGGAGATGCTGCCGACGGACTTCGCCGATACCCGGGACGCGGGTTACATTCTGGTCTATGTCCTCGGCCGTCTCGTATCCGTATGCGACCAGGGTCTGCGCGAGGCCACGGTTAATTGAAGTGATCTTGTCCTTGTCCACCCGGAAGCGATCCAGGTAGTCGGCAAGCTGCATCTGCTTTCGGTTCGCCTGGTACTCGCCATGCCATCTCACTTGCAGCTGCGGAAGTTCCCGGTATTCCTCCCTGGCCGTCGTCAGTTCGGCCTTCAGGCTTGCCGGTTCCGTTGACCCTGCATTCTGGTGGAACGTCTTGAGTTCCGCCTCGAAGGCGACCCTGGCTCGATCCAGTGACTGTTTGATTTGATTCTGTTCGGCAGGCGATGCGCTGAACCTGTTGAAGCTGAAAACGGCCAGCGCGATGGAGATATAGAAAACCGCAGGCATGTAGAAGAGCAGAAACGCCGCTGCTCCGAATGCGAGAATGCCGAGGCTCTGCTTTGTGCGGCGTCCCATCGCCGCGTCTTTGGCTGCTTGACTCGCCGTGGCCGATATGGCGGGCAGGTGAGGGATGACTTTCTTCGGATCGGGGAGCGCGACGGCTTCGATCTCCGCCCACACACGGTCGATGTCGAAGTTGATGATGGAGGCGGTGCGGGCGGCGTAGTTCGGCGGAAACAGGACGGTGCCGAACTGGTTGTCCACCGCGCACC
This sequence comes from Mesorhizobium sp. M0923, assembly GCF_040319365.1. Classification (NCBI taxonomy): domain Bacteria; kingdom Pseudomonadati; phylum Pseudomonadota; class Alphaproteobacteria; order Hyphomicrobiales; family Phyllobacteriaceae; genus Mesorhizobium; species Mesorhizobium sp. M0923. The sequence continues at coordinate 118,588 of NZ_JAMYNW010000015.1, read as the reverse complement.
AGGGGCAACTTCCGGCCGCCCGCGGGAAGTAGTGCTCCTTGTGGGAGGCGCACTGGACCAGAGAGGCTTCCACGGTGTTCAGATGCGCGACCCACTCCTGCGCCGTTGGCCTTCTCAGGCTCGGATCATTGGTGAATGCCTGCTCGAACGCGACCGCGACCGCGTCTGGCAGCATCGTCGGCCGGGGGCCGTGCGGCGGCGGCGCCATGCCAGTGTTGCGACGCCTCGAGTAAGCGTAGCGACCCTCGGAGATCGCGCGCTCCAGCGGCATTTCGTCGGAACCCGAGTATTGGCCGGCGAACGGATGTTTGCCGAGAAATAGCAGCTGGAAGATCGCGACAGCCAAGCCGAAAGCGTCGTGGTTTCCGGTGCGCACTATCCCGTCGAGCGAGTGTCCCTGCAGCTCGGGCGCGGTGTATTCTGGAACACCTACCCGGCACAGATGACTGCGGCCGTCCCGATTCACCTGGAAGCTGTCCGCGTCGATGATCGCGACGAGCGCGCGGTCCGAAATCAGAAACCCTGAGTGGTTAATGTCACCGATGATGCAACCCGCGTCGTGGACGGCCGCCACGGCCGTCGCAAGGTTCCGGGCAGTGTGGACGAGGAAACGATAGTCCGCTTGCGGAAAGTTGTGCTTGCGGGCCTTGGGCGAATACAGTTCGTGGAGAGGCTTCGAGCTTCCGACAACACTCATCGTGAAGCCGACGAAATTGCCTCTCGCGTCCGTCGCGACTTCTATTGGGAACGACACCAGCTTCGTGCGGGAAGCAAGCTGGCCCCGGACGATGGCTTCGACTTTCTCGAAGCGCGGGCGGTCAGGCTTGAAATAGACCTTGATAGCCTTCGCCGGGTCGGAAGCAATAAGATAGACCTCGCCTTCGCCGCCCTTTCCAATGCGCTTGCCCAGCGCGACTGGCCTGCCGCCGATGTGGATCAGAGGGGCGTTCATATTTGTATGGCGACGACCAGCGTCTTGTCGTCATCCGTCCGTTCGTCGATTTTCGGCGATCCAAGGTACGTATGCAGTTGCTGGGACAGCTGACGCTGCATTCCGGCCGTCTCGGCCTTGTTCATGGAGCCTGCCATCGTGTCGAAGAAGCTCGACGGTGCGGTCCGGTTCGCGAAGTCAAGCACCAGCCGCTCGATGCCGTCCGAGAACAAGGCGACGGCGTGAGGAGGATCGTCCAGCGTCGACGTGCGCAACCGCGCTCCGCCGTTGTCGGTAACGAAAAACGTCGTCGAAGCGTACTCGCCGGATTCCGGCCACGAAACGCACTCCCACGGGCCGTCTGTATCTGACTGCTTGACGATCGCGCCGTCTCCGACATGGGCGACGAACATCCCGCGAGAAGCGGTCATCGCGAACAGCATGGTGCATGCGAAATCGCGCATAGTTAGATCGTGACGGACGGCTGTTGCCGAGATTGAGTCCCTAACGTCGTCGATCCATTCCTCGAACAGGTCGCGATCGGGAACCCTGCCGTGGTCGCGGGCCTTCGCGGTAAGAAGGCGGCACGTCATGACTGCTCCGTATCGCCCGTGGGAGGCGCTCCCTGCGCCGTCCGAAACCGTGGCGATCAGTCTGCCGTACCGGGCTTCAACGCAACGGTAGGCATCCTGGCGATGCGAACCCGAGCGCTCGTGCGAGGTGCCCTTGCGGGAAGCCGCGATCCATTTCCACTTGGACACGGATCAGCCAGCGACTGCCCAGCCGTCCGGCGCGGTCGGATTCTGCAGGGGAACCTGGTCTCCCGGCTTCGACTGTGAAACCGAGGAAAGCGAAGCCGAAAGCCACCGGAAGAACTCGGCGAAAGCGAGGCCCTTGAGCTTCAGTGGAATCCGGGTAGCGATCTGCCCAAGAACTCCCATGTCCGCTCCTTCCACGCCCACGCAATAGAACATGAATTCCTTCCTGTTCTCGCCCTGGCGAACGGCCTGGGCAGCGGCGTTCCAGGAATCGGTAGGCGCGCCGTCGGTGATCAGGAAGACCCAAGGGCGGTAGTACGGCGTTCCGTGCGCCTTGTAGGCGGCCTTACGGTCGCGAAGCATCTGGAGGCCGTGCGTGACGGCCTCGCCCAGAGGCGTAGCCCCGGCTGGCTCGAGATGGGGCGGATAGAAGCCGTCTACTGTTACGAACTCGGTCACAGTCTGCACGGGACCGAAGGTGACGATGGCGATCTCGACGCGCTTGGCGGCGAGGCTGTCTTCCGCGAGAGCCTGTTTGAAGGCGGTGATGCCCTCGTTCAGCTGACGCAGCGGCTCTCCGGCCATGGAACCGGAATTGTCGAGCAACAGAATACAGGGACAGCGCGGCTCCGTGTTTTCGATCAGATCCGCCCCGCCGAATGGCGTTTGCTCAAACTCGCTCATGTTTGCCCCATAGATGCCGCAACGATATTATTCAATCTATAGTCGCAAGGGGTCAAGCGTTCATTGTTGACGATACCCGGAATGACCGTGATGAGGCGCATTGCTGACCGACAGCCGCGGGACCGAGACCGGACTGGCGGCTCTTAGCGGTACAATGGTAACCAGACGTTGTTGGTGTGTTCTGATCAAGGCCTTCTTGCCGCGTCCAATACCTCTCGGGCGGCACCGACACGCCGGGCGCCTGTGTTGTAGGCGCGTCGATTTGAGCATAGTCCTTACAGTATTCGCCAACCGACTCGACTCATCATCGCTTTCGCCACATCATGTTCTTGGGGAGGCGCCTGGGGGATGGCATTCCGATTTCGTAAATCTATAAAGATCGCGCCGGGAGTCCGGATAAATCTCAGCGCGAAAAGTGCCAGCGTGCGGGTTGGACCAAAAGGAGTTGGGTATACAGTTAGCACAACAGGCAAAAAGCGCCTTAGTGCGACTATTCCCGGGACCGGTCTTTCTTATTCGAAGGGTGTTTCTTCGAAGCGCCAGTCAGTGCCTAGCGCGCCATCGCAACTAGGTACTTCTCAAACCAAGTCGTCTTCGAAAGGCCCGATCGCGCTTCTGCTACTTTCCGTTGGCGCAGGACTGGTTTGGTGCAGCGCGCCGTCCAACGAAACCAAGATTACCAATGAGCGCTCCCCGACGAACGGGTCTGTACAGTCAGACCTAAAGTCCACGACAGGAGACGCGGACGCTCGAACCTCCCAAGCTACAGGCGCTTATGCCGGGCCCGCCTCTTCCGTTCAAAAGACATTTTATAGCACCGCAAATGTTCGCCTACGGACATCCCCATCGGCGGATTCGCCGATTGCGCTCACCGTTCCAGTTGGATCCGCGGTATTGTCGTCAAAGCGCGAAGGGCCTTGGCATTACGTTTCATACGGGAACTATTCGGGCTGGATTCTAGGCGATTATCTCGCGGAGCCTCGTCCTGAACCAGCGGCAACTTCGTCGCCGATAGCACCGCAGGCCTCAGGCGCACTGCCAACTTCTGACAACAACACAATCTCAGGCCGCGCTACCATCATTGACGGAGACACGATTGATGTTGCTCACAAGAGTGCGTTTAAATGGCGTCGATGCGCCGGAGAGTGCTCAGTTCTGCCGGAATTCGAAGGGAAAAAACTATCGCTGCGGTCAGTCAGCCGCGAAAGCGCTTGATGCCTGGCTGGCGAAGTCCCGGCCCGTGACTTGCACATTCGTAGAGTGGGATCGCTATGGCCGCTTCGTCGGTGACTGCTATCGCTCCGACGGCGCGGCGGTGGCAACATGGCTGGTCAGCGCCGGCCACGCGATGGATTGGCCGCTCCATTCGGGCGGCGCCTACGCGAGCTATCAGGACGAAGCTCGGCTGGCGAAGCGAGGCATCTGGCAAGGCGAGTTTCAACCGGCGTGGGAATGGCGTGCCGCGCAGCAGGCGGCGCCTAAGCCTGAAACCACGAGTCCAGTTCGACTGCTCTCCGGCTCATGCGACATCAAGGGCAACATCAGCAACAAGGGCGTTCGCATCTACCACTCCCCCGGCCAGCGTTTCTATGACGAGACAGTGATCAGCCCAGCCAAGGGCGAGCGGATATTCTGTTCAGAGGACGAGTTGGTTGGCGTCGGTCGAAAAGGTGACTATAGCTCCAACGTGCTTGGACTATGGTATAGTCTGAGCCACTGCAGGTCGATGTCCGCTTTTTCAGCGTTGCTGGTTCTGTCAACGTCTAGGTGGGAAGCCGTTCGCGCCATCCATGTCCGATTTTGGGGCCGTTTGCTGTCCGTCCGGTTATTGCCGAGGGACTAGTTAAAGCCGCCGTTCGGCTCACGTGACAGCGGACTGGCTGCTTTTCGGACAGGGGATGGCGTAAAGTTGCCGTTCAATCTGTCGACTGCTGCTAAGCCTGTCACTCACACGTCGAACGGCAGCTTTGTGCTACGGCGGATCGTTCCGGAGGTCCTTGATTGCCTTCTTCACCTGATGCTTCCAGGGATCCGGAAGCGAGTCCGCTTCGCGCTCGATCGAGTTGATGGCCCGAGATCCGTTGTCTCGCTTCGCAATGCTCCTGATGATCCGACCAGCATCGCCGGCACGCGCCGCCGCCAGCGCGATGTCCCTTGGCCGCCAGTTCGAGTTCAGGAACGACCGCGCGAGCTCGCGCCGCGCGACCTTGCAGCGGTCCCAATCCACAAACGGGAACACGTAGGAGAGGAAATCTGGAAGGCTTTCCCTCTGGAGTTCGCGATACACGGAGGGGAATGCGGCGGCGATGATGGGAGACGCAGCCTCCGCCTTCACGTTGGTCGCGAAAGACAGCAGTTTCGACGACGCCAGGAGGAAACCGCGGTGATTGACTGGATCGGAATCCCATAGCAGGCGGCCAACAGCCTCCCCCCCCTGATAGGACAGGTCGAGCGTCCTCCTACTGACCACCGTGTCGGCCAGCGCGATCGGGTTCTCGAGTAACTTGGCACGCACCGATGGAGGTGACCTGTCGAACAGCGTCAGGTTGCTGCTCGCCAAGCCAGCCGGCACGCCTTGGCCCGCGCCAACCCTCAGAACGCGCACGCCGTCAAGCTGCGCTCCGGCGTGGTCGAGCAGGGTCGAGACTATACTTTCTCGCTCGGCCCCGAAGTCCTTGGGAAGCACAGCCTCCAGTCCAGAAACGGCGATCGACGCCGCTCTCGGGCCGTTGATGCGAGGTAGAATCCGCATAACGAGCCCAATGTGATCCGCAGGCTGCAGCCGGACATTCTCGACGATGCGGGCCAATACTTCGGTCGCAGAGGGTAGTTCCCCGACCAGCACAAGCACGTCCGCAAGCATGCCCGGTTGTCCGAAGATGGAGCGCAGCTGCTCGTTCGATGCGCTTGTGAGCACGTCCGCGAGCAACATTGGGCGACGTGCATCTGCCTTCTCAATCGCGTCGAGTATCCAGCGAACGTCCGCGACGCTCGACCTGAGGAGCTGGCGCAGCATCGCGTTCGAGGCCTGCGACTGGCGTGCCTTCGCGGCCACGTCCCGCAAGGCGGCGACTCCGCCTTCTCGCTGCGCAGCATCCACGAGCACGCCGTTCAAAGCGACGGCCGTAAGGTCGTTGGCGTTTCTCAGCCGCTCCGCCTCGATCAGGATCGTCGGTGCGCCGGCGTTCGCCAGCAGCGCGCCGAGAACCCCTGCGTGTCGGTCGTCAACGAGCTGCGGCAAGATGAGTTTGCGTGCCTCCGCAATCTCGTCCCCGTTGGCACTGGCGATGCTCGCTACCAGTGACGGCTCGACACCGTAGTCACCTTCCAATAGCCGGACGGTCAGTTCCGGCGCCGCCAGCACCGTCCCAAGCAGGGCATCTCCCGAGAGACCACTCAGGCTACTCGCTACGCGCTCGAACGCGTCTGCCTTCGCAATGCCCGCGGCGATTCCGTTGAGGAGGAATTCGCCGCCGTCCTTTAGCAGATGGGGAATGGCCTCCACTGCCTCGATCGGATGCCGCTGCGCGAGCGCCACCGTCGAGGATCTCACAGAGCGGATCAGGGATAGGCGCCAGCGCGTCTCGCCGAGTTTCTCGATCAGTACTTGGAGAAACCGCCAGGCCTCGGATGGCGCCATAGCGGACGCCGCCGTCGTCGCAGCCCTTGCAAGGACTGGCGCGAGCTCGGTAACGAGCTCGGGCCGACGCGACATCCTGGTATTCGCGATATCGAGCAGGCCGAGCGCCGCGTGCGGCTCCGATCCCACCTTGTCGGCAAGCTCACCCCATAATAGCGACAGACGAAGCGCCTCCTCGCTTCCCTTCTCGTCTTCCGCCATCTCGCCGAACGCATCGAGCGCCGAAAGCGAGGGGTGTGGTGCCCGGAAGACCTCATCCGCGATCCTCGAGGACCACCGATGGCGCGACGGGCTTGTCCGAGTGCCATCGACGCGTCGTCCCTTCCAGTCCGAGAAGCGCGACCGCGCTTCGACGGGGGCGAACACTAGGTCGAAGCTCTTCTTGGAGATCGTCCGGGGGGAATTGCAGAAGGTCGACACGGTGAAGCGGCGGCGCATCGAGGGCCAGATCGCGGTCAGGATCCGCAGCGCGATGAGCTCGGCCGATTTGGAGCCGAACACGGCTACCGACACCGAGTGCTCAAGAAACAGCGCTTCCAGGATTTCGGCTCCGGCTGTTTCCACGGGCGGCGACGGCTTGGCGAGGCCCGGTTCGAGCGAGAGCCTCTTCATTTTTTGGGTCGGCCCGGCGGCGGTGGCCAGCGCCACCAATGCAGACGGATCCGCAACAGAGGTCCATTCTGACATCGGGATCAGAAGCGAACGGGTGCGGACGCACCCGGCCCGTGGCGCCTCCCGATCGTGCCAGGTCCTGGCGACCACATAATGCGATCCACTCGGCAGCGGATAACACGTGATGTACGGCGGAATCTTCTCGCCGGGCGCGATTGGGCCCGCGATGTCTGACAGACGATCGACGAGATCCTGATCTCGCGGAGGCAGCGTGATGGATCCGGACAGCAGCTCGTGCCCGTGATTGTATCCATGCAGCTGCTGATCGACGATCATCCGCCCACCCTCAGTCCCCGAGTGCCCACGCGAGCGGCAGCGTTACGTCAGGGTCCTCCACCACGACACCATCACGCCTGACCGCCGTGTAGCCGACCTCCGAAAGATCACGCTTCTTCAGCGAATCGCGGAACTGCTTGTTGGCAGTGCCCCGCAGGTTGCCGCCCACGATGGACATTCCGAAAATCTCGACGTCGAGACGACCTGGAGTCTTCAGCCTACCAGCGAACATCGGGAATTGTTCCTCGAGATAGCGCATAGGGCCGGCCGCTTTAGCCTCGGCGTCGAGCATGTCCCACGCCGTCACCACGATTGCTAAGCGCGGCTTCGCGCCGCCCGGCCGGTCTGCCAACGTGAGCGTGAGATAGCGGACAAGTTCGCAGAATCCCACCTGCGCGGGGAGGCCGTCCTTCTTGATGACCACCTCCTCGGATTCCTGCTCTTCCGCATCAGTCTCAACATTGCCGGCGTCGCCACCGCCACCATGCAGATGCTCGACCTGGCCCTCGGCAGGCTGCCCTTCAGGCGGTTCGACGGCAACATCCGCGTCGGCCGCCGCCGCGGCGGGAGTCGGAATCGGATTGCCGTCCTCGTCCTCGTTGTCTCCGTAGCCCTCATCTTCCTCATCGTCGTCGTCCTCGTCGCTGTGCCCCATGAGGAGGTCACGCGCGGTCACCCAATCCATCGGCTGGAGGTTCAGCTTCGAGTGCGCGCGCACGAAGAGGATCGCGGACGACGAGGCCGCGAGCGCATCCAGCCATTCCTGCGGTAGCTCGTAGGACTTGATCGCGCGCCTCCAGAGCTCGCCGGTGATGTCGGGGACCGTGATGTCCCGCTCCGGACCCGCGCCGTCATTCCCACGCGCCTTCACGACGAAGTCGCGGCGCCCATTTTCCTCCATGTTGCGCTCGGACCTCGGCGCGAACTTGCGCGCGAGCAGGTGCTGGACCGCGTCGTTCACGTACTCGATGTTCTCGGGGAGCTTCTGCGCACGCAGCCGGCCTTTCCTTGCCATGAAGGCGAGCCAAAGCCGGGCGATATAGTTCGTCTTGCCGGACGCTGGACCACCGACGAGCATGATCGAGCCCTTGTTCATGGCTTCCTCCGAAACGCCGCCAACTGCCTACCACCGTGATCGCGATCGGTCTCCGGCCAGAACTCTGGCGGGCTGGGCCGCGCCGCCAGGGAATGCGCAAATAGCTTCGGAATGCCGTGGCCAGGGTCCATCTCCTCATTCCAGGAGAAGGACGCGATGGGCACTGTGTCCACATCGAAGCCGAACCCAGCCCCGCAAGCGGCCAGACGATCGGCCTCCTCCTGCGGAAACGGCTGCTTGTCCTGCCAGGTCGGGACGACGATGATCCGCGGACGACGGTTACCAAGCAGATCCGCCAGACGCTCTATCAAGAGGGTCGCACGGTAGCGCGCGTTGGCGACCCGCCCATCCTCCGCGAACTGCCGGCCATCGACCATCAGCCAGATCACGCTGGCCGCGCCGAGGAAGTTTAGGCGGCCCTCGTCCGTGCGGTCGATCAACGCACGGGACCACTCGCCCGGAAGGTCAGGGAGCAGGATGTCGAAGAGGCGATCGTCAGCGCTCCGACGTAGCCGGAGATGGAGGAAGCCTGCCTCACGGTCATTCGATAGGGTCGTGTGGCTTGTGATCTGCTCGGGGGGATTGCCCCTGTCCCACGTCCTGCTCGCCCTCGCTATCTCCTCGAATGCGCGAAGCGTATCGCTGTCCGCATAGGAGAATCCTTCGAGCTGCCCTTGGGCGAGCATCAGGTAGGCACTGACCAGCGCCGCCGTCTTGCCCGCGCCCGCAAGGCCGACAATGCCGACGAGGCAGGTTGGCCGGTCCTCCATCATCGCATTGGCCTGCGGAATCCCGAGCGTGCGGCTTGCCGGAAAAGTGGGCAGGTCGTCATCGGGCGCTGACAGGACGGCGCCGCCCAGGCCGGTCGCGATGCTACCGTCCGCCTCGTCATCGGCCTCTTCAACCTTGGCCTCGTCCAGCGTCTCGTCCTTCGGATCATCGTCCTCGCCGTTCCGGATGACAGGACGATGAGAGCAATCCTCCGGCGGGTTGCCAACGACGCACGATCCGGTCGCGTTGAACGTGCAGTTCGAGTTCTCACAAGGCCCGCGCATCAAGCGGCTCCAGCAAAGCGGTCTTCCATCGCCACGATTGAAGCCTCGAACAATGCACGCGCGCCCCAGCCGCGAGCGTCGAGCTCGACGGCTGTGGCAGGTTGGTGCTCGTCAGCGATGAGCGAGGAGATGAGGGGAAACACTAGCGGGAAGTCGGTTGCCCAGCCATTGACATGCGGTTCGCGCAGCTTCGTCCGCCATTCGGCCAGCGACACGATCAGGGCGGCGAGCGACATACTCTCGGAAGCGCCCACCTGACGGAGGACGGCGTGACGGAGGCCATCGCCAGGCAGGCGGCACAACATGGTCGCGCCTTCGAGGCCGCTAGCGATCGCCCGTGTGAAAGGCTCCCGATCGCCAAGCGCACAATCGAGAATCTCGCTGTAATCCGCGGTGGCCCACCATAGGAAGTCGATCTCCTCGTGATCAAGCTCCTGGTTGGTCTTCAACGCTGCGATCACGGGCGCGGTCGCCTTCCTGTAGGCAGTGTTCGCGCGGCTGCCCGCCGGATCGCTGTCGGGAATCGTGAGCGTGCCGACATCGGGCACGTCCACGCGCTTACGAGCGGCCTTGGCGACTCGCCCGACCCGTGTGCGACACGCCTCGATCAGGTCCTTCCTCAGATCCTCGAGCTTGGCATGCTCGGACTGGTCCTGCAGCGTCAGCGCCGACCAGAGCGATGCTGCTAAGGCATCCGCTGTCGTCCATCCAGAGCTTTCGGCGACCGGACCCTGCACGGTAGCGAACGCCGCGACCGCTAGGCAAACTTGCGCCTGCAGTTCCTTACCCTTGAGAACGAAGGCCGCGCTTTCGTCGCTGATGGCCGTCTCGATCTGCTGGGCAAGGCCCTTGGGAAGTTCCGCGCCACCAAATCCGCCGGCAATCGCCGCGGCGAGCTCGATCGCCTTGTGCGTCGCCATGCTCGAAATCTGCGCGCGGAGCGTCTCCACCGCCTTGTTCCGGTCTTGGACATCCTCGTTGGTCGGGTCCGCCCAGATTATCTGGGCATACTTGGCCATACTGCTCATGCTTCAGAGCCCCCCTTTCCTGACTTGGCCTGGTCGAACAGCTGCTCGATCTCCTTGGCCATTCCCTGACGGACAGCGCGCCGGAACAAGCGCCTCTCCATCGCATGATCGATCCTGCCCTTGATCTGGGCGACGACGCCGAAGTCGACGAACGCTGTCAGCCGGGCGCCTTGCGAAAGCTCCTGGAAGAAGCGGAGTTGCAGATCTCGGACGTCCTGCGAAGGCTCAGCCTCAACCACCTCGATGCCTGCCTCGCCTGCTTCTCCGGTCTGAGCCGGTGCGGCTGCAGGATGCTCGTCTCCCGGCGCCTCGCTCTCGGTTGCAGCCAACGGCTCCTCGACGAGCTCCCCAACGGCCGCGGCCAGTTCCTCGTGGTCTGATGGCTTCGGCGCCCTTCGGAAGTTGGGCGATCCGAGGACCTGGCGTTCGTCCTTGCGATCCATGAACTCGTCGTCCCGCCGGAACCGAGCGACGCTTCCATCCCAGGTCCGAGGGTTGAGGGAGACCGCGAGGGCGTCGTTCTCTTCGTCCCACTCGAATGCAAGAATGTTGTATTTGTACGTGTACCTGTCGTCGACCTGGTCGGGCGCGGTGGCACCGGCAGCGAGCATCATCAGCTGACAGCCGTTCTCGACATCCACGATCTCGAGCTTTGGGAAGTGCTCGTGTCCAGAGATGAAAACGCGGGCGCGTCCCTGCAGGAATCCGCGCGCTTTTTCGGAATCTTGGAACCAATGGAGCGGATGGTGGGATAGCACAACGATCTCCTCTCCTTCTTCCATGGGTAGCGTGCGTTGCCGCGCGCCGAGGATCAGCTTGCCCTCCTCCTTCTTGCTGGAACAGATAAGGGCAGAGTTCAGCCGTACGAACCGGACGGCGCGTCCCGGGGCGAACTCGAGCCTTGCGCTGGTGGAGATTCCGCCATTGAGATCAAGCTCGCAGCGATAATCAAGGGCAAAGCCCTTGTACGCGTCGAACCGCTCATAGAGGACCTTGCAGCTGTCCTGGTTGTCGAGGTTGCGGTCGAGCCATTCGTCTCCACCTTCGCGGATCGCGAAGAGGATTGTCTCGATCATGTCCGTGATTTTGCCCCGATCAATGTCGTGGTTTCCCGGGATCATCTGAACGTCGGACCGCTCGCAACCGATCGCATCGGTGAGGTTGGCGAGCCACTGCCCCGCAAGAGCGTATTCGTCTTCATTACCGGAGTAGGCGATGTCGCCGGTCACGATCACACCATGAACCTTGCCGCCGAGCTTGCCGACCTCAGCACGCGCGTCCTCAATTAGGCGTTTCTTCGCGTCCGCGTTCTCAGCGTTGGTGCCGCCGTCCCTTTCCTGGCCGAAATGGATATCGGACAGGTGAACGAATACTGCCTTCAAGTTGTCTTTCCCCCTGGCAGAGCCGATCTAGCTCTATTTTCCCCTACAAGCCGGAACATAGTGGGTCCAAGCGGCCGATGCCAGCGGGTATGACTAAATGAATGCCTCCTCTTTCGGCGAATCTGCAGAATTGCAAGCCTGACTCTACGGCAGCTTATGGGAAGCTATAGAAACGCCTAGGAAGGCGACAGAGAAGGCGCGTTGCTGACTGGCAGTTCTGGGGCCGTGAACGGACTGGCCGCTTCTCGAGAGCAAAGCCAAGAAAGCAGACATTCGTTAGCGTTGGAAACAGACGGTAGGTTCGAATCTCGTCCGGCGCGCCAAATTGGAATGTACATCACAATCGCTGCCGCTCAGTACGCGAGCTGCTGCCCAACTGAGCGCCCTCGTCAGAGGTGCGCGGTTGTACACCCTTATCACTAACGGTAGCGTAGAGCGTCGACCAGCAGTGCAAACGCCGGGGTCGGCTGCCGACGGCTCGGATAGTAAAGGTGGTAGCCTGAAGAAGGAGGAGACCAGTCGGCGAGCACCTGCACGAGGCGGCCCTTCTTCAGATAGTCGCTCACCTGATCCTCCGGCACGTAGGCCAGCCCCAGACCTGCCAGAGCCATGTCGATCATGAGGGTGATGGTGTGAAAACCAGAGGCCCTTCAACCCGCACCTTGAGCTCTCGACCATCCTTCGCAAACGGCCATGACCACAGACCGCCCGAAGTCGGCAGCCTGAGCGCAATGCAGGCGTGACCGGCCAGATCATGTGGCAAGAGCGGCTTGGGCCGCTGCTTGAAGTATGACGGCGCGCCGACGACGACCATTCCGAAGTCGGGTCCCACGCGGACGGCGATCATGTCCTGGGCAACCTGTTCGCCCAATCTCACCCCGGCGTCGTACCGCTCCGCGACAATATCGACCAGGTTATAGTCATTGTTGATCTCAACCTGAATGTCGGGGTAGCGGGGCAATAACTTGGCCAGCGCCGGAGCCAGGATCGTAGCCGATGCGTGCTCCACTGACGTGAGGCGAATGCGACCTGCAGGCTTGTCCCGCAGAGCGGTCAGAGCGGCAAGCCCGGCCTCGATCCCGTCGAAGTGAGGTCCCAGGGTTTCGAGCAGACGCTCGCCGGCCTCGGTGGGAGCGACGCTGCGTGTCGTCCGGGTGAGCAGCCGCAGCCCAAGCCGCGCTTCAAGAGTCGTGATGGTGTGGCTCAGGGCGGGCTGCGAAATGCCCAGCTTCGCGGCGGCGCGCGTAAAGCTGCCCTCGCGGGCAACCGCCAGAAAAGCCATGAGATCGTCCACGCTTTGCCGTGCCATTTATAGACCCAGTTTATAAGACCAATACCTTTATACCACCTTATCATATGAGTTCATATGCACTAGATTGGATAGGGAAATCGGCGGCAAAAGAACCGGTTTAACTGGCAAATCGAAGTGTTTGTCAGAATATCTGGAAATATATCTCGCCACTTATTGCTGCCGCGCGTTCGCTTCTACAACAACTTCAAAAGGATAGAGCTATGGAAAGCAATAGACACGGACCGCGAGCCCTGAGCCGCCGGGACTTTCTGACGACTTCGACCCTGATCGGAGCCGCTGTGACGGTAGGGGCGACGTCGTGGCTGCTTTCGCCCCGCTCAGGCTCAGGAAGCAAACCAAGGGAGCGCGACGTCCAAGGGGACAAAGATGAAAACACGGAAACTAGGGACCCTTGAGGTCTCGGAAATCGGCGCCGGTGCGATGAGCATCAGCGCCAACTACGGTCCGCCGGCTGACATTCAGCAGGGTATCGCGGTGCTTCGTGCAGCCCACGACCGCGGCGTCACATTTTTCGATACCGCTGAGGTTTACGGCCCCTATACCAGCGAAGAGCTGGTCGGTCAGGCGCTTGCGCCCATCCGTGACCAGGTGAAGATTGCCAGCAAGTTCGGTTTTGCTATCGACGGCACCATCGGTCTGGACAGCCGCCCCGAACGCATCAAGCGCGTTGCGGAGGCGTCCCTCAAGCGTCTTAAGACCGATCGCCTTGACCTCTTCTACCAGCACCGTGTCGACCCGAACGTGCCGATCGAGGATGTAGCCGGCGCGGTCCAGGATTTGATCAAGGAAGGCAAAGTTCTTCATTTCGGTCTCTCTGAGCCGAGCGCTCGCACGATCCGCCGGGCTCATGCCGTTCAGCCGGTTTCGGCCGTGCAGACAGAATATTCGCTGATGGAGCGCAGCCCCGAGCACAATGGTGTGCTCGCCGTCTGCGAAGAGCTGGGGATCGGCTTTGTCCCATGGGGGCCGGTAGGCATGGGTTACCTGACCGGAAAGATGGACGGGAACACGAAGCTGGACCCGAAGACCGATATCCGCACCACCTTTGAGCGTTTCAGTCCCGAGAATCTTGCCGCCAATATGCCGATCGTCGAGTTCCTGCGGCAGTTCTCGGCAAAGAAGGGGGCGGCGCCGTCCCAGGTCTCCCTCGCATGGCTGCTTGCGCAAAAGCCCTTCATCGTGCCGATCCCCGGCACCCGCAACCAAGACCACCTCAACGAGAATCTGGGCGCGCTTAACGTCCAGCTGACGCCTGCCGATCTGCAGGAAATCAATACGGCACTTTCCAGGATCACCATCCATGGCGGGCGCATGAACCCGTCACAGATGGAGCTGGTGGACACATCAGTCTGAGGCTGGCGCTGACCGTGTGGTTGGCAGGGTGGCAGCCACTCGGCTTTCAAAAAACCGGTCGCCAAGGGAAGCGAAGCAAATGAGTAAAGTCTGGTTCATAACGGGCGCCGGAAGCGGCATCGGCAGAGCTACCGCCAAGGCGGCCCTGAAGGCGGGTGATCGGGTGGTGGCTTCCGGTCGCGATCTTCAAAAGCTGTAGCGCACTTTTGAGGATGTCGTCGACGACAATCTCGCCTTCGTCCAGCTCGACGTTACGAGCGAGGAACAGGCCAAAAGCGCAGTCGATGAAGCCGTTCGGAAATTTGGCCGCATCGATATTCTCGTCAACAACGCTGGGTACAGCCTCCTTGGGAATTTCGAGGAGCTGACGACCCCGGAGTTCGAGCAGCAATTCGCCACCAATTTCTGGGGCGTTGCCTATGTCATGCGCGCCGTGCTCCCCGTAATGCGCCAGCAGCGATCAGGCCACATTATCAACATCAGCTCTGTCGCCGGTGTGGTGGGCCTGAAGCACTGCAGTGCCTATGGCGCGGCCAAGTTTGCTGTTGAAGGCCTTTCGCTTTCTGTGGCGCAGGAAGTCGGCCAGTTCGGCATCAAGATAACGGTCGTCGAACCGGGCTTCTTCGCCACGGACCTGCTGAACACGCGCAATGTGAAATACGCACAGAGCACCGTTGCCGACTACGCACCGGAAGGCACGGCGGAAGCGATGTGGTCGCCTTACGATGGGAAGCAGACCGGAGACCCTGCCAAGCTCGGGGCCGCGCTCGTGGCGGTGAGCCAGATGGATAACCCGCCGCAGGTCTTCGCTGGCGGCGGCGACGCGCTCGCTTCGATCAACGCTGCGGTCGAAGCCCGTCTGAACGACATGCGCTCTCATGACGGCCTGTCTCGCTCAACTGACTTGTCCTGAAACATCAATCCGAACGGACGGACGCCTCCATGATTGCCAGACCACGCATTTCGCTAACGGCCTTAGCCGTCTCTCTCCTTGGCGCCGTGTTCGCATTCACCGCCAGCGCCCAGACCAATCGCGCGACCTTCCCAGCGGACTTTGACAAGTATGCACGCCAGAAGGCCACGGCTGATAAACGGAGACGATCACGACAATGGTTGAAACCCGGCAAATCATAACCAGCCTCGTCATCACCAATGCCGGGACGAACGTCACCGAAATTGACGCTTTCGGTCGGCACATGACGAAGGCCGCCAAAAGCGCCAGCGACGGCTTCAAGGTCATCGACACGGCGTCCAGCCAGTCCGCCGCCAAAGTCAAAGCCAACTTCGACCGCATCGTCGTCGCGCTGCCGGGCCGCTGCAATTGACGAGAAAGCCCCGCGCGGCAAGGTCGTCGAAATCTTGGCGCTCGCGTCGCCCGGAAGGCGTGTCGCCCGCCGAGCTGAACGAGCTGACCCAGTGGAAGGGTGCCCCTTGGAAATGGTTGTTCTCCAACCCGAAGGGCAACGGCTATTGCGAGAAATATTTACGCCGCAGCCTCTATAGCTTATAGTGCGACTGCAAGCACTTACAAGAGGAGGAGATTATGACACTACACGCTCTCGGCTTTGGTCTGGTTGCCCTTGCTTTTGTCGCAGGCTCTAGCGCGGTCGCTTCAGAGCGAGGAACGTCGCATTTGGTCGGCATCAGCCTGTCCTCCAGCGACTCAACTATGAAGATGTCATCACCTGTTTTGGGCACTAAACTGGCGGCCGACTTACCACACGTTCTGACTTGCAATGGCCCGGGGGATGCGGGGAGTGTTTGCACCACGGGCGGTTGCTGCAAACCGGGGGCCACTGGGGGACAGATCATCCATCGCTGCAACGCAGCGGGCACCGCGTGCGGGGCCGCTACTTGCGAGGCCACTTCCACTTGCGGCGCGCCTTGAAGTTTCCGTCACGGGGGTCGCTGGGGCTACTCGTTCGAGGTCCTGCCCGGCGAGGGCCCGCGCGGGGTCCGCTACCCGTACCTATAGCAGCGAACATGGGACCCATTTTAGGGGGGTGCTGGGGTTCCGGGGCGCGCTGGCTCAAGTATACTGATGGACTGTAGTCGCGGAGGACGCGGTTCGAGTGATTTGATCTGTAGCCGGTACGACAACCCGCCTAATCACCATGTCTTCGCCATCAGGATTGGTACCATCGGCTTCCAGTAAGCGGTGAGCTTCCTTTTCGTCTCCCTTGGTTTGCAGTTATCTGAACGGCTTATTCGGCGCCGGCAGCTTCGTCTCCAGATTGTCCAACTGCGCCAGAACACGATTAGCCATCGGTCGCCACCATCTTCTTAGGGTAGACCCCACCAGGCGGATCAGGAAGAGATGTTGCGGCCCGTGAGGTTTCTCAAGTGCGACCATACTCGCAAAGACTTGGATATCTGCCACGATTTGGGCCTTGGGGTGCTGTGCATGAATCCCGCCCCCTCGCGGTAAGCAAGCGGCGCCGGTGATGTCATTTCCGCTTTTTCTCTGTGGACTTCTCGTCACACTCCTGGTGGTTGCGACTTCCTTTTACATTATCTCTGGCTCGATCTGGACTACATTAGTCAAACAGTGGTTTGCTTGGTTCTGGCGCAGGTTGGCTACTTCGCGTCAGTGCTGTTTCTAATCTGGCGGTTAGGCCGCACCCAGCGGAGAAGCGCCACCTCCAAGGCAAAGTCTCGCTAAACCTGTAGCGGGGACGCGCCATCCGTAGTCAGAGCGTGGAGCTTGTCGCCGCGAACTGGTTGGGTAGTCGACAATGATCGCGCTCCTTTGGACGCGGTCAACCTGCACCACAACGACGCAGACATGCCAGGTTCCGCAAAATTCCATGAGGCCGGCAGCTTAGGTCTAGCCTGCGAACTGACCGATGCCATATGCGGTGATGTCCATCTGCTCCCCTTCATGCGAGTAAGCCAATCGCATGCCCGCAAATATTATGTTGCCAAGCTAATCAATCGCAACGCCCTGACGAGCACTCGCCAGGAGGGATGAAGCGGGCATATCAGTAGTAGCCTTCGTCATATTCGAGATCGGTGGGTTGCGCCGGCCAGATCGCAGTCACGCTCATCCCCGTTCGGCTCGGTGTCGCCACCGTGCTAGTCATCGCAGTCGCCAAGCTCGCGGTCGCAACAAGGCTTATCGCCATTCGAAGGACGAAACGCGGCGTGAGTTTAAACTAATTGCCCGACTGGGTTCGGTGCGCATGCGGCTTCCAAAGGCTGGCCGTATACCCGCCGCGCCCGATCTCCAAAAGGCCCCAATACGCTTCGGATGGGACCCAAAAAAGGGGGGCTCCCCTCCCCAACCCATACGTCCGGCCCACGTGGCACGACGGGACTATTGGCAGCGAACACGGGACCCATTTTAGGGGGTGCCGGGGTATCTTGTCCGGAAGACCCAAAGAGCCGTTGGGCGCATAGTCCTTAGTTAGGGACAATGTATGGGGCAATCTCCCTATAAACGGCGAATATGAAATGATTACAAAGCCTTAGAACGGAACAATGGCGGAGTGACGATCCACAATTACTCGACCGCTGAAGTCAGGCCGCGTGAGAGCCCTGACGGCAGGGGCTGGGAGTTCGTCATCGAGGACAGAACGGCAGATAGAATTAATACCTTTGGAACGCCTTTGAACCGCTCGGTTCGCGCCGCCACGGCAAACAAGCTCAAGCGGCGCTAACCGATCAAAAGCACCAATGGCGCACATGAAGGAGATGACCCCTGCATCGTTCTTTGCGGCGACAGTCGGCTCGCCAATAACGGAAAATGCCCTCTGGGATGCAAGGGGTCTACGCAGCGGCCAGTCAAGGGCATGCGCCGACAACCTCTCATCGCCACGCGATGTTGACACTACAAGCGTAGTGGCATACTTGTGCAGGGTCATCTTTCGGCACGGAGACCCGATCCCATGTTCGTTCGCACGCGTGGCTACAGCCACCAACTGATCGAGACCTATCGCCAAGGCGACAAGGTGCGGCAGCGCATCATCGCAAACCTTGGCCCCTACCGCTCCGTGGAGAAGGCGCTGCGCGCCGATCCGGTCCGCTTCGCCCATCTGCGCGACATCGGCAAGCCTGCGTCTGTTGACACTACAGGCGTAGTGGCACCCGACGTCGAGACGCTGAAGGCCGAGGTGAAGGCGCTGAAGGCCGAACTCAAAGAGCAGCAGATCAAGACACGGTCGGCGGCAAGCACACGCGATGCCTTCCTCATCCAGATCAAAAACCTTGAGGCCGCGCTAAACACGGAGCGCGATAAAACCCTCGCTCTGGGAAGCGCGCTAGCGAACGCCGCAAAAAGAACGCGTCTGTTGACACTACCAGTGTAGTGGCACCGCAGCATTGACGAACTACTGGCGCGAAAGACGCGGATGGACGCGGAGTAACGGTAACATTGGCTTGCACGCGCCCAGCGTTTGTCTGCTGGATGCGCACATCTGGCATGATCCAGTAGAGGCCAAAATCGGAGCGCTGGCTAGCGCCCTTTGGGGAAATGGAGTCGGTCGGGCCACCTTCGCAGCGGAATGAACGGAAAGCCAATCCAAGCTGAGGGCATGAACGTCTGCTTTCCCCGATGACACGCCATCCTAGTGGATAGACGGGATGACCGCATCGGGTCAAACGCGGACATCATGCCGCTTGAAGCCGAATGCCTGCTTTCGGGAAACAACGAAGGGGACCTTAACGGCGGACATGCTGAAGGGTTTCGGGTGCCGTCAGGCGTACGAAAGTCTCTCATGCAGGAACCCGCGTGCCGCACGCGGTGAGCTATGGGGATTTGTGTTTCGGGGTGTGCCAGCGCCTGGGGCGAACTTCCGCATAGGATGCGGTGGGCATGTCGTGGAAGCGGCTTCTGGGCCAGGTCGCAGAGCGTGTATTGTTGATTCCGACGGGATTGGTGTGCGTGACGACCGGCGCCACGGCAACGTGCACATAACATCCCGTTGACCGGCGTCGGCGTGGCGCGGTCGTACGAGCAACTTGGCCATGCCGGGTCATGGGGCGTTCTCCCGGTTCGGCGCTCTTGAGGCAGGCGGTGCACGAGGCTGGCACCACCGTTCGAACCTCTCGATGACGACCATGCGTCCGCCGCAGCAGGGGCAAGGCGGGCGGACGTCAGCCGGTTCTTCCGGAGTGTCGTCTTGGGGCGGCGGAGCGACGTTCAGCAGTTCGCGCGCGAGTGCGAGGCTGGCTTTGCGGGCGGAGCTGGCGAGCAGCCCATAGTGACGGATGCGGTGGAACCCACACGGCAGGACATGGAGCAGGACGCGGCGGATGAACTCGTCGGCGGCAAGCGTCATGGCGCGCTGGCGCTCGGCACCGTCGCGGCGATAGTCCTTGTAGCGGAAGGTGACTCCAGCCTCGTCGAAGGCGATCAGGCGGCGGTTCGAGATGGCGACCCGGTGAGTGTAGCGCGACAGGTAGGCGAGCACCGCTTGGGGGCCGGCGAAGGGCGGCTTGGCATAGACCACCCAGCGCTTGCTGCGAACAGGCTTCAGATGACGCAGGAAGGCCCGACGGTCGGCCAGGTGCGCCGCCGATCCGAGGAAGGCGAGCCGACCGGCGTCGTGCAGCGCGACCAGCCGGGTCAGGAACAGACGGCGGAACAGCTTGCCCAGTACTTTGACTGGGAGAAGGAAGGCCGGCCGCGACGATATCCAGCGTGACCCGTCCGGCGCGATGCCGCCGCCCGGCACGATCATGTGGACATGGGGATGGTGGGTCATTGCCGAGCCCCATGTGTGGAGCACGGCGGTGATGCCGATGCGCGCGCCGAGGTGCCTGCGATCGGCCGCGATCGTCAGCATCGTCTCCGATGCCGCCTTGAACAGCAGATCATAGACCAGCGCCTTGTTGTGGAACGCGATGACGGCGACCTCGGCGGGCAGCGTGAACACGACGTGGAAGTAGCCGACTGGCAGCAGGTCGGCTTCGCGCTCGGCGAGCCATGTACGGGCGGCCGCGCCCTGGCACCTGGGACAGTGCCGGTTGCGGCAGCTGTTGTAGGCGATCCGCCATTGGCCGCAGTCCGCGCAGGCTTCGACATGACCACCCAAAGCAGCGGTGCGGCAGTGCTCGATCGCCGACATGACCTTGAGCTGCTGCAGGCTCAGATGCCCTGCGTGGGCGACCCGGTATCCGGGGCCGGCGGCACGGAAGATATCGGCGACCTCCAGGTCCGCGCGCACCGGTTCAGCCGGGCGGCGTCTTGCTTTCCATCAGCGCCATCAGCCGGTCGAGCGGCCCTGCGACCGCGTGGATCGTCCGGGTCGAGACCTTGGTGTAGAGCGCGGTGGTATCGAGCTTGCTGTGCCCGAGCAGCACCTGGATGACGCGGATGTCGACATCCTGCTCAAGCAGGTGAGTGGCGAAGCTGTGACGCAGCGTGTGCGGGCTGACGCGCTTGCGGATGCCGGCGACTTCGGCTGCTTCCTGGACCGCGCGATGAAGTTGACGCGACGAGATCGGCGCGATGCAACTGCGCCCCGGGAACAGCCAGCCATGCGGGAGCATCACCCCGCGCCGCTTGCCTTCGCGCCACCATAGCCGCAGCAACTCCAGCAGTTGCGGCGACAGCATGGCGTTGCGGTCCCTGCGTCCCTTGCCCTGCTCGACGCGGATCAGCATGCGTGTCGAGTCGATGTCGTCGACCTTCAGATGCGCGACCTCGGACACGCGCAGACCCGCGCCATAGGCGACACCGAGCGCGGCCTTGTACTTGATGCCTGGCGCCGCCTCGAGCAGTCGCGCCGCTTCCTCGACGCTCAGTACATCGGGCAGCTTGCGTGGATATCGCGTGACCACCAGCGCGCGCGCCAGATCGCGTCGCTTCAGAGTCACCGTGAACAGGAAGCGCAGCGCCGAAACCGCACCGTTGATCGTCGCAGGGCCCACGCCGTTCTCGTGCTGATACAGCTGGAAGCGCCGGATGTCCTCGGGCGCTGCGGTGTCGGGCGCGCGGCCAAGGAAAGCGGCAAAGCGCCGGAAATGACGGACGTAATCCTGCTGTGTATGCTGTCCCAGGCCCCGCATCAGCATGTCTTGCTGCATGCGCTGGCGAAGTGGCGTGATCGGAGCGTCGGTCGACAAGGTAGCCATGGCAAGTTCCTCTCGTTGAAGGGAACTCCATGGTCGGATCGCGGCCTCTACCAGCTCAAGGCCTATGAATACCGCGCCATCTCAGAACCAGGCGACTCTCCCGCGCAGCGGGTTCGTGCATGCGGCGCATAGCTGCCAATAAGACACGTAGAGTTAAACGCCTTCGTGCTGACGTGAATGACCTGCGAGGTCGCGAGCGTTAGAAATTCGAAGCCTCCTGAATCTATCTTAAATCCGAATCTAGTGACCTAATTTGTCCAACAAGCACACGCAATTCGGGTTGAGGCGTGATCCAGAAAGTTCGAAAAGCTTCCAGGAACCCCAGCGCGCGCCCTGCCGGAACCTGGCCGAGAATGATGGCGGAGCCGGCAGCAACGAAATTGATGGCCACGCCGGAGACAATCTGGCCGCCCCAATGGTGAGCGAGGCGAAACTGTGCACCAGCGCGAACAATGACGGCGGTGAACCGCGGCCGCCCAGGCGCCGCAACCGCCAGGCAGGCGAGCAGCAACGGCCCGGAGAACACCAGTTGCTCGGCGGCGATGGTGCGGGTCGCATCCTGCACCGCCATCATGACGGCGCCCGCCGAAGCGAGTATGGCGAGTAATCGGACAGCAGGCACAGCATTCAATCCCCGAAGGGGTCAGTCGACATTCGACAAGAGACATATGGCGCGGCGCGAGCGCTGCGGCTGTACGACAGACGAAAGCGGTTCTCAATCCGAGGCGATGCCGTTCTTAATCCGTGTGAGGCGGCTTTCGCCTTCCTCCGGGCCGAAGCAGCTTTCGACATCATTGCATTCCCGGCAACTGGGCGCGCTGCACAGCGAAAAACCTTCGGCCTCGCAGAGCTTGCGGTGAAAGTATTTCTTCCACTTCATCTTTTGGGTGTTGCCGGCCGCCAGCGTCGGAAAATGCGAGGCGAGCAGGCAGCCGAGGTCGCTTCGATTAAAAAGGCCAAGGTCCTGCCAGAGGTGGTCATTTCGCATGGCACGCCGGGCGATGATCCTGGCGAAGCGGGCGCTCGTCGGGTCGCCAGGTCGGGCATGCGCCAGCAGCAGTCCATGCAGAAGTTCTTCCTCCAGATCCGGCTCGGGCTCGCTCACCTCTTCCAAGGCAAACGCGTTGATAGGAATAGCAGGGAAACAGCGGGCCAGGACATCGCGCAGCTCGGCGCGCGAAAGTCCGGTTGCCTCCGTCGCCGTCGCCTCGCCGGCCTCGATCTCCTCGAGCGCACGTGAAAGCACACAGGCAAGCACATGCTGGTCGAACCTCCTCTCCAGCTCGATCTGCGGCCATTGGCCGGTGCTGAGCCGGGCATAATGTTGGGCAAATATGGTGCGTTCTCCCGGTTTGTCATATCAACTCATGCAGAGACCCGGCCTGCCGCAACATGGGTCGGGCAGTTCTTCGGGTATACGCAGTCGCGGATCGCCTCGCGGTCGAGTAGTTCGGCAATTTTCGTCTGGTCCATCGGCTCTGTCGCAAATTCTGTGATTGGAAGAGGTGTTTCGCGAACCCCCGCCCTGCCGTTTGCGCCTCAGGGGAACACTGGCGCTGGAAATGCCCCCGCGGAGTTGGACGTGGACCGTGCTGGGACAGAGGTCGCGTGCTGTTCTTTCCAGTGCGGCCACGTGGTCGACCCCATTCAAGCCCGCCTGACTCCCGACTTGAATGACGTCCTATTCAACCCGCGCAGCCGGTGTACGGTCGAGTTCCAGCGCACGTTCAGGACAGGATCGCGCGCCTCGCGATGCAGGCAGCTCCTCCCCTTCCGCAACTTCAATGTCACCAGGCAGGATGTAACCCTCCTCATCAAGCTTGAAGATGTCCGGCGCTTGCGCCGCGCATCGCGCGTGACCCTGGCATTTGGCATTTTGGACGATGATGCGCATGGAGCTGCCTCCATTGTCTGTGCCCCGGCTCGGGGCGGACCTAGGACCAGTCCAGGATCAAATTTTCGATCCCGAACACATGGCCACCAGAGGTGATGGGTGCCGTACCCTCCTTGATCCGGAAGGCCGGGATGCGCGCCAGCCACTCCTCCAGGGCAATGACAATCTCCCGCCGGGCAAGGTGTGAGCCAAGGCAACGGTGGGGACCATAGCCAAAGGCGGCGTGGCGGTTGTCCTCGCGCTCCAAATCGATCGTGTTAGGGCATTCGAATTCCGCCGGGTCACGATTGGCAATCATCGTGGCGCAGGAAACATAGTCCCCCTTCCGGATCGGCGCGCCTTCGAAGTCGATATCTTTCCTTGCCACGCGGATCAACTGAACGGTCGGATAGACGCGCAGCAATTCTTCGGCCGCGAGCACGATCCGGTCCGGTTCGCTCCGCAGCAATTGCTGATCTTTGAGGTTGCGCGCGAGATAGGCCAAGTCAAAGCCTATAGCTGCTGCGACTGTGTCGAGCCCAGCGACGAAGACAAGCACGCCGATGCCGCGGACTTGAGTGTCGGTCAGCCGGCGGCCCTCGACCTGTGCCTGCACGATAAAGGTCATGAAATCGTCAACCGCCTCCTCGCGGCGCACGGCTGCAAGTTCGTCGATGAATGCCACGATCGTCCGGGCCGCCGCCGGGCGTTTCACATCGTTACCGTGAAGCAGATCCTTCCCCCAGCCGACAAATGTGTCGAGTCGGTCATCCGGCAGCCCCAGAAAGCGAAGGAAGATGCTCACCGCGAAAGGAAATGCAAAATCCTGCATGACGTCGCAGCTTGTGCCCGACGCGGCGATCCTTTCGATCAGCTCGACCGCCCGTTCGCGGACAGCCGGATCCAAAGCCATCACCCGCTTTGGCGAAAGCAGCGGATTGAGTAGTGAGCGAAAAACGCCATGGGCAGGCGGATCCAGCTCAAGCGGGATCATCGGCCAGTTTTCGCCAAGCGCGGACGCGAAGATGCTGCGATGGCTCGAAAACGTTTCGGCGTCCTGCAGCACCCGGCGCTGGTCACTGGCGCGAGTGATGACCCAGGTACCCCGCCCATCGCGCGTGTTGCAGGGCGAATAGAAGATCGGCGGCCCGGCATGTACGCAAGCGGCGGCTGCTTGCGGATCCCCGTTGGGCGTCGGTGACATCCCTGGTGACGTAAACAGGCTGAAGTCCCTCACCATTTCGGGCGGGACATGATCTGGAACGGGGTTGGTCGCCATTTTGCTTTCTCTACATTGGCGTTCATGGCTCGATTGAGATTGCACCGCTGTTCATAAAGTCGATTTCCAGCATGGGTACGTCTCTTGTCGGGCGCCTTCTAGATTCTGTCGCCCGATACAGCCCACCTGCACCAGCGCGGATGAGATCGGTTGCGAAGTCAATCAGAAGGAGCATCTCCGCCGCGCTGCGGTCATGAAGCAAAGCCGCCGCTTATCCCCGTTAGGGTTGAGAGGCTGGTCAATCACCGCTGAGCTCGTGACGCACTGCCGACGCCCTGCTGATCAAATTGTCAAAGCAAGTCGCGTGCCGGATAGGCGTTACCCATGGCGCTGCACCAAGCGATGCGAGCCTGCACTGGGCCCACCGCCGCTAGGTTGATGATCACCTGTCCATCATTCTTAGGACAACGTCCGACAACCGGCATCCACGTCGGTTTTGTCGAGTCCGCGACATCGGGCTGTTCGGCCTGGCTGCTGCTGCATTGCCTTCCGGTCGACGAGCGAGGAGATCGCTCGCACGGCCCGGATTGAGCAACGACGCGATCCAGCGCAAGGATCGGGTGCGGTCCGACAAGACCCGGCGGCGCTTGCGCGCGATGATCGAGATTATCAACAAGGTCGAGCCGCGCTTCGGTTCGGCGCTGATGGCGTATGCGTTGTATCGCTCGCAGCCGCTGCAAGGATTTCCGGTTAGACGGCGATGCACTCGTGCGCAGCGGTCCGGCCGACGACGAGCTTGACTGTATCGATGCGGTCAATTCCGGCGTGCACACCTGACCGTCCGTATGCGCTACGACGGCAAGCTCTATCGCACATGGACCTATATTTCCTCGCGAGCCGCTGTCGAACGTGGAGCCGAGTCCTATGGCGGCCGGTTCAATCCGAGGGCCTGTCGGCTCTACACATCCCTGTCGGTCGGACCGGGAACGCGTGGCAGACTCTCGGCCAGAAACCGCCAGTCGCTGCGCTCGCGTTCGCCTTCCTTGCGCGTGCCGAAGAACTGGATGATCATCTTGCCGTCTGCGCCAAAGGCTTCAATGGACGTGACGTGACCGTCCCTCATCGGCTTGCGCACGGCCCAGACCTCGCGGATGTGATGGGTCCTAAGATGCAGATGGAAGGTCTCGTCGAGCACATTGATCCGCGGCCCGATCTGCTTGACCGACTTGATCGGGCCGGAATGGATCTGGATGCAACCACGATTGCCGACAAAGCACATGATCGGCATCTCGTCTTCGGCCGCCTGTTGGAACAGGGCGCCAACGGCATCATTGTCGAGCAGCCAGGCGTAATCCTCGTCGGCCATACGCATCGCCTGGCAGCGGCTGAGCTTCAGTGTCTTCAACATATGGTAGAACTGATGCACGTCGCTCAGCCGGCTCCAGTGCTCGCGTAGGTCGTCGACCGTGGCGGCTTGGTCTGGACTCACTGCGTTATCGCGCGCCCCGCTCGCCTCGACCGATATGATCGGCTCCTGGTCGGAGGATACGAGCTCTGCCGCCAGATTCTGATAGGCGTGCAGGTTCGAGGCGGGCCTGAGATGTATTTTGTGCATCGCCTCGCCGGTGGCATCAAAGAATTGCAGGCTGCGGCGGATCTCGGCTCCCTCGCGCTTCTCGACGGCGAAGCCATACGCCCACGCTTTCGGGAAGATGCGCAGGTCGATCTCGTCGCCGAGCACCATGGCATGCTGGTTGCCCGTGACCACATTGTCGTAGACGCCGATCTTTTGGTGCACGGCACTTTCGTTGCGGGTGACCGCCATCACCTCGCCGACCGCTTCGAGGCCGGTCAGCAGATCATCGACGCGCGGCTCGATGCGCACCGCGCCGTGACCACAATGCGCCGCCACCAATTCGGCTTCCGAAATGCCCAATCGAGCGGCGAGATCATGCTCCCGGATTTTCGGATTGTCTTCGCACGCCCGCCGGATTTCGTCCGGCGACGGTTTCTCGCGCTGGTCCATGTCTTACCCCTGCTTCCACTTACGTGTGAGGATCAGCTGCCCTGCCGGGGAATCTCCAGCCGATAGGGCGTGCCGTAATGCTCGACCCTGATCTGCTGCTGCCCCGTGAACAAAGTGTCGCTGGACAGCGTGCGCACGTCGTCGCACCCGCGCGAAAACCGGGGGTGCGGTCGGAGCGGCGAGACCCGAGTGACACCAGCAGGCACATGCCGATGGAATCCCATCGAGCCGGTCGGCGGCCACTGGGCGGTGGTGAGCGATTGTGGGTGTTGTCGCAATCGGCCAATCGGGCATTCGGATGCCACGGGCGGCGCTGCTTTGCCAAACAAAGCGTATCTGACCCAGTCCTGACATGCATGTTGCTCCCTTGCTTCGCCCCATCGATCGCGAGGGCACCCACGACATGATTGTGGATCGGCAGTCGCTTGCCGCCTCGCCAAATGGAGCTTCAAAAACCGTGCCAATTGCGCCGAAGCAAGCTCAGAAGAAGTCTTCTGTAATGGTCATTGGTTTAATGTGAGTTCAGCCAACAACTCAGGCTCAACATCCCCCGTGGCGGACCCGACAAACCCGACAGTACGTGTCGGTTGGCCGACACCTTCGCAGCAATGGACTCACAAGAACCACCGCAGTGTCAGAGATGCCGCGCTGTGTTGAAACATTTTTTCGCTTTGGCACGGTGCATGCAACGTGATGCGCAAGCAGGTCCCGGACTGAGGAGAATGGAGCCATGATTACGCTCACCGACAACGCTGTTGCCGCCATCAAGACTGCTCTTTCCCGCGCCAGCGAGCCGGCGGAAGGCTTTCGCATCATGGTCCAGGCCGGCGGCTGCGCCGGCTTCAAATACTTAATGGGCCTGGAGAGCGTGTCGCGCGAGGGCGACGCGATCACCGAGACAGATGGGATCAAGCTGTTCGTGGACGCGGGCTCCCAACCGCATGTCGCCGGCATGACCGTCGACTTCCTCACCGGGCTCGAATCTTCCGGCTTTGTCTTCGATAACCCCAACGCGCGCGAGAAGTGCGGCTGCGGCAAGTCCTTCAGTTGATCGCCCGAAGCGCCTGTGCGGGTCCATGAAGCGATTGCCGCCGACGGACTCATTTGCGGCAGAGGAGGCTTATATGGCCGGCACAACAGATGTCCCTGTCCTCAAGAACAAGGCGAGGTCGAAGCCGATCTTGGGACCGGCAATCGCTTCAGGTAGGATGCAAAGAACGTCGCCTCCCGAAACAGTTCGGTTCCTGGTGGCACCCAAGCTGCTGGCGGCCAAATCGCGCCGCTGCGCCAAATTCGGCTTATCGATAACGTTGTCGTGTTCGGGTGTCCTTGCCTGCGGGCTGACGGCGGCGACTGCGGACTTGTCCATGTCGAGACCGATCCGGTCTACGTCAAACTCTCGGGCGTCTGCGCCGGCTGCCAGTTCGGGCCCATCATCATCAACGGCATACGCCAGAGGCTCAATGAGGCGGTCGCGCGCTCGCGTCATTCCGGTCAACTGAGGATCGCACATGAAACCTGTCTACCTCGACAACAACGCAACCACACGGGTCGATCCTGAGGTCGTGCAAGCGATGTTGCCGTTCTTTAGGGATCAATTCGGCAACCCTTCGTCGGCGCACGCTCTTGGCGCCTCAGTCAGTGCGGCGGTGAGAAAGGCGCGGAGGCAGTTGCAAGCTCTGATCGGCGCGGAGTTCGACGATGAGATCACCTTCACCTCGGGTGGGACAGAAAGCGACAATGCAGCGCTTCTTTCGGCGCTCGAGGCGGCGCCCAACCGAACCGAGATCGTGACGTCCGCGGTCGAGCATCCCGCCGTGCTGACGCTCTGCGCGCATCTTGAGAAGACCCGCCGCGTCAAGGTGCACAGGATCCCGGTGGATTGCCGTGGCCGGCTCGACCTCGACGCCTATATGGCCGCCCTCACCCCACAGGTGGCAATCGTCTCGATAATGTGGGCGAACAATGAGACTGGTGTAATCTTCCCCGTGGTCAGGCTTGCCGAGTTGGCCAAGGAAGTGGGCGCCCTTTTCCATACCGATGCTGTGCAGGCGGTCGGCAAGCTTCCGATGGACCTGAAGTCGACCGCAATCGACATGGTGTCGCTCTCCGGCCACAAGCTGCACGGGCCGAAAGGGATCGGCGCGCTTTTCGTAAAACGTGGCGTCAATTTCCACTCGCTGATCAAGGGGGGCCACCAAGAACACAACCGGCGTGCTGGCACCGAGAATACGCCCGGCATAGTCGGGCTCGGCATGGCGGCCGAACTCGCCTTGAAATTCATGGACGACGAGACCACACGGGTAAAGTCGCTCCGCGACCGTTTAGAGGACGGGATTCTCCAGCGCATCCCAAGCACCTGTGTCACTGGTGATCCCCTGGAACGGTTGCCCAACACCGCAAACATCTCCTTCGAACATGTCGAAAGTGATGGAATTCCACTCCTCCTCAGCCGCGTGGGCATCGCGTGTTCCTCCGGCTCCGCCTGCACCTCCGGCTCTCTGGAACCGAGCCATGTCCTGAGCGCGATGAAAACGCCACACGCGGCAGTCCGCTTCTCCCTGGCGCGGGACAACGGCGAAGCGGACGTCGACCGGGTGCTCGAGGTCATGCCGGCAATCGTGGAGAAGCTGCGTGGCTTTCCCAGTTCTGGGCCGGGTAAGCGAAGCTCCGAAGACGTTCAATCCGGTCTATGCCTGAGCGGCAGCAGAACAGGCTGCCGTTCATGACCCGCCATGTCTTTCTCAACGATACGACCTTGCGCGATGGCGAGCAGGCGCCCGGCGTCGCCTTTACCATGACGGAAAAGCTGGAGATCGCCGAGTCTCTTGCGGCGGCCGGCGTCACAGAGATCGAGATCGGCACGCCGGTCATGGGCGCCGACGAGATCGAAACAATTCGCGCCGCGGTCGCGCGGCGTCTCCCGGTTCGGCTCATGGCCTGGTGCCGGATGACGTCGCTGGATTTCGATGCAGCGATCGAGAGCGGCGTCCACGCCGTCAATCTATCGCTGCCTGCGTCGGACATTCAACTTGCCGCCAAGCTCGGCCTCAATAAGGCGGGAGCGCTCCAGGTCATCGAGCATATGGTCAGGCGCGCAGCCGCCGCCGGCTTCTTCGTCGCGGTGGGCTGCGAGGATGCCTCGCGGGCCAATCGGGATCATCTCGCCCGCGTCATCGAGACGGCTGCACGCGCCGGCGCAAGCCGCCTCAGGCTAGCCGACACAGTCGGCGTTCTCGACCCGTTTTCGACCTTCGAACTTGTCGCCGAGCTCGTGGCCCAGTCTCCAATCGACCTTGAATTTCATGCGCACAACGATCTCGGACTTGCTGCCGCCAACACGCTTGCCGCGATCCGCGCAGGCGCGCGCCATGCCTCCGTCACCGTCCTGGGGCTCGGCGAGCGTGCGGGCAATGCCGCGCTGGAAGAGGTGGCCGCCGCGATGGCGGTCCTCGACGGCGCGGATACCGGCATCGAGCTGACCGCATTGCCCGACCTCGCCGCCCAGGTGGCTTGGGCCGCCCGCCGGCAAACCGCGGCCATTAAACCGGTCGTCGGCGCCGATGTTTTCACGCACGAATCCGGCATTCACGTCGCAGGGTTGCTGAAGGACTCGCGTACTTATCAGGGGCTCGATCCAGCTCTCGTGGGCCGCTGCCGGCGTATCGTCATCGGCAAGCATTCCGGCGCTACTGCGATTGCCCATGTGCTGAGCGAAAGCGGTCGCGATCTCGACCCGGATCTGGCAGCCGCGATGGTGGCCCGCGTCCGGCGCGAGGCGGCCGAGACCAAATCGACCGTCACTGCAACTCAACTGGTCGAGCTCTACGATGGAATGTGCAGCGAGGCATCCCTCGCGGAGCTGTGCGGATCCAGGTCAGCCGTTCGCGAGCGCACCGACGCCACAGTTTTGCGGCCAGGGAGAATGCAATGAATTGTTCCGCTGACAGCCGCCCCATCGATGTCACCGACATCCTCGCACGACTGAAGCGCCTGTCGGCTGCGGAGGAGTTCTTTGCAGTCCTTGGCGTCTCCTATGACCCGAAGGTGCTCAATGTCTCGCGGCTCCATATCATGAAGCGCGTGGGCCAATACCTTGCCGAAGAAGATTTCTCCGGTCTGCCCGACCAGGTGATTGCCGCGCGGGTGCGCGCGACGCTCGAACGCGCTTACGACGACTTCGCGATTTCCTCGCCGCTCACGCATCGGGTCTTCAAGGTGCTCAAAGACCACGATCCGAACAAACCTGCCACGCCGGGCCGCACCTTTGTCCCGTTCGACTCCGTACTGAAGCGGTTCGGACAGGAATGACCGCGACACGGGTTGCAACGCGACAATGTCGAGAAGCCGACAAATCCAGTCCTCACCACGGCGCCCTCAGAAGCAACCAACCGAAGTTCTAGGAATAGGG
The DNA here is from genome assembly GCF_040319365.1 of Mesorhizobium sp. M0923. Classification (NCBI taxonomy): domain Bacteria; kingdom Pseudomonadati; phylum Pseudomonadota; class Alphaproteobacteria; order Hyphomicrobiales; family Phyllobacteriaceae; genus Mesorhizobium; species Mesorhizobium sp. M0923. Next base: position 87,795 of record NZ_JAMYNW010000015.1, on the reverse strand, counting down.
GCACGCAAAACAGTTGGCACGAATGATGCGCACCAAGGAGATAACCGCCAAGCCCGTATCCGGACAGGAGCCTAGAGAAACCGCCAATGCACATCGTAATCTGCATCAAGCAGGTGCCTGACTCGGCACAGATACGGGTCCATCCGGTGACGAACACGATCATGCGCCAGGGTGTTCCGACCATCATCAACCCTTACGACCTGTTCGCCCTCGAAGAAGCCCTCAGACTGCGCGACGCCCATGGTGGCGAAGTTACCGTGCTCACTATGGGTCCGCCCATGGCAGAGGACGCGCTGCGCAAGGCGCTCGGTTACGGCGCCGACCGAGCGGTGCTCTTGACCGACCGCTATTTTGCCGGCTCCGACACGCTGGCGACCTCGTTCGCCCTTTCCCAGGCAATCGCGAAGGTTGGCGAGACGTTCGGCACGCCAGACCTCGTCTTCACCGGCAAGCAGACGATCGATGGCGACACCGCCCAGGTCGGGCCCGGCATCGCCAAGCGCCTCGCACTCCTGCAACTGACCTATGTCGCGAAGATCGCCTCTATTGACCTTGCTGCACGCGAGATCAAGGTCGAGCGCCGCTCCGAAGGCGGCACACAGATGCTGAAGAGCAGGCTCCCTTGCCTCATCACCATGCTGGAAGGCACAAACGAGATCCGCCGGGGCTCGATCCAGGACGCGCTGTGCGCCGCGCGCAGCCAGGTCTTGAAATGGAGTGCGGCCGACGCCGGCATTGAGGATCTCACCAAATGCGGCCTGCGCGGTTCACCGACGGTCGTCAAGCGCGTTTTCGCACCTCCTGCGCGGGCGGAAAAGGCGGCAAAAATCGACACCGCCGAGATGGCCTTGCGCGATCTCGCTGACGAACTCATCACGGCAATCTTCACCCGCCAGCCGGCATTGGAACATGAGCTCGCCTTCAACGGCGGCGCGTGAGAGGGCAAGGAGCAGACGATGTCGACCGCGAACCGAGAAACCCCTCGCCCTGCCGCCGGCCGTGCCGGCATAAAGAAGGAGCTGCCCGCGCATTTCAAGGACTACCGGCACATCTGGGTTTTCATCGAGCTCGAACGCGGCCAGGTCCATCCCGTATCATTCGAACTGCTCGGCGAAGGCCGCAAGTTAGCAGACAAGCTTCAGGTCCAGCTTGCAGGCGTCGTGCTTGGACCGCCGGGAGAGGCCATCGGGAACGCCGTTGCCGAAGCGTTCGCTTATGGCGCCGACCTTGTCTACATCGTCGAGGCGCCGCTGCTCGCCGACTATCGGAACGAGCCATTCACCAAGGCGATGACGGATCTGGTCGATACCCACAAACCCGAGATCCTTCTTCTCGGTGCCACCACACTCGGCAGGGATCTTGCCGGCTCCGTGGCGACGACCTTGCAGACAGGGCTCACGGCCGACTGCACCGAACTTGATGTGGATACCGACGGTTCGCTCGCCGCCACCCGTCCGACTTTCGGCGGTTCCTTGCTGTGCACGATCTATACGCTCAATTTCCGCCCCCAGATGGCGACAGTGCGACCGAGGGTCATGCCCATGCCACCGCGGGCGGATAAACCGGTCGGGCGTGTCATCCGGCACAAGCTCTCGGTAGCCGAGGACGAGATCGTTACCAAAGTCCTGGGCTTCCTGCCGGATAGTCAGTCGGCAAAGGCAAATCTTGCCTATGCCGACGTCGTGGTTGCGGGAGGCCTGGGTCTAGGCGCGGCGGAGAACCTGCAGCTGGTGAAGAACCTCGCGCGGGCAATTGGTGCCGAGCATGGCTGTTCGCGCCCGTTGGTCCAGAAGAGCTGGATGCCGGCTGATCGGCAGATCGGCCAAACTGGCAAGACCATCCGGCCGAAGCTTTACATAGCGGCTGGGATTTCCGGCGCCGTCCAGCACCGGGTTGGCGTCGAGGGGGCGGATCTCATCGTCGCCATCAACACCGACCCGAACGCGCCGATTTTCGATTTCGCTCACCTCGGGATCGTCACCGACGCGATCCGCTTCCTGCCCGCACTGACGGAAGCCTTCACCCGGCGGCTGTCGCCCCACAGTCGCGATAAGCTTGCGAGCTAAGGGATGGACATGATTGAGGAAAAATTCGACGCCATTGTTATTGGGGCCGGCATGTCCGGAAACGCAGCTGCTTACACCATGGCCAGTCACGGCCTGAAGGTGCTGCAGTTGGAGCGGGGTGAATATCCGGGCTCCAAGAATGTCCAGGGTGCCATCATGTACGCGAACATGCTGGAGAAGATCATTCCGGATTTCCGGGACGATGCGCCTCTCGAGCGGCATTTGGTTGAACAGCGGCTTTGGGTGATGGACGACACATCCCATACCGGGATTCACTATCGGTCGGACGACTTCAATGAGGCGAAGCCCAACCGCTACACGATCATCCGTGCCCAGTTCGATAAATGGTTTTCGCGTAAGGTGCGCGAGGCCGGCGCGACGGTTCTGTGCGAGACGACCGTGACGGAACTCATCCGTGACGCCAAGGACAGGGTGATCGGCGTCCGCACAGACCGGGCCGGCGGAGCCATCTACGCGGACGTGGTCGTCCTCGCAGAAGGTGTATGCGGACTGCTTGGCACGCGGGCCGGCCTGCGCGAGATGCCGAAGCCGCAAACCGTGGCGCTCGCCGTCAAGGAAATGCATTTCCTGCCCGAAGAGGTCATTGAGCAGCGGTTCGGCCTCAAAGGCGATGAAGGCTGCGTGATCGAGGCGGTGGGCACGACCTCCCGCAGCATGGCCGGGCTCGGCTTCCTCTACACCAACAAGGAGTCGATCTCACTGGGCATTGGCTGCCTCGTCTCCGATTTCGCCGCGATGGTCGAGAGCCCTTACGTCCTCCTCGACGCCTTAAAAACCCATCCTTCGATCCGGCCGCTGATCGCCGGCTCGGAAGTGAAAGAATATTCCGCGCATCTCATTCCCGAAGGCGGCTACAAGGCTATTCCGCAGCTCTTTGGCGACGGTTGGGTCGTGGTCGGCGATGCCGCGCAACTGAACAACGCCATTCACCGCGAGGGTTCGAACCTCGCCATGACCTCCGGCCGCATCGCGGCTGAGGCAATCATCGAGGTCAAGAGCCGCAACGGTCCTATGACCAAACGGAATCTCGCCATTTACAAAGCCATGCTGGACAAGTCCTTCGTGGTCAAGGACCTAAGGAAATACAAAGACATGCCGGCCTTGCTCCACACCAATTCCTGCAATTACTTCACGGCTTATCCGCGGTTGATGTCGCAAGCCGCGCAGAACTTCATGCGTGTCGACGGCACGCCGAAGATCGAGAAGGAAAAGGCGACCACGGCGGCCTTCATCAAGGCGCGCTCGCGCTGGGGGCTGGTCAGCGACGCGGTCCGCCTTGCATTGGCGTGGCGCTGAGGGGAGACGAAATGACGATCGCAGTGACGAACTCACGTGTCGAGGACAAGCTTTACCAGAACCGCTACTTGGTGGATTCCGGCCGTCCGCATATCAAAGTGCGACCGCACGAGAGGCCAAGCGCGAACTTGCTCGCGCTGACCCACGTCTGCCCCGCGAAATGTTATGAGTTGAACGACAAAGGTCAAGTGGAGATCACTGCCGACGGCTGCATGGAGTGCGGCACCTGCCGGATTTTGTGCGAGACCAGTGGCGAGATCGAGTGGAACTATCCACGCGGCGGCTTCGGAGTCCTCTTCAAATTCGGATGAGGACGCACGCACCGTATCAAGAGGGTCAATCTTGGTACACCTGAGGTCGCGACCAACGCCAAGTCTATCTTTGCTTGAATTGCCGCGCCACGAAGAGAAGCTCGTGAATACTGTGCTTTCACAATTCAGACTCAGACACAAAAGGAGGAGCACTCTGGACGACAACCGCTGAGGTGTTTCCATGGCTCACGTACCGCAAGATCGGGTCGACGAGGTAGCACCTCGGGATACCCGCCCTGAACCGCCCATCAAAAGCATGCCCCAAGCAGATATCGCGCTCAGGGGACTCTACGAGATATCGAAGGTGCTGACCGCCCCCAGCGAGCTGGAGATTACGCTCGCCAATGTCGTGAACATCCTGCCTTCGTTTCTGCAGATGCGTCACGGAGCAATCGTCGTCGTGGACGCTGAAGGAGAGCCGGAGATTGCCGCAACTGCCGGCAATACCCACGCACCTCAATCAGGCACTCGCCGCGTCATACCACAGGCCATAACAGATCAAATCGTCGCTACGGGGACGCCGCTGTTCATACCGGACGTGCGCAAGTCCCAACTATTTCAGGCTGACCTTCAAACGTCTTCGATCAGGGGAACGATCCCAATTGCCTTTATCGGTATCCCGCTAAAGGCTGATCATAAGATCCTTGGGACATTGTCGATCGACCGCGCCGGAGACGGCGCCACCGACTTTCGCGACGACGAGGACACATACTTCCTGACGATGGTCGCCAACCTTGTCGGCCGGACCATCCGTCTCCATCGCATCCTGAGTACAGATCGTCAGCGGTCTGTCCATGAGCAATGGAGACCGGAGAAATCGCCCAACGAGGGGAGGACCTACGACCCTGCCCGGCATGCGAATGTCAAAATCGACGGGATCATCGGGGAAAGCCCCGCACTCAAGCAGGTGCTCGAAACCGTCTCGGTCGTAGCAGGGACCAATTCCACCGTGCTTCTGCGGGGTGAAAGCGGCACCGGCAAGGAATTCTTTGCGCAAGCCATCCATAAGCTCTCACGTCGGAGGAAGAAGTCTTTCGTCAAATTGAACTGCGCCGCACTGTCTGAAAGCGTTCTGGAGTCAGAACTGTTTGGGCATGAAAAGGGCGCTTTCACGGGTGCTATCTCCCAGCGCGCCGGTCGTTTTGAATTGGCAAATGAGGGAACGCTGCTACTTGATGAAATCGGCGAGATTTCGCCGGCCTTTCAAGCCAAGCTGTTGCGTGTCTTGCAGGAAGGCGAGTTGGAGCGAGTCGGCGGCACCAAAACGCTACAGGTCGACGTGCGCCTCATATGCGCCACCAACAAGGACCTCGAGACGGCCGTCATAAAAGGGGAGTTCAGGGCCGACCTTTATTACCGCATCAATGTGGTGCCAATTATCCTGCCTCCGCTCAGAGAGCGACCCGGCGATATTCCACGCCTTGCGAACGCCTTCCTCAATCGATTCAACAAGGAGAACGATCGCGCACTCGCCTTCGCGCCGTCGGCGCTTGACCTGATCTCGCAATGCTACTTCCCTGGTAACGTCCGCGAGCTGGAGAACTGCGTCCAAAGGACGGCGACACTTGCGCGTTCAAGGACGATCACGCCATCCGATTTCGCCTGTAAGAAGAGCCAGTGCCTTTCCTGGCTCCTCTGGAAGCGAGCCGACCGCTCGAATGGCGGCAATACCATCGACGATCTCGCACGGGTCAACGCAGTGCCGGTCGGATTGCGGCTGCCGGCCAGTCGCATCGGTGCCTCCGCAGGCAACGTATCTCCCCTTGCGGCCGGCGATCCGAACGATCCCGCTTGTCCCCCGCGTCTGACGGAACGCGACCGGCTGATCGACGCGATGGACAAGGCCGGTTGGGTTCAGGCCAGGGCGGCTCGTATCCTCGGCCTCACGCCGCGGCAAATCGGCTACGCGCTGCGCCGGCATGGTATCGACGTGAAGAAATTCTAGACGTCGTGATGACGTCAAACGTAAGCCCGGAGTAGTCTCCCTCACACTCTGCGCGCCCAAGGCTGGTAACCTTCGCGACCCGATTTGCTTGTCCATTGTCGGAAGCCCGACAAAGGTGTGTCGGAGCAATCCGACGGAATCCGACACGAAAGCACAATTCGTGAACCAAAACCGCTCTTTGACATGGCATAGCTCTTGCGGTTCGAACTGCGACATTACCCAGCAACGGAGCCGTTCGATGTCCGCACCGGCAATTTCGCTTGAGAGCCTCAGCACGACATTCGATCACCAGTTGCTTGCCACCGTGAAAGCCGGTGGCTGCGCGTCTTCGTCCTGCGGCTCGTCGATAAAGCCGGACGACACGGATCCGGCTGTCTGGGAGAAGATCAAGGATCACCCCTGCTTTTCAGAAGAGGCGCATCACTATTTCGCGCGCATGCACGTCGCGGTCGCGCCCGGCTGCAATATCCAGTGCAACTACTGCAATCGCAAATATAACTGCGCCAACGAAAGCCGGCCTGGGGTGGTCTCCGAAAAGCTGACGCCCGACCAGGCGCTACGCAAGGTGGTCGCGGTCGCCAACGAGGTGCCGCAGCTTTCCGTGCTCGGCATCGCCGGACCTGGCGATGCCTGTTACGACTGGAAGAAGTCGAAGGCAACGTTCGAACGAGTCGGCAGGGAAATCCCAGACATCAAGTTTTGCATCTCCACGAATGGGCTCGCGCTGCCGGACCATGTCGATGAGCTTGCCGACATGAATGTCGATCACGTGACGATCACCATCAACATGGTCGACCCTGAGGTCGGTGCAAAGATCTATCCTTGGATCTTTTACGACCATCGCCGCTACTTCGGCATCGAAGCCGCCCGGATCCTGCACGAGCGGCAGATGTTGGGTCTGGAGATGCTGACCGCGCGCGGCATCCTCACCAAAATCAATTCGGTGATGATCCCCGGCGTGAACGATGAGCATCTGATCGAGGTGAATAGATGGGTCAAGGAGCGAGGCGCGTTCCTGCACAACCTCATGCCGCTGATTTCGGACCCGGCGCACGGCACGCACTACGGACTGAGCGGGCAACGCGGCCCAAACGCAATGGAGATGAAGGCTCTTCAGGACCGTGTCGAAGGCGGCGCCCAGTTGATGCGCCACTGCCGGCAGTGCCGGGCAGATGCCGTCGGCCTGCTCGGTGAGGATCGTGGCCAGGAATTCACACTCGACCGGATACCCGGCGAGGTCACCTACGATGCCAGCAATCGCAAGGCCTATCGGGAGCTGGTCGCGGAGGAGCGCCGTGATCACGTGGCGGCTAGGAGAGAAGCGATCGGATTGGTCAAGGCAGCGAGCCCCGGCAAGTCCCTTCTCTTCGCGGTGGCAACCAAGGGCGGCGGCCGCGTCAATGAACATTTCGGCCATGCGAAGGAATTCCAGGTTTACGAAGCCTCGCCGAGAGGGATCAGCTTTGTCGGGCATCGCAAGGTCGAGCAGTATTGTCTCGGCGGCTGGGGCGGAGAAGCCGCCCTGGATGGCGTCATCGCTGCGCTTGAGGGCATAGATGTCGTGCTGTGCGCCAAGATCGGAAACTGCCCGCAGGATCAGCTCGCCGACGCTGGAATCCAAGCCACCGACGCATATGCCCACGACTATATCGAGACCGCAATCAGCGCGATTTACGCGGCCGCGTCTGGGACCCCCGCACTCGCGGCGACGGCCTGAGCGCGTCTCATCCATTCGGACCAGGAGTTAAAATGGCTTTCAAGATCATCGCATCCCAATGCACCCAATGCGGCGCCTGCGAATTCGAGTGTCCCTCCGGCGCGATCAAGTTCAAAGGCGAGAGCTATGTGATCGAGCCGCAAAAGTGCACCGAGTGCGAGGGGGTCTTCGATGCGCAGCAATGTGCCTCGGTATGCCCGGTGCCGAAGACCTGCGTTCCTGCGTGACGAACATTGGGCTGCCGACATGGTCGGGGATGCCTTCGCAGGACGCCTGGAACGCCTTTGTTCACAATCTGCAGCCTCAAGAGAAATCAGGGAACGGACATGTCGCTCGGACGCGAAGAGGAGGTCGAAATCCGCAGGCCTCCACGATTCATGCCGGGAGAGCGGGTACGTGCCACTCGCCACATAAAGAATGACGGCACCTATCCTGGCAGGGAGATCGGCGAAAATCTCGTGCGGAAGGGCGACGAGGGATATGTGCGCGACATTGGCACCTTTCTCCAGCAGTTCTTCATCTATGCGGTCGAATGGATCGACCGTGGCACAGTCGTCGGCATGCGAGCGCGTGAACTGATGAGCCTCGACAAAGCCGAGGTGCCCTGCAGTGCTGATAGCAATACCAATGAAGGGACGGCCAGATGAAAGTCATGATCCGCAGGACCGATGCTGGCTTGTCGGCGTATGTCCCGAAGAAGGACCTCGAAGAGCCGATCATCAAGCTCGAGAAGGAAGAGTTGTGGGGCGGAACTGTGACGCTCAGGAACGGGTGGCGGCTCCTCCTACCCGATCTTCCACGGGATACGCGTCTGCCGATCACCGTCGAGGCAAGGAAGGTTTCCGAAGAGGACTGATGCTGCCCGTTCATAAGGTGCGTCGCGAGGAAACGAGCATGAACACGATCCTGACATCGGGCCACCTGGTCATCGTGCGGGACAGTTTTGCCGAAAAGCTGCTTGACCTGGCGAAGGAGGCGCTCGCCGCCGATCAGGTGATCCCCTATCTCGGTCCGGGTCTTCTTGGGTTCAACTGTGCGGAACCGCCTGTGCCGCATACGCCCGAGGTCGTTGCCGCGGCACTCAATGCACGGGCGCCAGCCCCTTCCAGGATCCGCACCAATATGTGGTCGGTTGCGCAGTTCATCGAACAGCGCCGGCGTCGCCGGACGCTTCAAGCTTGGATGACCGACATATTCGCAGCGCCGGTGGCGCCGACCCTCCTCCACGCCTGGCTCGCAAGGCTGCCGCTCTCCCTCATCGTCGACAGCTGGTACGACGGCGCGATGCGCACGGCTCTCGTAGAGACCGGCCGAACGGACGTCGTTGAGATACAAGGCGTCACGCGGGCGAACGAAATCGGTAACATTTGGACGAAAACCTACGATTTGTCCGGGAGGGAACTCGACCCCCGATCGGGGGCAAAGACGGTTCTCTATACACCTCACGGGAGTATTAGGCCGGCGCAAAACTTTCTCGTCGCAGATTCCGACTATGTCGAAGTCCTGACCGAAATCGATATCCAGACACCGATCCCAGACGTGGTGAAGGAAGGGCGCATCACCCGTGGATTTTTCTTCGTTGGCTGCCGCTTCAACGATCAGATGCTGCGCACCTACGCCAGGCAGATCATGAAGCGCTCCCGAGGTCCATATTGCGCGGTAATGGACGCGGAAACGCTGACCAGAAACGAAGCGCGTTTCCTTGCGGCAAGCGGAATCACGGTGATCGACATGCCAGTAAGTGAAGCCGCGGCTCGGCTTATAGGAACGCGCCCTGCTGCAGGTGGTGGACAGGATTAACAATGGCGGGCCCCTTTGATGATTGGTCCTTCGGCTTGCCTCGAAGGCGCAAAATGCAGTCGGGAATACATCCGTGAGCAGTGATGCTATCGGCAGCGCAACGAACGCTCTGAATTCGTTGACCCATGTGGAAGCGGCGCGCTGGGGCCGGGATTTGAGTACGCTGTTGCGCATCACGCGGATGAATTTGCGGCATCCCTGGCACGTCGCCTTCGCTATGGGCTCGACGATCATGGCGGCAATCCTCCAGTTGCTCATTCCCCAGCTGCTCGGCCGGGCTGTCGACCAGACCCAGACAGCCATCGGGGGCGGTGTCGCGGGGACCGCGGCAGGACAAGCGCTCTGGATTCCGGCTCTCCTGCTGCTCGCCGTCAGCGCGCTACGCGGCCTTTTCACGATGGCGCAGAACTATTTTGCCGAAGCCGTCGGGCATCATGTCGCGTACGAACTGCGGCTCGCCTACTACGACAAGATCCAGCGTCTCAGCTTTTCCTTTCACGACCGGGTCCATTCAGGCGATCTGATCACCATCGGAATGCTCGATCTCCAAGGCGTGCGGATGTATTTTTCCACCGCGCTCGTTCGCGTGGTCCTGCTCACCATGCTGATCGGGATCGGCGCCTACATGATGATCTCGACCGATCCCATGCTCGGCCTGGTCGCGCTGAGCTTCGTGCCTTTTGTCGCCTGGCGCTCATCGGCCACACAGCTTAGGCTGCGCGCCACCTGGCTCGACCTGCATGAGCGGCTTTCGGTACTAAGCCGCGTGATGGAGGAAAATCTCGCAGGCATCCGCGTGGTCCGCGCTTTTGCGGCTCAAGCCTATGAGATGCTGAAGTTCGACGGCGCTTCCAAGAACGCGCTCGACCTCGCCCACGACCGCGTTGACATCTACGTGCCCAGCACGTCGGCGATGACCTTGTCCTTCTTTTTCGCAATGGGATTGGTGCTCTGGATCGGTGGCAGCAAGCTCGTCGCTGGCGAGATCAGCGTCGGAACGGTGGCGACCTTCCTGACCTTCATGACAATCCTGCAAATGCCAGTCCGCCAGATCGGCCTCATGGTCAATGCCTTTGCCCGCGCTTCTAGCTGCGGTTCGCGGCTTTTCGGTCTCCTCGACCAGGAGATCACAATCAGGGATGCTCTCGAGGGCAGACCGCTCGAGATAAGCGACGGCACTCTGCGCTTCCACAATGTCTCGTTTGCGTACCCCAGCGCCGAAAACCGCGCCATTCTGAAGAACCTCAGCTTTGAGGCCCGTAGAGGCGAGACGATCGCGATCGTCGGTCCGCCGGGTTCGGGCAAATCGACGATAGCTCATCTGGTCCCCCGCTTTTATGACGTGACCGGTGGCGCCATCACGCTGGACGGCCAGGACATACGCAATGTCACCCTCGCGACGCTTCGCAAGGCGGTCGCCGTCGTACAGCAGGATGCATTCCTATTCACCACTACGATCGAGAACAACATCGCTTATGGCGATCCCTGGGCGAAGAGACAGCGAATCGAACGCGCTGGCGAATTCGCCCAGCTCCACAACTACATCCTCGGGCTCCCAGCGGGCTACGAGACGGTCGTGGGCGAACGCGGCGTCTCTCTCTCTGGCGGCCAGCGCCAGCGTCTCACGATTGCTCGCACCATGATGCTGCGCCCCTCCGTCGTCGTTTTCGACGACTCAACGGCCGCGATCGATGCCGGCACCGAGCAGCGCATCCGCGCGGCGATGCGGCGCTTCGCCAAGGATCGGGTGACGATCATCATCGCGCACCGGCTGAGTGCGCTTGTGCATGCCGATCAGATCCTTTTTGTCGATAACGGCGAAATCGTAGAACGCGGCACGCATCAAGAGCTTTTGGCGAAGCGGGGACGCTACAGGGCCCTTTACGATCTCCAGACGCGCCCGGGTGATGACAATATGACCCAGTATGGGGGCGCCCGCTGATGGCGCAGGGCCGCGCCGGCGAAGTCGAAGCCGAACGTGACGACGGTAGACGCCCTCCGCGCGCGGTTGTCGGCTCGCACCGCATCGAGGAGGAGATGTTCGGCCGGGCTTTCGACAAGAGCATCCTCCGGCGCATCTGGGCTTTCGTCCGTCCCTATCGGGCCAGGGTAGTCATCACGATTGCAGCAATGCTGATCTTCAGCGGGACGCAGCTTCTCATCCCGTTGATCATCCGCTACGCGCTCGACCAGGGCATGAACCCGGCAAGGACCGATCGCTCAGCCCAGCTCGCGGCCGTCGGCGCGTTCGTGTTGGCGATTTTGGTCAATTTCGCTGCCGGCTACATGCAGGAAACCGTGGTTGGGAAAGTGGCCGAAACTGTCCTGTTCGACATCCGCCGCGCCATGTTTGGCCATCTGCAGAAGGTTTCGCTCTCCTTCATGGACAAGACCGAGGTCGGACGCCTCATGTCGCGCCTGCAAGGCGACGTCAACTCCATACAGGAATTCCTCGAAACCTCGGTATATTCCGTAGGCGATGTTGCGCTTCTCTTCGGCATCGTTTTCGTAATGCTGTGGCTCGACTTCCGCCTCGGCCTCCTGACGCTCTCGGTTCTGCCGGTCCTGGTGATCGTCCGCATTGTCTGGCTGCCGCGTGCCCGCGACGCCTTCATGGCCGCACACGAGACTAATTCCGTCGTCAACGGCGCGCTGGCCGAAGCCATTCACGGCGTGCGCACCGTCCAGTCAATGGACCGCCAGCAGGTGAATTTCATCCTTTTTGACGACAAGGCCCATGCCAACCTCAGGACCCACCTGATCGCTGCCAAATATGCACTGGTCATGGTGCCTATCGTCGATGGCCTCACCGGCCTCGCCATGGCCGCCGTTATTGTGGTCGGCGGCTCGATGGTCATGAATGGCCGCATAGATGTGGGCGTATTGGTTGCCTACCTATTTTACATCCAGCGCTTCTTTGACCCGATCCGCTCACTCACCCTGCAATATTCGGTCATGCAGCGCGCCATGGCCTCAGGCAAGCGCCTGACCGATGTGCTCGACGTCAAGATCGATGTTCAGGACAAACCCAATGCCGAGGTGCTTTCGCCCGAAATGGACGGCTCGGTCGAGTTCAGGGACGTCACCTTCGGCTACAATCCGAACCGTTCGGTGCTGAAAAATGTCTCCTTCCGGGTCAATCCCGGCGAGACGGTCGCACTGGTCGGGCCGAGCGGTTCTGGCAAATCGAGCGCGATGGCCCTGGTCCACCGCTTCTATGATGTTCAGCAGGGCCAAGTGCTGGTCGGCGGACATGATGTGCGCGATCTCACCCAGGAATCGCTCGGCCGCCAGGTCGCCATGGTGCTGCAGGAGCCGTTCCTGTTCACCGGGACGGTCTTCGAGAACATTCGATACCACAAGACGGAAGCCACGCGCGACAAGGTGATCGAGGCCGCCAAGGCGGTCGGCGCCCACGACTTCATAATGAGCCTCGCCGACGGGTATGAGACCCAACTTGGCGAACGCGGCGACAACTTATCTCTCGGCCAGCGCCAGCTTATCAGTTTCGCCCGCGCCCTCGTCGCCGACGCCAAGATCCTCGTGCTCGACGAAGCTACCGCCAACATCGACAGCTACACGGAAATGCAGATTCAGAAGGCTCTGATAAAGCTGCTTGAAGGGCGCACTGGCCTCGTCATCGCCCACCGTCTTGCCACGATCCGGGGTGCCGACCGCATCATCGTGCTTCAGAATGGCCAAGTTATTGCGACTGGCAACCACGATCAGCTAATAGCCATGGGCGGCCTGTATTCCAAACTCTACAATCTCAACTACGCCTCCTTTGACGATATTCCAGAACACGATACGACCGTACAAGCCGGCTCCCAGACCTGACGTCTTGGCGGCCTTGTGGTACTGACATTGACTTCGGGCGTGCCGGCGGACACTCAGGCCGCCGCAGACGAGGAAGCAGGCAGCATTCATGCAAAGCACTCGCGCGGATCGTGAAGACCGGCTGCGAACGATTTCCTCCAGCGTCGTTATCCGACCGCGGTGCACGCCGCGACATCGGGCGAACTCGCTCCAGGTGGTGTCGCTCGGCGTAGCAAAGCCGCTCGCGAGCGCGCCCTCAACAGCGCCGTAGCGAGTGACGGCTTTGCTACCGCCGAGCCGCTGATGAAGCTGGATGCGGGAGCCGCCACCGGCGCCGCCCCGGTCGAGAAGAACCTCTTGCGGCGGGCTATGGGCAACGACTAGCGCGAGCGCGACGAGCAGATGCGTGCCGGCATCGTGACGCGCTCGGCCATCATCTCCTTAGGATCGTGCAGTCTCACACCGTGCCCAGATGCCGGCCAACGTACAAACCTGGTAATCTGTGCCGCCGGCTCGTCGTCAGTTTGGCCTCCCTCACGATTTCCCCAATCCCCACCACGTGCACGCTCGAGCAATGTGAGGGAGCGCTGTTACAACGATTTACCTTCGGATCAGACCGCGAATTTCATGGTCAGCCAAGTCGAGCCATGATTTCGGATTGAATGGTCGTCGCGGTGTATAGGGAAGCATCTAGCGGCAGATTCCCAAATGCCAGTTGACAAAGAAGGTAGTTAGCACCTGCCTCTTCCAACTGACTGAGCAGAGCTTCTCGCACAGACGCTGCTGATCCTACCACGCACAATTCACTCTCGACTGCCGCATCGAAGGTCAGCGGCAGGTTGGGTGGAGTGGGGATAGCGTTAAGCTCGTAAAGGAATTGGAAGCTCTTGAGCCATCGTTCGTAAGCAGGTGCCGCGAGCGAATAGGCATGTGTGTCACAACGCCCAACCACGACCATGCGGAGCAATCCAATAAATGGCGCTCGATTGCCCGCGCCAGTGTTGTCCTCTTGATAGGCGCGGAACGCATCAGTAGTTTTGCGAACAGAAGAGGAAGGTCCTACACACGCGATATTTGCTCCATTCGCAGCGGCCCAGGCTGCGGACTCGGGTCGATTGGCGGCGACCCATGTCGGCGGATGTGGACGCTGATGAGGTCTTAGCGTCAAAGGAACGTCATTGAGCTCAAAATGGCGGCCCTGATAGCACAGCGTGCCAACCTTCATGGCATTAACAAGTATTTCAACAAGAATTTCGCTGGCTTCCGCATAGCGGCCCGGCACCGCGTCCGCAGCAATCCCGAAGTAACCCAATTCGATCGGGAGAGCACCGCGCCCTATGCCCAGTTCGAGCCTGCCACCGCTCAACTGGTCCAGCATACAGATCTCTTCGAACGCACGCAGCGGATGATAAAGCGCAAGCAGCATCACCAAGGGTCCGAGACGCAGGCGCCGGGTGCGCTGGGCGACGCTCGATAAGAACAGATTCGGCGATGGACCTCTCCCATGGGGGGTACAGTGGTGCTCTGCGAGATGATAGGCATAGAACCCTAGCTGATCGCACGCCTCTGCTAATATCAGGCGATCTTCGTACTGCCGGGCGATATCGAGGCCGTCCTCGTCCAGATGATCGAAGATGCCGAAGGCTAGGTTTGAAGGAAAGACGTTTGTCACTCGATATTGTCCCTGATTTTAAAGAAAAATGTTGTCGTGCTTGGGTGACCAAGCAAGTCTAAAGATAGCAATGTGTGATATCGGATTAGCGTCAGCGTACCGAACGAGCAGAGCCTGACGCTCCCCTGCCCGTGGTGCTTGGTATGTTTAAGCTTCCAACTATATCGCGAGCGGCAGCAAGAAATGCATCCAATTGCTCTTTTGTGCCGATGCTGACGCGGATGCAATGTTCCAAACCATTGTCCGGAAAGTAGGCAACGAGTATCTTTTGCCTTTCTAAGGCTGCTTGCCACCATGAGCCGTCCTGTCCCGCTGGCACACGGGCTAGCAGGAAATTTGCGTGGGAGGGCGTTACGGAAAATCCAAGTTGCGACAGTGCGGCTGTCACTCGCTGTCGTTCATGTCTGATGTGCTTGTGGTTCTCTGCGTAGGCGCCGCGATGCGCAAGCACGCTGATACCAACCGCATGCCCGATCACGTTCATGTTGAAGACGTTCTGGATGTTGCGCAGCCTGCCAATAATCTCAGGGTGACCGAAACCGAAACCGACGCGAATGCCGGCGGCGGCATAGCTCTTCGAAAATGTTCTCAAGATCAGAAGGTTCGAATAACGGTTGATGAGGCGCAGCCCGTGATCGGGTGCAAAGTCGACATAGGCCTCATCAAGGACGACCAGGCGATCCGATTGTGCCACGAGGCGTTCGATATTGCTTATCGAGAGGAATGTTCCGGTCGGATTGTTTGGATTGGCCACCAGAATGAACTTGGCGTCTTTTGCCGGACCGGAAAGCAATTGCTCCATTGGCAGCGAATGAGTTTGACATCCGATCTCGAGAAACTCAGCACCATGCAACATGGCAAGTTTGCGGTTGAACGAAAACCCTGGCGATATCATCGCCACCTTGTCGCCAGGGGCGAGGAAAGCTCTGTAGATGAGTCCGAGCAGTTCAGACGACCCGTTGCCTGCGATGACCTGATCCGTGGATACCCCATAGGTATTGGACGCTGCTTCCCTCAAGCTGATGTTATCGTCGTCCGGATACAGATACTGGCGATTGAGGGCCGCCACTGCACTTTGCATTATGATTGGCGGCAACGGAAACGGGTTCTCATTCGTATTCAGCTTGACAAAACTTTCGTCCGGCGCTGGTCCATTGGACGGCAGAGCATCTAACTGTCGCGTCCCTTGCGGAAGAGACGAAAGCACAGCTTGCAGTTTTGCATCGGACATATTTTATCTCCGTTTCAGTCGCACAGGGGCATCCGTATGAGCTCGCAACGAGAGCAACATGGCGGACGGATTGACGATGGCAGCGTCGCCTTTCACAAGATGGTCGCAACGCCGGCTGCCACGGGAATTCGGCCAGGCTGTCCTCGGTCGGATCGACTTGACGCGGACGCGGATCTGCATCCCTGCGCGGGCCAAGCCGCTAAGCGGTCTCAGCTAATCCGCCTGAGTCATGCTTTCACAGACGCTTGACCTCGATGCCGTATTTCCTCAGCACGTAGCCAATCTGGCGCGGGGTCAGTCCAAGCAGGCGCGCCGCCTTTGCCTGCACCCAGCCACATCTTTCCATGGCAGCAATGACGCGCTCGGCGTCGGTGGTCCTCGCGCCCAATGAGTGGGTTGCTCCGGCAGGCGGGACTGTGGTGGCGGCCGAACGAGCGGCCGCATCCGGCGGCGTGGCCGGATTCACTGCCTCTGGGAGGATTGGCGCTGGTTGCAGCGCGGCCTTGCCCGATCTGCTCTTCCGCAGCGCCTCGGCAAAGCATTGGTCGTGGGAGCACGCAAAGTCGTTTCTCCCGATTGATCGTCCCTCCGCCAGGATCGCTGTCCGGTGCACGCAATTTTCAAGCTCGCGAATGTTGCCGGGAAATTCACATTTCATCAGTACTTCAATCGCACGCGCATCGAAGGTCAGCGTACGGCCGTTCTCATCGTTGAAATTCTTGAGAAACTCAGCTGCGAGGAGCGGAATATCGCTGCGCCTTTGGCGTAATGCCGGCACCAGCAAGGGAACCACGTTGATGCGATAATATAGGTCGGCGCGGAACTCATTCCTTGCAACCGCCTCTTCAAGGTTCCTGTTCGTGGCGGCAATCACGCGAACGTCGACCTTGATGGTCTGGTTGCTGCCGACGCGCTCAAACTCCTGCTCCTGTAGCACGCGCAGTAGCTTTGCCTGGAAGGAGGCCGAGATCTCGCCGATCTCATCCAGAAACAACGTCCCCTTGTCGGCGAGCTCAAAGCGACCCTTGCGGGAATTGAACGCGCTTGTGAAGGCACCCTTCTCATGACCGAACAATTCGGATTCCAGGACTGTCTCTGGCAGCGCTGCACAATTGAGTTTGATGAAGGGCCGCTTGGCGCGCGGCGACAACTCGTGAATTGCCTTGGCGACCAGCTCCTTCCCGGTACCGGATTCGCCTCGCAACAGAACCGTGGTCTTTGCCTTAGCTACCACTGCGATCTTCTCGAGCAGCGCGCTTAGCGCCGGACTATCGCCAATCATCCCCTTGACGTGAACCTTCTTGCGCTGCGGTGCAGAGTGCTTGACATCAGAGAATTGCGTTTGCAGCCGATCTTCCACCTCTGTCGGTCGTTCGCGGTCCCCCGCGGAGAAGCGGTGCAACTTGACTGTCTGTCCCACCATGTTGGCGATCATGGTGAGCAGCCGGACATCATAATCGAGCCGATACGTTGACCTGCTGTCCAAGGCGCGGTCGATAGTCAGCGTGCCTACGGCGTTCCCATCAACACGAATGGGAACGCCGATGAAGGACACGGGGTCGGAGGCCCCAAGCACCTCTATGTCAGCGGCAGTGAAGGCCGAATGCACCGCTATGTTCTCGGCGACGAGCGGCGTGTCCGTCGTCACAATCCGATCGATTGCCTTGCGCGGCAGACGCATCCGGGAGCGCTCATCGCTGTTCTCGTCGCAGCCGGTGACTACGGTGATGTCCAGTATGCCCTCAGCGTCGAAGAGAGCGATGATGCCGTGCCGCATCTGCACAAACGAGGGCAGGAGATCGACGACCTTGGCCAACGTGACTTCGAGCCGGGCGGGGTCGGTGAGTACTTTCGATATTTCGAAGATGCCGGTAAGCGCGTGCTCGTGCGATGGCACAAAAGGGACCGCGGTGTTCGTCTCGGACTTTGGGTAAGCCCTTTTCGCATCCGGAAGCGAAATGCGGCACTCGCTGGCATTTTGTTCTGATTTGGGAATGTTGTGGTGCATGTGATCCTCGATCTCGCGCCATGAAATGCATGCCGGCGGCATGTGCGCCCGCGACGTCGCGGGCAAGCGCGAAAATGTTCTGACGTGAACTCGTGCCACCGCCGTGTGGTCGAGTACAAAGCGGGTCGACCCCTGACGCATCGCTTGGCTCTCCCTCCACGAAGCTTGGCCACGTTCTCGGCTTGCACGGGGGCAACCACACGTTGATTTTCAAAAGACTGGAGCGAGGCGGGATAGTCAATCGAGCTTTCTTTCATTCGTGAAAGGAAACCTCGCGGCCTATGATAGAATTCATCAGTTCTAATTTTTTGTCGGCGATGTTGAACGACAGAAATACGGCGCCGGCGATGCGGTGCCTGAGCGGCTGACCGCGCCGAGTATAAATTGCCGGGCCGTGCCATTCACCAGCGCTTGCGAACCAGGGGCGGGAGCGATAATCACTGCCGACGACACTGGTCGGTCGCGGCAACCGCCATTTCCTCGATATTGATGACACAGATAAGGCGGCGGCGTCGCGTGTGAAGGCGCGAAGGTGGCGGTCGAGCGCGGCTTTCTCGGCGGTGCTCGGAACTTCTGAACCGCATCGTCGCGGTCAGCACCAGCGGCGTCAATCCCTACGTCTCGACGTCGCTTTCAAGCTGTCGCTGCAGCGGCAGCGCGGCAAAGAACACGGCAGTTCTCCGCTCTGGTGCCAGCGATGCGGCCCTTCCCAAAGTCGGCAAACCGAGGAGCCCACCACGATGTGCAGCAAAACCGCAAGCCAGAGAGATCGACCGGCAATCCGCCGGAGAACATCAAGCGCGTGCTGGACGGCGGCCTTGTCATTCCCGTCTTGTGCCACCGCATTCATCCCATCATTGGCGAGCCCAACGTCAGTTCAGGTCATGCGGATCCATTTGGCATGGGTATTGCGGCGGCGTTGGTGCAGCGTTCGACCGGAGCGCCGCGATAGGGAGAAGCCCGGGAGAAGTCACGCCACCTCGATCCGGTCAGGGAGAGAGAAACAGTGTCAGCTGCACAAGTCCGCGGCGCGAGTCCCGCGCCCCGCAAACCCTTCTATGCCAAGCTTTACGCGCAGGTGCTTGCCGCCATCGCCCTCGGCGTCGCAATTGGCTATTTCTATCCGGGAACCGGCGAGAGCCTGAAGCCGCTGGGTGATGCCTTCATCAAGCTGGTCAAGATGATCATCGCGCCTGTCATCTTCCTGACAATTGCGACCGGCATTGCCGGCATGAACGATCTTCACAAGGTCGGCCGGGTCGCCGGCAAGGCAATGGTCTATTTCCTCACCTTCTCGACGCTCGCGCTGATCGTCGGCCTGATCGTCGCCAATGTCGTCCAGCCTGGCGCCGGCCTCAACATCGATCCGGCCTCGCTCGATGTCCAGGCCGTGAATACCTATGCCGCAAAGGCCCACGAGCAGTCGGTCACCGGCTTCCTGATGAACATCATCCCGCCAACGATAGTCGGCGCCTTCGCGGAAGGCGACATCCTGCAGGTGCTGTTCTTCTCGGTTCTGTTCGGCATGGCGCTCGCGATGGCCGGAGAGACGGGCAAGCCTGTCGTTTCCTTCCTTCAGGCGCTCATCGCGCCTGTCTTCAAGCTCGTCGGCATTCTGATGAAAGCCGCG
This sequence comes from Mesorhizobium sp. M0923, assembly GCF_040319365.1. Lineage (NCBI taxonomy): Bacteria > Pseudomonadati > Pseudomonadota > Alphaproteobacteria > Hyphomicrobiales > Phyllobacteriaceae > Mesorhizobium > Mesorhizobium sp. M0923. Next base: position 68,282 of record NZ_JAMYNW010000015.1, on the reverse strand, counting down.
CCGATCGGCGCTTTCGGCGCAATGGCCTTCACCATCGGCAGATATGGCATCGGTTCGGTCGTCAACCTCGCGATGCTGGTCGCGACGTTCTATTTCACCGCCTTCCTCTTCGTGTTCGGGGTTCTCGGCGCGGTCTGCCGCTACAACGGCTTTTCGATCTGTTCTCTCATTCGCTACATCAAGGAAGAGCTGCTGCTTGTCCTCGCAACGTCCTCCTCGGAGGCCGCGCTCCCCTCGCTCATGCAGAAGATGGAGAAGGCGGGCGCCAGGCGTTCGGTTGTGGGTCTCGTCATCCCGGCCGGATATTCGTTCAATCTGGACGGCACGAATATCTACATGACCCTGGCGGCCCTCTTCATCGCGCAGGCGACGAACACCGATCTGTCAATCGGCGATCAGGTGCTGCTGCTGCTCGTTGCGATGCTTTCCTCCAAGGGCGCTGCAGGTGTGACAGGTGCGGGCTTCATCACCCTGGCTGCTACGCTCGCCGTAGTTCCGAGTGTTCCCGTTGCTGGGATGGCCCTGATACTCGGCATCGACCGCTTCATGTCCGAATGCCGGGCGTTGACGAATTGCGTTGGTAACGCAGTGGCATCCCTCGTCGTCGCCCGCTGGGAAGGAGAATTGGACCAAGCGCAGATGAAAGCCGCCTTCTGCGGTCATCAGCTTGCCGAGGCATCAAACAAGCTATCCTCCGCCGAGTAAGGGCGACGCACCGCGACCGGTTTCGCCAAGCTGGTCACATGACCTGAACGATCGACTCGCAGGCTCTAAACGGCGCCTCACGGACCATGTATCAGAAGCGCTAATGTGTGAGTGCAAATCATCGCCGCCCTAAGCGAATGAACCTTCCGTTATACCCGGCCGGTCTACGTCTGGAGTAGTCCAATACGCTGTCGATCATTCAGTATGCGGGCGTCTTCACTTTGCCCACCCGAAACCATTGTCGAATCGCGCTAGGTGACAGAGAGCCAGCCTGCGTCAAAAACCAATCAGAATAGGACCCATGACCAAGCGCCCCACAATTGCCGATCTCGCCCGCGAAGCCCGAGTCAGCGTAGCAACGGTCGATCGGGTTCTGAACGCCCGCCATCCGGTGCGCGAGGAGACCGCGCGGCGGGTCCACGACGCCGCCCACGCGATCGGCTATCATGCTGCCGGGCTCATCAAGCAGCGCTTGCGGCGAGACCTACCGTGCTACCGTCTGGGCTTCATCTTGAGAAAACCGGCCCAGCATTTCTACCAAGACTTTGCGCGCGAGGTCGAAGCGTCGGTCAATTTGGCCCAGTCCTTCCACGGCATTCCGCTCATCCAATTCGCCCCGTCACATATGCCGAGCGACCTAATCGCACCGCTCAAGGATTTGGGCGCACGCTGCCATGCGATCGCGATGGTGGCACCGGACCACCCAAAAATTACAGCAGCGGTTGAGGACCTCAAGGCCAAAGGCATTCCGGTTTTCTCGCTGCTTTCCGACTTCGCCGCCGGCGTGCGACAGGGCTATATCGGCCTCAACAACCGCAAGGTGGGGCGCACGGCCGCTTGGATGGTGTCCAAGGTCGCAAAACGGCCCGGCAAGGTGGCGGTGTTTGTCGGTAGCCATCGTTTCCAGGGGCACGAGCTCCGTGATGTCGGCTTTCGCTCCTATTGCCGTGAGAACGCGCCGACGTTCGAGGTGCTCGATCCGCTTGTGAACCTGGAGAAACGGCAGGTCACCTACGAGGCAACGCTTGATCTCATGCAGCGGGAACCCGAGCTCGTCGGCTTCTATGTCGCCGGGGGCGGCATGGAGGGCGCCATCTCCGCGGTCCGGGAAGAGGGTAAAAGTCGCGATCTCGTCGCGATCGTGAATGAAATCACGCCGGAATCTCGGGCGGCACTCGCTGATAACATCATCACGATGGCGGTCGCCACGCCAATGCGCCGGCTTTCCCAGGAGCTGATAACGCTGATGACGCGGGCTATCGAGACCGGCACTGCTGAAACACCAGGACAGACATTTCTGCCGTTCGACATTCATCTGCCGGAAAATATATGAAACTGATGGCCTCTATCGTAAGCGGGGAAGTTTCCTTTCATGAATGAGAGAAAGTTGATTGATGATCCCATCCACGCGGGGTAGCCGCACCCCACAGGCCTGAGCCGCGGCCCAGGATGAAGCGCCAATTGGGTGAACGGATCGGCCACGCGTTCAGGCGGAAGCGCGAGGTAAATTGCCTACATCCGCAGCGTCAATCGCGACCGGCTTCATTGCCAACATCTCGACGTTGTCGGTGCAGGGCGGTGTCGTCAAGGATGCCTCACGCCAGTAGCCGAGCGAGGCCGGCACAGTCCATTGGGATTGACCTCGTCGACCGGCATCTCCTCGCCTGGCCGCGCGTGAAAAGCCGCGGCAAGGCCGGCAAAGTTGGCATTTGAGTGGGGCTAGACATCTTCTGGGACTTCGCACGCGAAATCGGAGGCGGCAGTCAACTCAGCACCAACCCGGGCATGTGTTCTGCTCGTTCCTGGCCCTCGTACTCAGCAAGGAACTGCGCCGCTCTGCCGAGCCAAAGGCCTGACGCCCGAATGGCAACCGCTCCTACGCGATCGCGACCGCCTCCAGGAAGCCCGAGACGCTCAATAGCTTTCAAGCAAAGGCGCCAGGCGAGATGCCTCCTGCAACATCATTTCCCGCATCCACAGGCTTGCCGGATCAGTATTGTGAAGCGCGGGCCATTGGACGGCCTCCGTGAATGCGGGATGAGGAAGTGGCGGCGGAAGTCCGACAATCCGCAGGGGTGTTGTTTTTGCGAAATGCTGCGCCAGCCGTAAGGGCATGGTCCCGATGCGGTTGGTGCCTGATATGACGGGCGCGATCAGGCTAAAGCCCTGTACGACGACCTCGATACGTCTCTCGAAACCGTGCTCGAGCAAATACCACTCCTCCATGGTGGGCTGCCGGGTGTGCCTGAATTTGAGCACGACATGCCCCATCGACAAGTATCGCTCGAATGTAAGTGGCTCTGACAGCTGCTTGTTCGTGCCGCAGCCTACGCATACGAGCATATCTTCGAACAGGGCTGCGCGAGGATGTTTCGACATGAACACTTCCGGCATAATCAGAAAATCAACGTCGCCGCGCCGGAGAAGCTCCTCGGGGTCGTCGCAAATAGGCAGACATTCGAAGCGGACGGCGGGAGCTTCCCGCGCAGTACGCTCTACGATCCTCTTAAAAAGCACGAGCGTGAGGTAATCGGAAAGCATGATTCGGAAGAGACGATCCGATTGGGCTGGGTTAAAGGCGTCGGAGGAAATAATCGATAGCTGGATGTGCAGCAATGCGTCCCGGACTGCTGGGGCAAGCCCCTCCGCGCGCGGTGTCAAAATGAGCTCGCGGCCGTTCATCGTAAATAGCTCATTGCTGAAGTAGGCGCGTAACCGAGCGACGGCGGCGCTCATGGCCGGCTGGCTCAGGTTAATACTGTTGGCCGCGGCAGTGACTTTACGCTCCCTGATCAGAGCGTCCAGCACAACGAGGAGATTCAGATCCAGCCCCTTAAACCGCATATCCTGATCTATCCAGCGTGTGGATGGGCATCATCTAAACAATCAATTTTACGAATTTACGAACCATGCATTAGAGGAACGTAAATGACCGACGTCAAGCTCAAATCGACGGCGCCGCCACACGGGCGGGAACATCGAGAGAGCTCATTGGCGAGCCCCCACCGGCTGGCTCACCGTCGCTAACGACAACGGTTGAGTGCAGCCAACAACGCCGCCGCTTTGGCCGGGTAATGCGGCCCGCAAGAAACTATTTTGAAGAGAGGTCCTGAATGCGCCCTCAGGTGCAGTGGAAATTGTGCTGGGAAAACGAGTTGCAGCTCTCGGACCACGTCGAGCTCGCCCAGTTCTTTCGTAATACCTACGGGCCGACTGGGGCGTCCAACGCAGAACCGTTCGAAGGTAGTCGAAGCTGGGCCGGCGCCAGGCCTGAACTCCGCGCAATCGCCTATGATTCGAACGGTGTAGCGGCTCACATGGGCATACTGCGCCGTTTCATCAAGGTTGACGCGGTCGATCTGTTGGTGGCTGAGCTGGGCCTGTACGGGGTACGTCCGGATCTTGAGAGTCTCGGAATCGCCCATTCAATCCATGTCGTGCTTCCAATACTGCAGGAGCTTGGCGTTCCATTCGCTTTCGGAACCGTCCGGCACGCGCTGCGGAATCATGTTGAGAGGTTCGGGCGGCGATACAGCCCTTTGGCCGTCTTGTCGGGAATTCGCGTGCGCTCCACCCGACCAGAGGCGCGCCTCGACCTGCCGCCCACACGCATTGATGACGCACTCACCATTGTTCTGCCAGTTGGACGGCCGATCAGCGAATGGCCCACGGGCACGATGATCGATCGGAACGGACCAGAGCTATGAGCCGTCCCGATTGCTTGTACGAAGTGCGCCGTGAGTGCTCTGACGGCACCGGCCGTCGCAGCGTTTATCTGACGTTTGACGACGGTCCCAATCCACTTTTCACACCGGAGATTCTGGATGTGCTGGCAGAGCAGCGGGTGCCGGCCACTTTCTTCGTCATCGGCGCCTACGCCTTAGAGCACCCGGATCTAATCCAACGAATGTTTGCAGAAGGGCACGAGCTAGGGAACCACACGATGACTCATCCGGATCTGTACAAATGCGGCTTCGGCGAAGTGCAACGTGAGATCTTTGAAGCGAACGGCGCCATCATGAGGGCGTGCCCTCAGGCCTCGGTGCGCTATATTCGCGCGCCCTACGGGGCCTGGAGCGAAGAAGTCTTCACAGCGTCACAGATCGCCGGGCTGACGGCCCTCCATTGGTCCGTCGACCCTCGAGATTGGTCTCGCCCTGGGGTCGACGCGATTATCGATACCGTGCTCGCCTCTGTCCGGCCGGGCGCAATCGTACTCTTGCACGACGGATGCCCTCCCGGCGAGTTGAGCCAGGGCGCTCACGCCGGTCTGCGCGACCAGACGGTCACGGCGCTGTCCCGGCTGATTCCAGCACTTCATGAGCGCGGATTTGTAATCCGCTCACTTCCTCAACATCACTGAACAAACGAGATCCCATGACTCTTCTTGGTACAACCAGCACTGTGGCCATTTCGCTTTATGCACTGCTCTCGACTGCTTATAAGAGCATGCAGGGGATTTATGCTCTGCCGACAAACGACTCATCGGCGTTGGAGGATCTCGTCGGCTCCGATCAACTGCCCAGCGTGGATGTCATCGTCCCCTGCTTCAACGAGGATCCGCGCACGCTTTCAGAGTGCCTGGCGTCCATTGCAGACCAAGAATACGCCGGAAGACTTCGGGTCTATGTGGTTGATGACGGTTCTGGAAATCGCGAAGCCGTAGGAACTGTCCACGAAACCTACGCGCGCGACCCTAGGTTCGACATCATTTTGCTTCCCGAGAATGTTGGAAAGCGCAAGGCGCAGATCGCCGCGATACGCCGCTCATCCGGGGATTTGGTGCTTAACGTTGATTCAGACACGATACTCGCGTCCGACGTCATCACCAAGCTTGTACCGAAGATGCGAGATCCAGCGGTCGGCGCAGTCATGGGTCAGTTGATTGCCAGTAACCGGAGCGAGAGCTGGCTGACAAGGCTGATAGACATGGAGTACTGGCTGGCTTGCAACGAGGAGCGCGCGGCACAGGCTCGCTTCGGTGCCGTTATGTGCTGTTGCGGCCCATGTGCCATGTACCGCCGGTCTGCGCTCCTTTTGTTACTGGACCAGTACGAGTCGCAATTTTTTCGGGGCAAGCCAAGCGACTTCGGGGAGGATCGCCATCTCACTATCCTCATGCTGAAAGCAGGCTTTCGAACCGAGTACGTTCCGGGCGCCATCGCGGCCACAGTCGTTCCAAACAGACTCGGACCGTATCTGCGCCAACAACTCCGTTGGGCACGAAGCACATTCCGGGACACGCTGCTTGGGCTGCGCTTGCTGCCCGGCCTCAATAGCTATCTCACGTTGGACGTGGTCGGACAGAATCTCGGGCCGCTACTCCTCGCCCTATCGGTACTAACGGGCCTCGCACATTTCGCACTGACAGGCACTGTGCCTTGGTGGACAGGACTGATGATTGTGTCCATGACCATGCTCCGATGCAGCGTGGTAGCATTTCGTGCTCGACAGTTTCGATTTCTGGGCTTTTCCCTGCACACGTTCATCAACATCTTTCTCTTACTTCCCTTGAAGGCCTACGCGCTGTGTACATTGAGCAATAGCGATTGGCTGTCGCGAAGCTCTGCTGTCGCTACATCGAACACTGGGGGAAGACAGACCCCCACCCAAACTCCGATCACTGGATCAAGCAGGGCAGAATTCTCGCCGCATGCGGCTCCGCTTCGCAGGCTCAATCTTGCGCGGATTCTTCGGGATTAGCGCTGTCGAGCAACATCTGCGGCGACGAGTGATCGCTAATTACCTAGGTGGACGAGAGGTGGACGAGTTTGACCCAGAACATGAATCATCAGTTGCTCGATCGGGAATTGGCCGCAGACGATCCGTGGCGCCTCGACGGCAATCCGTTCGAGCGGGAGCGCCACACGCAAATGCTCCAGCTGGCGCTTGCCCAAGGCTCCATTACAAATGCCCTCGAAGTCGGGTGCGCTGCCGGCGCATTCACGGAAAAACTAGCTCCCAACTGCCAAGGGCTCACCGTCATCGATGTGGTGGCGCAAGCGATTGCTCGAGCACGTCAACGGATAAAGGAGCCGTCGCGCATCAACTGGATAGTCTCCGATGTTCAACAGTTTTCGACCGACGAGTTGTTTGACCTGATCGTTGTGGCGGAGGTCCTATACTACCTCGAAGACATAGCCGAGATGCGCGCGGCCGTCAAAAACCTGGTGCGGGTGCTTGCGCCAGGCGGGCATCTGATCTTCGGATCGGCAAGGGATGCTAATTGCCGTCGCTGGGGTCACGCCGCTGGTGCTGAGCCGGTCATCGCCATGCTGAACGAAACGTTGATCGAGGTAGAGCGTCTTGAGTGTCGGGGCGAGTCGGTCAACGAAGACTGCTTGCTCGTCCGTTTCCGGAACCCGCTTTCCGCTTCCTGATCAATCGAATCTATCGCCGTTAACGTGGAGACACTATGCGCATCTGTGGTACCAAGCTGACCCATGATGGGGCGATCGCCCTTGTCGAGGATGGACGGCTCGTCTTCTGCGTTGAGCAGGAAAAGCGGCACAACAATCCGCGTTATCAAACCATCGATAATCTCGACGCAATTGTCGCCGCTTTGGCGGAACAGGGGCTAAATCCTTGTGATGTCGATCAGTTCGTTATCGACGGCTGGGATGGCGAAGACGAGTCACAGTTTCAGGTCCGGCAGGCAACCAAGCAACCGCCAGCCTTGGCGTCCCTCTCGGTAAAATGAACCCATGTCCATGGTAGCGATCGATCTTACTGACGTAAGCAAAACTTATGACAAGCTCGTTGTCGACAGACTGTCGTTCCGCGTTGCGGCGGGGGAATGCTTCGGGCTCCTGGGACCGAACGGTGCGGGCAAAAGCACGATTGCGCGTATGGTCCTCGGCATGACATCGCCTGATGCGGGGAAGATTACTGTGCTCGGCGCTCCAGTGCCGGCGCGCGCGCGTTTGGCACGTATGCGCATCGGCGTGGTCCCGCAGTTCGACAATCTTGATACCGCGTTCACTGTACGCGAGAACCTGTTGGTGTTCGGGCGCTACTTCCGGATGAGCAGACGCCAGATCGAAGCGGTCATACCATCGCTGCTTGAGTTCGCCCGCCTCGAGAACAAAGCGGATGCGCGCGTCGCCGAACTGTCCGGCGGCATGAAGCGGCGCCTGACGCTCGCGCGTGCGCTGATCAATGACCCGCACTTGCTGGTGATGGACGAGCCGACCACCGGCCTCGATCCGCAGGCCCGCCACCTGATCTGGGAACGGCTGCGATCGCTGCTGGCGCGGGGCAAGACTATTCTTTTGACTACCCATTTCATGGAAGAGGCCGAGCGGCTGTGCGATCGGCTGTGCGTTATGGAGGAGGGGCGCAAGATCGCCGAAGGCCGCCCGTCCGCACTCATTGACGAGCAGATCGGCTGTGACGTGGTCGAGGTCTACGGCGGCAATCCGCATGAACTGGGTGCGCTGATCCGGCCGTACGCACAGCGCATCGAGGTGAGCGGTGAGACGCTTTTTTGCTATGCACCCGATCCGGAGCAGGTGCTGGTGCAGCTACGCGGGCGCGCGGGTCTGCGCCTTCTGCAGCGTCCCCCCAATCTCGAGGATGTGTTCTTGCGGCTAACCGGGCGCGAGATGGAGGACTGAACAATGGGCGAACGTTATGCGGCGGCCATGCCCGCCAATGCGTGGAATTGGGTCGCGGTTTGGCGCCGCAACTATCTTGGATGGAAGAAAATCGGGCTTGCATCGGTTCTCGGCAACCTCGCCGATCCGATGATCTATCTGTTCGGTCTCGGCTTTGGCATCGGAACAATGATAGGTCCTGTTGAGGGCACTTCGTACATTGCGTTTCTCGCGGCTGGCATGGTTGCCACAAGCGCGATGGCATCGGCGACTGCTGAAACGGTTTACGGGAGTTTCGGCCGCATGGACAACCAGCGCACCTGGGAAGGAATGCTATGCACTCAGCTGACGCTCGGCGATATCTTACTCGGCGAATTGGCGTGGGCAGCCACCAAGGCCCTGATGGCGGGCACAGCAATCACTATTGTTGCCACCACGCTCGGCTACACATCGTGGCCATCCATCCTCTGCTTGCTGCCAGTCATCGCTCTCAGTGGCCTCGCCTTCGCGAGTCTAGCGATGGTCGTCACGGCGCTTGCGCCCAGTTATGAATATTTCATATTTTATAATACGCTTGTTATAACACCCATGCTGTTCCTTTGCGGCGCGATGTTTCCGGTCAACCAATTGCCCGGCGCTTTTCAGGACGTCGCCTCCTTGTTGCCGCTCGCACATGCAATTGACCTCATTCGTCCGGCGATGCTTGGCCGTCCGGCCGGCAGCATGGGCCTGCATATCGGCGCGCTTTGCATATACACGGTTTTGCCGTTCTTCCTATCGGTTGCTCTATTTCGTCGTCGGCTGATGCGTTGACGCTACTCACCATTCGTAAAATTGATTCTTTGGGCGATACCCATCCACGCGTCGGATAGGTCAATACATGCGTTTTAAGGGACTCGATCTAAATCTCCTGGTTGTGCTGGACGCTTTGATCAGGGAGCGTAAAGTCACCGCCGCGGCCCGCAGTATTAACCTGAGTCAGCCGGCCATGAGCGCCGCCGTCGGTCGGTTACGCGCCTATTTCAGCGATGAGCTATTTACGATGAACGGCCGCGAACTCATTTTGACACCGCGCGCGGAGGGGCTCGCCACAGCAGTCCGGGAGGCATTGCTGCACATCCAGCTGTCGATTATTTCCTGGGACGCCTTTAACCCGGCCCGATCGGATCGTCGCTTCCGCATCATCCTTTCCGATTACCTCACGCTCGTATTTTTTAAGAAGATCGTAAAGCGTGCTGCGCGGGAAGCTCCCGCCGTCCGCTTCGAATGTCTGCTTATTTCCGACGACCCCGAGGAGCTTCTCCGGCGCGGCGACGTTGATTTTCTGATTATGCCGGAAGTGTTCATGTCGAAACATCCTCGCGCAGCCCTGTTCGAAGATATGCTCGTATGCGTAGGCTGCGGCACGAACAAGCAGCTGTCAGAGCCACTTACATTCGACCGATACTTGTCGATGGGGCAGGTTGTGCTTAAATTCGGGGACACCCGGCAGCCCTCCATCGAGGAATGGTATTTGCTCGAGAACGGTTTCGAGAGACGTATCGAGGTCGTCGTACAGGGCTTTAGCATGATCCCGCCCCTTCTATCAGGCACCAACCGCATCGGGACAATGCCCTTACGGCTGGCGCAGCATTTCGCAAAATTAACACCCCTGCGGATTGTCGAACTTCCGCCGCCACTTCCTGCCGCATTCACGGAGGCCGTCCAATGGCCTGCGCTTCACAATAATGATCCGGCAAGCCTATGGATGCGGGAAATGATGTTGCAGGAGGCATCTCGTATGATTACCCCGCCTAAGAGCACCGGACGTCTCAGTTGTCGGTCGAATTGAGAAACTGACCCCCTCGGTTATGAGAGGAGGAATGGATGGCGATTGGGATTGGGCGATTCCTGCATTGTCGAGAACGATGCAGGGAGAGCAGATCCTTCAGCATGAAGAGGTGGCAGCGATGCTGCGGCTGCATGAGCTTGGCTGGGGAATGAACCGACGGGCGAAAGAATTCGGGTGCGCGCGCAACACGGTGCCTCGGTATCTAAGCGAGGGCGGGACTGTTCCGTTTCGCAAGCCTGTGCGGCCGACCGCGTTTGACGGACTGGACCATTGGCTGCGGGAGCGCTTCTTCCCCCATGGCTCGGGCTGGATGACGATCTCGACCCGCTCCAGATGCGCCGGGAACGCCTTGCGCGGTCGCGCAGCACGTCGCGGCTCGCCTGTCGGTCTTGCGGCCTCGAGCTCGGACTCAATCGCGCCGAGCCCGGTCTGGATTTCGTCGAAGGCGAAGGCCTGCTGGTCACGTTCGAGCTTCTCGGAGCTGCGACCGAAGCGGCGCGCTCCAGCTGCTTGACGATCCCATGAAGGTCGGCGATCCGCTCCTGGGCAGGCTCGTTGAGTGTCGCCATCCGGACGATCTCGGCCTTGAGTGTTTCGCTCCGGAGTTGTTGCAGTTCGGCCTTCTCCGCCGCCATGGCGACGAACATCGCCTTGAGCGTATCGATTTCGTGGGGACGGGCCGAAGCGCTTCTCGTCATGACGCCGACAGAAGCTTATTGTGCACGGCCTGAAGCCCGCCTTTTGCGCCTGAGTCACTTCGCCACCGCCTTCCGGCCGGACGCCGTCGCCGTTCGGCTCGAACGCGTGTCCAGTCCATGCCTTCGACGAGCGCCATCAGTTTCGGCGCGGCAAGCCGATCACGCCGTTCTCCGCCAGCGGAACTTGTCCTCGTCCAGCGCTCACGGTGCGGGTATGCCGGCGTCGAGCAAACAGAGAGACGTTTGGGGCCCAACCAGGACGGCCCCGTTACGAAGTGTTGTCCTGGTCCGGTTTGAGTGTCGAATCTTCAGATCGATTGCTTGGGCGACCAGCTTCCCGGCCGCCAGCGAGCCCGCAACTGCTCAGCAGAAGGGCGAAGTGAACGTGAGTGCATCCATCTCGTAAATGTGTGTCTATCCAAGCAATCGATTTCTCTAATTATCCGATGAGGAATATGAAACGCGTCAGGCAGGGTGCATCATTAGGAGTATTTTTGATGGCAAAGATTATCGAGGGTGGCCCGGATTCCGAAACACTCCTCGGCACCGAGCTTGAAGATTGGATGGAGGGTTTCCAGGGCAATGACTGGATTGACGGTCGTGCCGGCAACGACGAGATCTCGGCTGGCCAGGGCAGTGACCGAGCCATTGGCGGCAAGGGTAACGACCGCATCTTCGGCGGAGATGGCTGGGACGATCTCTCCGGCGACAACGGCCGCTTCAACGCGCGCATCTCCGGTGAGGACAATGACAGGCTCAGCGGCGGTCCCGGCCAGGATGTCCTCTACGTGGGTGACGGCCAGGATAGGTTGACCGGGGGCACCGACAATGACACGTTCGTGTTCCAGTTCCACAATCCGGTGCCTGGGGTCGACCCGAGTGTCGGGTCGAAGCCGGACATTACCACTATCACCGATTTCAACCCGGCGGAGGACAAGTTCGCCTTCGATGCGGTGGGCCTCTACAACGACGGTTTTGGCGCGAACTTCGTCAACAACGCCAGCATACAGTCCGGCTACCCGGTGAGCAGCTTCTACAGTGGTGCGGCCTCGGGTGCGAACGGCGAACACGTCGTGGTAATCACTGGCGAATCTTTCAACTCTGCTTCTGAAGCCGCGAGTGCGATCTCCGGCGAGCACGCCGGCGACATCATTGTCTACCAAAGCAGCTACACCGACAGAGTCGCAACTCTGGCCTATGTCACCGCCGACGACAGCGCGCATGAGTTCGCCCACCTGGGCGGTGTGGTCACCGTGGCCGACCTAGGCCTGACCGCGTCGGACTTCACCTTCGTTTGATCCAGAAAACCCATACGGAACAGCGCCCCGCCCCCCTGGGCGGGCGCTTTCCGTTTCCGCTACTTGCGATGGGCCGGGGCGCCCGGGAGCAGTCGCAGCGTGTACAGCTTGACGAAGCCCTGCACGTCGCGCTGGTCGTACACCGAAATCTCCCTGAAGGCGTGGAGGCGGAAGCCTGTTCGGGCCCTTGCGGCCGGCCACGATGACGTTGCCCTTCCAAACCTTCAGCCGGACGGTGTTGTTGTTGACCCGCTCCATTAGATGCCAAACCAAACACATTCGGCGGGAGCACTGATCCTGAATCAGCGAGCGGATGCAGTCGGTTGCCGCTCGGGGAGCAATATAGGGAGCTGGGTCGCCAGATCCTCACGGAGACCTACGTGAGTAACCATTCCTTGAAGGATTCAGCTTTGAGACCTTTCCCTCTGACTTCCGCTATTTGGGGAATTCTGTTGATCAGCGGCGTGGTCAACGTGCTTGCGCTGATCTCGCCGCTGTTCATGCTTCAGGTCTACGACCGCGTTCTGGCAAGTGGCAGCGTATCGACGCTAGTGGGGCTCGTCGTGCTTGCTGCAGGGCTTTATGCGTTCCAATGCCTGCTCGACGTTTTGCGCGCCCGCGTGCTGCTGCGGATTGGCGAGCGTTTCGATGAACAGTTTTCCGGACGCGTTCACGATGCGATCGTTCGCCTTCCGCTTTTAACGCGCATGCCGGGCGACGGCTTGCAGCCGCTACGCGATCTCGACAATGTTCGCGGATTCTTAGGTGGAAACGGCCCGACAGCGTTCTTCGATCTGCCATGGATGCTGCTTTATCTTGGCATTTGCTTCCTCTTTCATTTCTGGATCGGCATGACGGCACTTATCGGGGCGATCGGTCTCACATCTCTGACACTCCTTACCAACACTCTCTCGCAAGGGCCGATACGCGATACCATTGACCACAACATGGTACGCAATGGTCTACTGGAAGCAGCGCGCCGCAATGCCGAGGTCGTGCAAGCTCTCGGTCTCGCAAAGCGGATCGCTGCCCGATGGCACAAGGCCAATGCCAAGTATCTGGCCGCCAACCGGAAAGTCGGGGACCTGGCAGGTGGGCTGGGTGGCATTTCAAAGTCGCTGCGCGTGCTGCTGCAATCGGCCATTCTTGCCGTCGGCGCGTACCTTGTCATCAGGCAGGAGACTACGGCCGGGGTCATGATTGCCAGTTCGATCACGATGGGGCGTGCGCTGGCTCCGGTCGATCTGGCCATTTCAAGCTGGAAACCCTTCCTCATGGCGCGCCAGGGTTGGGCGCGGCTGGAGGACCTCTTGGGAAAGGTTCCTGAAACCGCTCCTGTTATGCCAATGCCTGCACCTGAACGCGAACTCCGCCTCGAAGGCGTGACAATCGTTCCGCCCGGCGAAAGGAAGCCGACCGTGACCGGCCTTGCGTTTGCCGTTCAGGCGGGAAGCGCACTCGGGATCATCGGTGCATCGGGTTCGGGCAAGTCGACACTCTCGCGCGCCATCGTCGGCGCATGGGCGCCGGTCGCCGGAAAGGTTCGCATCGACAGCGCAAGCCTCGATCAATGGGACCGGGAAGCGCTAGGCCGTCATATCGGCTATTTGCCGCAAGGTGTTGAACTATTCGACGGCACCATTGCCGAAAACATCGCTCGTTTTGAAGATAATCCTGACCCTGAGGCTATTGTCACCGCGGCGAAAGCAGCGGGCACGCACGAACTGATCCTCCGATTTGAGCACGGCTACGAAACTCCGATTGGTGAGGCCGGATCGGCACTTTCCGCCGGGCAGCGCCAGCGTATCGGTCTTGCCCGTGCTCTTTATCGAGACCCTTTCCTTGTTGTGCTGGATGAACCCAATGCCAATCTCGATGCGGAAGGCGAGGCTGCGGTTGTCAAGGCGATCGCCTCCGTGCGCGAGCGCAAGGGCATTGCGGTTGTCGTTGCCCATCGGCCGAGCGCCATCCGCGCCGTGGATTTGGTGTTGGTGATGGAAGGTGGACGGCAGCGAGCATTCGGTGCGCGTGATGAGGCGCTTTCCAAAGTCCTTAAGGGGGCAGCGATGGCATCAGGCGCTGGGGTCAAGGCCATCGAGTCTACACAGGATAACGAGCGCGCTGACATGGAGGATCCCGGTGTCCGGCATTCATCAGAACAATGACGTTTCCAGGTCCATTCGCCGGCACCTGGTGGCGGGCCTGCTGGCGAGCGTGATCTTTGTGGGAGGAGCCGGAGCCTGGGCGGCCTTCACGAATCTCTCCGGCGCGGTTGTCGCGTCCGGACACTTTGTCGTCGATTCCTATGTGAAGAAGGTGCAGCACCCGACCGGCGGGGTGGTGGGAGAAATCCTGGTGAGCGAAGGTGATAAAGTAAAAGCCGGCGACATCCTCATGCGGCTCGACGCCACCCAGACGCGCGCCACTCTCGCTGTAGTCACCAAGCGGCTCGATGAGCTGGCCGCCAACCTGGCACGACTCGAAGCTGAGCGTGACGATCTGGCGGAGATCGCCTTCCCGGACTGGCTGCTCGCCCGCAGAGATGTTCCGGACGTAGCTTCGGCAGTACATGGCGAGACGCGGCTGTTCGAATTCCGCAGACAATCCCGCGACGGAAGGCAGGCGCAGCTAGCGGAACGCATCACTCAATATGAGCACGAGATCGAGGGGCTCAAGGCGCAGGCAATCGCTTGTGAGAAAAGCACCGAGATCCTCCAAAAGGAAATTGCTGCCCTGAGTGGGCTGCGCGACCAAGGCATTGTCTCGGACCAACGCTTGAACAGTCTGAAGACGCAGGTTGCCACTTTCGGCGGCGAACGCGGTGAGAAGATTGCACATCAGGCACAGACGGCAGCCCGCATAGCCGAAACGCGCCTGCAGATCCTGCAGATCGATCCGGATTTCAAGACGGAAGTCGGCCAGGAGCTCAGAGAGGTTCAGGCGCAGGTTGGGGAGTATGTTGAGCGCAAGGTGGCGGCTGAACAGGAACTGCGACGGATCGATATTGTCGCGCCGCAGTCAGGCGCCATTCAACAACTCGCAGTTCATACGGTCGGAGGAGTGATCACGCCCGCCGATCCGATTATGCTAATCGTGCCGGAAGGCGACGATCTTGCGCTTGAAGCACGAATCACCCCGAAGGACATCGACCAAATCCAGCTTGGTCACAAGGCCGTGCTGCGGATGTCAGCCTTCAATCTGAGGACCACGCCGGTATTGAACGGATATGTCAGCCGGATCGCAGCCGATCTGGCGACGGACGAAAAAAACGGCGTTTCGTATTACCTGGTGCGTCTGTCGGTTCCGCATGCGGAACTGACGAAGCTCAAGGACCTGACGCTCGTGCCCGGCATGCCGGCCGAAGCGATGATCCAGACGGGCGAGCGTACGGCGCTTTCTTATTTTGTGAAGCCGCTGTCGGACCAAATCAGTCGCGCATTCCATGAGGAATGAAAGTAACCACAGAAACATTTTGTTGGTATTCTTGTTGGTTGTTACGCATGCATGAGAGTCATAACCGTCTGAAAACACAGCCATACTTTCCTCAGTTGGATTCCGCCTCTGACTCAGATTCGTGGTTCCACGGTCATTTTGCCCTTCCAAGTCGCCGACCATTCAGTTCTTGGCCTCGAGCGCATTAAGATACCCATCATCGTACACAAAGGCTGGAAAAGAGTCCGGTGTCTTGAGCGATCCTGAGGTCTGGAGACCTAGGGTGAGCCTGCAAGCACAGGGCTAGGACATGATTGAGCGTCTGCAATATTCGGACAGGTACATAGGAAGACAGGCAGGCGTCAAAAACGCGCTTTCAACGCGCTAAACCGATGCTACGCACCCCGAGCGTCTTGCCGCCCTCGCTCCCGCCGGTAGGAATCAATCGCGAGCAGGCTGCGACGTTCATCGGCGTAAGCTCAACGACCTTTGATGAAATGGTCCAGGACGGCCGGATGCCCCAGCCACGAATGCCGAGCAAGGGGCGCATTGTTTGGGACGTCGAGGAACTTGTATTGGCCTTTCGAAAGCTCCCTCACCGCCAAATCGGAGGAGCACCAAAGCTTGACGAAGATTCGCCGCCACTAGACAATCCTTGGGATCGAAAACCACGAACATGACGGATGAGCCCGTGAAAATCGATCTTAAGGGCGTAGTGAAGGACACTGATCGCCACGGCAATGATCGGTACTATTTTCGCGCACCGGGTCGGAAGAAGGTCCGGCTCCGTGAACCGACCGGCAGCGACGAGTTCCTCGAGGAACTGCGGTGCGCGCGCGCCGAGGTCACTTATGTTCGGCCCGGCACTCTTCCCGAGATTTGCCGGCGCCTCCCCAAGCCTTCCGAGCCAGCGAAGAAAGGCACGTTGCTGTGGCTTTGCCAGGAGTATTACCGTCGGGGCGGCACGGAAATCACCCAAGACACTATGGCGCGCCGACGAGCAATTCTGGAGCGCGTATGCGAATTACCTCATCCCCTCGAAGGTGACCCGGATCCTCAGTATCCCACCAAGGGATCTCTGCCATTCGCCGGTATGAAACGGTCTCATGTTAAGGAGATCAGGGACACCAGGCTCGACGCCCTTGGCGCGGCAAACAATATCGTAAAAGCCATCAGCGCGATGTTTGAGTGGGCAAAGGACACAGAGATTCCGGGCGTCGACTCCAATCCCGCCCGCGGCATCAGACGGCTAAAGAGCGGCGACGGCTGGCACCCATGGGACGTGTCGGAGATCGTTCAATATGAGAAGCGGCATCCGCTGGGTACCGCAGCCAGACGTGCGCTCTCGATCTTCATGTTTACTGGCCTGCGGTTGTCCGACGTCGCGATCTTCGGTCGACAGCACATCACGCTCGTCTACAACGAGGAGACCGAGCAGTGGGAGAAGTGGATCAGAATTAAGCCTGGGAAGACCAGTCGTAACAAGGATGCGGTGTTGGTGGAGCTCCCGCTTCTGCCCGAACTAGAGGCGGAACTTGAGCACACGCCCTCCGACCAGATGACCTTCCTGGTCAATGAGTATGGTCGCCCGTTCTCGGAGAACGGTCTGGGCAACAAGATGCGCCAGTGGTGTGATCAAGCTGAGCTGCCGCACTGCAGTGCTCATGGAATTCGCAAGGCCGGCGCGACGATCGCCGCTGAGAACGGCGCGACGCACGAGCAGCTGAAGGCGATATATGGGTGGACTACGTACCAGCAGCCCGACCACTACATCAAGAAAGCGCGTCGCCGGAAGGTAGCGAGAGCGGCGAAATACCTGCTGGTTATCGATCGAAAAGAGAACAAAATTGTCCCACTTTCTGAGGGGGTTGAAAGAGGTGGGACAAAAATGGCCAAAAAATCCAATTAAATCAACGGCCACAAAAGCCATTGGTGGGCCCGGAGGGACTCGAACCCCCAACCAAGCGGTTATGAGCCGCCGGCTCTAACCATTGAGCTACAGGCCCCACGGCGTTGGATTAGTGTTTTTCCCTGAACCGCACAAGGCTTTCAGAGCGGCTTTCCGAGGGGGCTGGCCGAGACCGCCCAAATCAGCCCATATTGATAACCTATTGCACGTCCCCCATTGGAGCCGCTCGACACTCGGCAGTCTTGGGATCGCAGATCGAGGAGATTTCATGACCAGACGTATTTTGCCACTGGCGATTGCCGCCGCAATCGCATTTCCGGCGATCGCCGGCGCCGCCGATTCGCCGCCGCCGCGCATCGTCGTCACCGGCGAAGGCGAGGCGGCGATAGCACCCGATCTGGCTCTGCTGACGCTCAGCGTCATGCGCGAGGCCAAGACGGCGCGTGCCGCGCTCGATGCCAATAACGACGCCATGGCCGCGGTGATCGCGGCAATGAAATCGTCCGGCATCAAGGAGCGCGACCTGCAGACCGCGGGCATCCAGATCAACCCGCGCTATAACTACACCAACAAGCCCGACGGCAGCCAGGAGGCCGAACTTGTCGCCTATCAGGTGACCAACACGCTTTCGGTGCGCATCCGCGACATCGACAAGACCGGCGACATTCTCGACAAGGCGGTGTCGCTCGGCGTCAACCAGGGCGGCGGCATCTCCTTCTCCAACGACGATCCGGCGGCAGCCGTCACTGAAGCGCGCAAGAAGGCCGTCGCCAATGCCATGGCCAAGGCCAAGACGCTGGCCGAAGCGGCCGGCGTCGGCATCGGCCGGGTTCTGGAAATCACCGACCAGAATTTCGCACCGCCGCCGATGCCAATCGACGCCAAGGCTTTCGATGCGGCCGGCGCATCGGTCCCCGTGCAGGCCGGCGAGAATTCCTATACCGCGCAGGTGACGGTGACTTTCGAACTGAAGTGATCGTCGATCGCAGCGCATGAAAAACCCCGGAGGACCGATCCTCCGGGGTTTTCGAGCCGCACCTTTCCGTCCTGGCGGAAAGAGGCTCCGCTACTTTACCGGCTGAAAGACGCCGGCCGCAAAGCTTCGACGGGCTTAGCGATAGATAATCGGACAACCGCGCTCGTTGGCGAATACGATCACCACGCGGTCGCCGTACTGGCGGCCAGCGACCTTGACCGTGCGGCGGTTGATGTCGACGATGCGGGCGCGACGCAGGCCCATACGTTCGGCCTTGTCGAGGGCACGCTCCGGCGAACAGGAGCGGCGCCAGTTGCGCTCACGGCGGTGTTCGCGATAGTAACCATCATCTTCGTCGCCGGTATAGACGCCGACGCGCGGATCTTGGTTGTTGCCGAAACCGAGATAGATACTGTCTGCATGGGCTGGGATGGCAGCAAGCGTGCCAAGGCCGACAAGAGCCGAAAGAGCCGCCGTCTTGATGGTGTTGAACATTGTCTTCTCTCCTTGTTTGAGGGTTTCCACCCGTTTTCGTCGAACCGATGGGAGGAGAATGCACCCGCCTGTCTGAATTTTTTGCGAACCGGCCGTTCATCTCCGGTTCATGCGGCAGAACCGGGATAGTCTCTCGCTTCCGGAACCGGTGCTATGGACGGCGGTCCTACATAGGGTGGACCGGCATGGGCGGATAGGCAACGTCCGTTTTGCTGTCGGTTCTGGGTCCTCGATTCCGGAGTAAATCCTAAGGCTCGTCTGCAAGCATATGGTCGAAATAATCCTCCGGCTCGGCAAGCTCCGTCTCGCTGGCGCTGACCCGGCCGCGCATCGAGATGCCGGCCTCGTGCACAGTCTCGTCGCTTCCCGACACCAGCCTGTGCCACCAATAGAGATCGCGGCCCTCGGCAACCAACCGGTAAGCGCAGGTCTTGGGCAGCCAGCTGATGGTGCGCACATTCTGCGGCGTCAGCCCGACGCAATCCGGAACACGCGCCAGCCGGTTGGTATAATCGGAGCAGCGGCAGCTTCCAGCGTCGAACAGCCGGCAGCCGACGCTGGTCCAGTAGATATCTCCGGTGTCCTCGTCTTCGAGTTTGGACAGGCAGCATTTGCCACAGCCGTCGCAGAGCGATTCCCACTCGGCCGGGGTCATCGCCTCCAGCGTCTTGGTTTTCCAGAACGGCTTTTCCATCGTCGGCATGTGGACCTCGGAGGCGTCAAGGTCAAGCGCAGCAACCCATGCACCCTCGTCCGAACAATACGCCGGGACCATACGCCAAGACCATACGAATGACATGAAGTCGCCTTCAAAACGCCGGTCAATCGCCCTGTGCCACCGCTAAGACCTACAAACAGGAACCAAACATGGTTGCTGAAAGTTTGGGCAGGGATGGGACGCCACAAGGAGTGTTTATGATGAAACGCCAACCATGGATTCTGGCAGGCACGGCGCTTGGCCTGTTGATGGCGTCCGCGCCGTTAGGCGCGTTCCCGCTGCAAGGCAGCGCCGCATTCGGCCCCGCTCGGAACAGCGCAGTGCTTATCCCGGCGCAGTCGAATTGCGCCGAAGGCGAGTCGGCCGAAGCCTGTGCCCAAGGCGGGCAGGCGGAGCCGGAACAGAAGCCCGGCAAGAGGCGCGAACGGCAGGAGCGAACCGAAGCACCCGCCGAACAATCGGGCGAGTCCGAGCAAAAGCCGCGCCGGAACAAGCGCGAGCAGCAACAGACCGAATCCGCGCCCGCCGAACAACTCGCGCCCTCGGGCGGAGAGGAGCAGGGCAATCAACGCAGGAAAAAGAGGCAGCAACAGCAGATCGAAGCCGAACAGCCGGCCGAGCAGGCTGCACCCGTGAATGACGATCAGCAGATCAAGCCGCGCAGGAAGAAGCGCGACCAGCAACAGCGGGAAGCCGCACCTGCTGAACAGCCGGCCGAGCAAGCTGCGCCCGCGAGCGACGATCAGCAGCAGCTCAAGCCGCGCAGGAAGAAGCGCGACCAGCAACAGCAGGAAGCCGCACCTGCTGAACAGCCGGCCGAGCAGGCTGCGCCCGCGAACGACGTTCAGCAGCAGCTCAAGCAGCGCAGGAAGAAGCGCGACCAGCAACAGCAGGAAGCCGCACCTGCTGAACAGCCGGCCGAGCAGGTTGCCCCTGCAAACGACAACGAGCAGGGCAATCCGCGCAAGAGGAAGAATAAGCAGGACCAGCAGGCGGCGCCGGCTCTCCCACAGGCCGAGCCACTTCCAACCGACAAGCAAGCCGCTCCTGCTCAAGCCGAACAGCCCCAGGACCAGGCGAAGAAACGCGGCAAGAAGCCCGTTGGGGAAGAGCCGGTGACAGGCGAACAGCAGCCCGCAACCGGTGAGCAACCCGCCACCGGCGAACAGGCAGCACCCGCCGAGGGTGGGCCCCCTGCTTCGGGCGAAGCCGCGGCCAACCCGAACGAGGCGCCCATACTGGACAGTCAGAAGGATGTCAGGCGCAGGCACGGCAAGGACCAAGGCGGCCAAAACGCGGGTCGCCAAAATGGCGGCAAAACGGGTGGTCAGGAAGGCAACCAGCCCGTCGAGGAGAACGGCAACCAGGCGGAAGTCTCGAAACCGGCTCCGGTCGACCAGGGGCCGCCCCCGACCGACGACCGGGCAGCGCAGCAGGAGATCAAACCTGAAAAGATCGCTCCCGTGACCGAGGAAAAAGGCAAGCGCGTCGAGCGCTCAGCCGATTTCGAGGATGTTCGTCGTCGTCGGCGCCCGCAAGGCACCAATGTCCTCAGGGAATTCGGCGACCGCGTCATCCTCCAGTTCAACAACCAGACGTTCGTCGAAAGCAGCGACGCCCCGCGTATGCACCGCGGCGCCAGGAATGTCTATTATGAGGACCTGTCGGGCGATCGCACCCGGGAAATCGTGGAGCGTGACAACGGTTTCCGGATCGTCACCATCCGCAACCGCTACGGCGACGTGATCCAGCGTTCACGCATCGCGCCTGACGGACGCGAATATGTGCTGAGCTATGTCGACGAGCGGAACTATGACGATGATGCAGACTGGCGCGACCCGGGCGACGACCTGCCGCCGATGCGCCTTACCATCCCGCAAGAGGAATACATTCTGGATTCCGAAGAGGTCGAGGATCCGGACGACTACTACACCTTCCTCGAACGACCGCCGGTGGAGAAGGTCCAGCGCCTCTATTCGATCGACGAGGTCAAACGCTCGGCCCGCGTGCGCGACATTGCCCGCCGCATCGACCTCGATACGCTCAACTTCGAATTCGGTTCGGCTTCGATTTCCGACACCGAGGTCCAGAAGCTGGAGGGTGTTGCCAACGCCATGGACAAGCTGCTGAAGAAAAACCCGGCCGAGACCTTCCTGATCGAAGGCCACACGGATGCAGTCGGCAAGCCGGAAGCGAACCTTGCATTGTCCGACCGCCGCGCCGAGGCAGTCGCCGAAGCCTTGACCAATGCCTTCGGCATCCCGCCGGAGAACCTGACGACACAGGGCTATGGCGAGGAGTATCTCAAGGTAGACACGTCGGGACCCAACCGTGAGAACCGCCGCGTCGCCATCCGCCGCATCACCTCGCTGGTGGCGCCGGTGGCCAGCGCCCAATAAGCGGAATGTGAACCGCGCGATCCGATCAACCATTGAATCGCGCGGTCACCAATCTTGAAACGCGAGGTCACCAATCCCAAATTTTGGAAAGGGCGTCCCTGCCCCGTCCCGACTCCAGCGGGACACACGAGCCCCGCCGGTTCCCCTCCCCGGCGGGGTTTCGTTTTTTAGAACCTTGCAAACCGCCGCAGCCTGCCCGAAATACGGCACTCCGACAACGGAGCCCGGAATCGCCGCATGAAGCGCCTCGAACTCGCCATCGAATCGATCATTCTCGCCTCGCGCTGGCTGCTGGTCGTCTTCTATCTCGGACTGGGCGCGGCGCTTGCCATCTATGCCGTGTCCTTCGGCAAGAAGCTGTTCGAGTTCGTCTCCGTGGCCTTCACGCTCGACGACACCGATACCATCCTGAAGATCCTCGGCCTCATCGACGCCGCGCTGGTCGCCTCACTGGTGGTGATGGTGATCATCTCGGGCTACGAAAACTTCGTAAGCCGCTTCGATGAAAATGACGGCAAGGTGCATTGGCTGGGCACGATCGATGTCGGCTCGCTGAAGGTCAAGGTCGCCTCGACAATCGTCGCCATCTCCTCGATCCACCTCTTGCAGGTTTTCCTGAACTCGGTCTCCTACACGACCGACCAGCTGATGTGGCTGACCATCATTCATCTGGCCTTCGTTCTGTCGGCACTGATGCTTGCCTATATCGACCGGCTGATGGGTCTTGGCAAAGCCAAGAAAGCCGAAGGCTGAGCACGCGTCTGTGCCGGTCTTTAAGAGATACGCCTGTCAGCTAGATGCTTTCCGTCAGTAAATACCTTTGATTTTGGTATCAGTCCGCTCGAACACCTCGTCCGGCACAAAAAAGTCGCCGGCGAGCGGGCCTGTCGCGCCCGGCGCATAGGCTGAGAAATCGCTGACGCCTTCGGCGCGCAGCACTTCTTCGTCGATGTAGAAATTACCGGTTGCCCCGCGCGACGGCCTGACCAGGATGGCGTGTGCGGCATCGGCCATGATGTCGGGCGAACGGCTCATCGCCGCCACCGTCGCCCCGCCCAGGAGGTTGCGCACCGCCGCCGTGTCGATGGTCGAGATCGGCCAGAGCGAATTGACCGCAATGCCATCCCTGGCGAACTCGGCGCTCATGCCCAGCGTGCACATCGACATGCCGAACTTCGCCATCGTGTAGGCGACATGGTTCTTGAACCACTTGGCCTTCATGTCGAGCGGCGGCGCCAGATTCAAAATGTGAGGATTTTCCGCCAACCTCAAGTGTGGAATGCACATTTTGGAGACGAGAAAAGTACCGCGCGTGTTGATCTGGTGCATCAGGTCGTAGCGTTTCATGTCGGTCTCCAGCGTGCCGGTGAGTTGGATGGCGCTGGCATTGTTGATGCAGATATCGATGCCGCCGAACGTCTCCACGGTCTTGGCGACGGCTTCGGCGACCTGCGCTTCATCGCGGATGTCGCACAGCGCCGGCAGCGCCTTGCCGCCGGCCCGCTCGATCTCTTGCGCCGCTGTGTAGATCGTCCCCGGCAGCTTCGGATGCGGCTCGGCGGTCTTGGCCGCGATCGTCACATTGGCGCCGTCGCGCGCGGCGCGCAGCGCAATCGCCAGCCCGATGCCGCGTGACCCGCCAGAGATGAACAGCGTCTTTCCCTTGAGCGACATCCTCGCCCCTCCCTGTGCTACTCTCTTTTCTACCATCTTTTCTCCTTGCGATCCTTGCCTGCACCGCCGGCGGATACAAGCGCCCTTAACCCGCAGCGGTGGTGTGACGCTACGGAGGGTCGTGGATTTCGCGGGAGCGCGCGTTGAATCTGTCGGGCAAGTTGGTATATATTCTATACGAAAAGGGAGAATATATAAATGGCCTTATCGATCAAGAATATGGCGGTCGAGCAACTGGCACGTGAGCTCGCCCGCCGGCGCCAGGTATCGGTGACGGAGGCCATCCGTCAAAGCCTCGAGCGCGAGGTTGCGCGCGAGCGGCTTGTGCCGCGCGACGAGACCGGTGACCTTTTTCAACGTCTGATGGCGATTGCGGAACGAGCTGCACGAATACCGGAGCGCAAAGACGCGATGAGCGACGATGAAATTCTCGGTTATGACGAACTGGGTATCCCGACGCGATGATCATCGATTCCTCGGCGCTGGTCGCCATTTTACGCACGGAGCCGGGCTACGACCGCTTCGTTTTGGCGATCACCCAGGCTGAAAGACGTTTGCTTCCGGCACCGACACTGCTTGAAACGACAATGGTGCTCGTCGGCCGCTGGCAGGACCAGATTATCGATCGCTTCGAAACTTTTTTGCGCACCGCCTCGATCGAGACGATCCCCTTCACGGCCGACCACGCCGCGGTCGCTCGTCAGGCGTTCCTGCGCTATGGCAAGGGCCGGCATCCGGCCGCCCTCAACTTCGGCGACTGCATTGCCTATGCTGCGGCACGTATCGAAGCCATGCCGTTGCTGTTCAAGGGTGACGATTTCCGGCTGACCGACATCGAACCGGCTGTTTGATCCACGGCTAGACCAGCACCAGGCCCTGCCGCATGGCGATGGCGATCGCATCGGTGCGGTTGGCGGCACCGAGCTTCGTCAGGATCGCTGCGACGTGGAATTTCGCCGTATGCACGGAGATGTTCAGCCGCCGCGCGATGACCTTGTTGGGCGCGCCTTCGGCGAGCAGTGCCAGCACCTCGCTTTCGCGCGGCGAAAGCGTCGGCCGGACGATTTGCTCGTTACTCGGTTCCTCGTCGAACCGGTCGCTGTCATGAAAGGTAAAATCGTGCCCGTCTGACAGAGCGTGGCTGTCACGCGAAATCCGGTAGCCAGCCGCCGCCAGCCGCGCCGCAGCGGCGATCAGCACGTCGTCCGCTGCCACCGGCAGCACGGCAAACACTGTATCGGCCGGCCGCTCCCCGGCCGCTCGCGACGATAGCAGCACTCGAGGCATAGCGGCGTCGACGAGCCCGCCTTGCACCCCATGATCATCGACGATGGCGACATCCGCCGCCCAACGCCCGTCGACTTCGCCCGCCAGAAAAGGCTGCAGGTCATCGGTCGCAGCGAGAGCCGCGGACAGACTTCGCGCGCGCTCGACGTCACGGAGCACGATCAGCACCGTCAGCCGTCTGCCAGCGACCTCACCGCTTACCATCTATCCCTCAGCTCAGTGGTTTTTCACCGATGGTCAGTGAGACCTCACGGTTCTCGCCGCCGCGCACCACGCCGAGTGTCACCAAGGCACCGGCGCTGTCCGGCCCGAGCTTGCGGATCAGCTCGCGCGGGCCATGCACCGTCTCTGCGTTCCACGATACGATGATGTCGCCGAGACTGAGACCGGCGGCTTTCGCCGGGCCGCTATCGTCAAGGCTCATCACCATGGCGCCCTGTGTATCACCATTGCGGACCGGATGCAGGCCGGCACCAAGATAGCCCCTCGCCACATGACCCTTCTCGCGCAGCGTCGTGACTGCCCGCTCGATCGTTTCGTAAGGCATGACCAGCGCCCGCCGGCGTGGCCCGAACAGCAGCATGCCGATCAGTCCGCCCTTGGCGTCGAGCACAGGGCCGCCCTCGAAACGGCCGCCGGCATTGACGGCAAGGTTGATGCGCCGGTCGATCGTGCCGCCGCGCATTGAACGCCAGGCCGGGCCGACCTCGCCGACCGTGCCGAAGGTAGCGAGCGAGGTGCCGTCGCTATTGCCCGCGACGATCGCCAGATTGCCCGGCCGCACTGCATCCGCCTTCACCAGGGACGGCACGCTTGGTGCGCCGGTGGGTTTCAAAACGGCCGTGCCGGTGGACGGGTCGCGGCCGACCAGCTCGGCCTTGACGGTTTCGCCCGAAGGAAACGTCAGCTCGATCTCCTCGCCGGCCTCGACCGCCTCCTCGGCAGTGACGAAATAGTCGTCCTGCCAGTGGAAAGCGGTAGACGTGCGGTGGTGGTGCGTCGCGAAGCTGGCCGTCGCTGGAGCCGCGGCTGCGGCGATGTCGGCAATGGCGTCGGAAAATGTGCTCAGATTGAAATCGCTCATGATTTGTCTCCTGGGTTCCTCGTGACCCAGATATCGCCCGGCAGGGCGTTGGCGGATACTCGCCTGACGGCTAGTTGGGCGTTTGACTGGCCATCTGGTCAGGTCGCGGCCGGTCCGGCCGCTCCGCACATATAGGCATTGTTCATCTTGTTCCAAAAGCTACGGAGCCCCGCAGATGGCCCTGCCCGCCCAGCAATTGCAATATGACGATGCCCTTCTCGATGCCTATTCGGCGACGGTCGCCGATGCCGTCGACCGCATCGGGCCCGCCGTCTGCCGCATCGAGCGTGTCGGTGGCCCGGGCGGCCATGGCTCAGGCTTCGTCATCGCGCCGGACGGGCTGGTCGTCACCAACTTCCACGTCGTCGGCGATGCGCGCAGTGTGCGCGTGTCGATGCCGGACGGCGCCTCCAGGGAAGGCCGCGTGCTCGGCCGCGACCCCGACACCGACATTGCGCTGGTGCGCGCCGACGGCAACTTTGCCGACGTTGCGCCGCTTGGCGATTCCAAGCGTTTGAGGCGCGGCCAGATTGCAATTGCCATCGGCAACCCGCTCGGCTTCGAATGGACCGTCACCACCGGCGTCGTCTCGGCGCTCGGCCGCTCGATGCGTGCCTCCACCGGCCGGCTGATCGACGACGTCATCCAGACTGACGCCGCGCTCAACCCCGGCAATTCCGGCGGACCGCTGGTGTCCTCGGCCGGCGAGGTGATCGGCGTCAACACCGCGATGATCCACGGAGCGCAAGGCATCGCGTTCGCGGTTGCCTCCAACACCGCCAATTTCGTCATCTCGGAGATCATCCGCTTCGGCCGCGTGCGCCGCGCCTTCATCGGCGTTTCCGCCGACACCACCAACCTGCCGCGCCGCGCAGCACTCTTGTCGCAAGTGTCGAGCAGCACGGCGGTGCGCCTGCGCAGCGTCGAGAAGAACAGCCCGGCGGACAAGGCCGGCCTCAGGGAAGGCGACATTATTGTCGCCATCGACGGCCGCCCGGTCACCGGCGTCGACGATCTTGTGCGCATGCTCGACGCCGAGCGCATCGGCCGCGAGACACTGTGCACGGTGGTGCGCCGCTCCGGCATTGCCCAGGTCACGGTGATGCCGTTGGCGAGGGCAAGCTAGCTCGCTGCAGCACCCTGCGCATATTGCGCCAGGAATTCCGGGCTCGGCGGGATCGGCCTGATCACGTCGATCAGCACGCCGTTGGGATCCTTGGTGATGAAATGGCGCTGGCCGAAGGGTTCGTCGCGCAGCGTTAGCAGGATCGGCAGGCCGGCGGCGGTGATCCGCTCATAGACGGCATCCGGGTCCCTGACCTCGAAATTGATCAGCACGCCAGACGCGCGGCCCCGCCCCTCCTCCGGGATCGTCTCATGATCGCCCTGGACGATGCCGAGGTTGACGCGGCGATCTTCGGCTGAGCGCAGATGGATGTACCAGTCGGCCTCGAACAGCGGCTTGAAGCCGAAATGCGCGACATAAAAGGCTGCAGTGCCGGCAACATCGCCCGTCATCAGCACCGGATAATAGCTCGTCGTCCTCATCTTTCCTTCTCCCGGCGAACACCATACAATCTGCATGTAAATGTAACTAACATACAGGCTGAATGTATGCAACAGCGATCCGCTCGCCGCTCCAACCGTGATCGCACCGAAGCGACACGCGCCGAGCTCATCGCTGCGGCGCGAAAACTGTTCACCGAAAAATCCTATGCCGAGACCAGCACACCCGAGATCGTCGCCGCTGCCGGCGTAACGCGCGGCGCGCTTTATCATCACTTTGCAGACAAGCAGGCGCTGTTTGCCGCTGTGGTCGAACAGGAGGCGCAAGCCGTGGCGGAAGAGATCGAACGCGCGTCGCCGCCTTCGGTATTTGCCCGCGATGCGCTGATTGCCGGCTCGGATGCCTATCTGGCTGCCATGCGCGCCCCCGGCCGAACTCGGCTCTTGCTGCTTGATGGCCCCGCCGTGCTCGGCCGCGCCGCCATGGATGCGATCGACAATCGCCATGGCAACCGTTCGCTGCGTGAGGGCCTTGTTGCCGCGATGCGCTCGCACTCTATGACGAGATTGCCTGTGGAAGCACTGACCGCTTTGCTCGCCGCTGCCTTCGACCGCGCAGCGCTCGCCATTGAAGCTGGAGCATCGATCGAGGACTATCGCGCCGTTCTCATCGCGCTGATCGACGGTCTGTCTCCGGCTCCTCCTTAGGCACCTCACCCGGCTCGAATTCGTTGAAACAACCAAGCTGGCGCTTGAACTGATCGATCAGCCAGGCGGCCGCCGGTTTCGGGCTGCGATCGGCGCGGTGCATGGCATAAAGCGGCGAGCGGACTTCGCTGTAAGGCTCGAGATCGAGTTCGACGAGCCGGCCGTTCGCCAGATCATCGGCAATCAGCCATCGCGGCAGCCCGCCCCAGCCCAGCCCCTCGCGCATCAGCACGTGCTTGGTGCGCACATCCGTCAGCCGCCAAGTGCGGTAGGCGAAGACGCCATAGTCGCGCCCGCGCGTACGCTCGGACTGGTCCGAGACGACCAGTTGGATGTGTTCGCGGACATCCTCCAGCGCCACTGGTCTGGGCAGCAGCGCCAGCGGGTGATCAGGCGCTGCGGCCGGCACCAGGGAGAAGAAACCGATGCGCAGCAGATTCACGTCCGCCTCGCCCAGAAGCCCTCCGATGCCGAGATCGGCCTGTCCGCCGACAACATGATCGAGGATAAGGCCAAGCGAGCCGATATGCAGACGCAGTGTCACGGCCGGAAACTGCACCTCGAATGCCTTTAGCACCCGAACCAGCACCGGCGACGGTAGCGTCACGTCGACCGACAGCGCAACTTCCGCCTCCAATCCCTGCCGATATCCGTCGATACGCGAGCGGATGCGTTGCAGCACGCCGACCATGCGCCGCGCATCTTCCAGCGTCGCCTTGCCGACATCGGTCAGTTGCGGCTCACGCGTGCCCTCACGCTCAAACAGCTTCAGCCCAAGCTGCGCTTCGAGGTTGGCAATGGCGTAGCTGATGACCGACTGCGCGCGGTTGAGCTTACGGCCGGCAGCCGAGAAGGAACCGGTGTCGGCCACCGCAACCAGGATCTGCAGTTGGTCAAGCGTCGGGTTGGGCTGCATCTTTCAATCCACAATTTAGATGGATCATATACAAAATATACCAGTTTTTCAAATGGGTCTGCGCACACATATTTGCCGGGAGATTTTAATCCAACCTTGGAGAGTCACCATGTCCATCCTTCTTGTCACATCCAGCCCACGCGGCGCCGCCTCGCACTCGACCCGTGTCGCCAACGAACTCGCCGACAAACTGCTTGCCGCCGATCCTTCGGCCAAGCTTGTCGCCCGCGACCTCGTCGCCAACCCGCTGCCGCATATCGACCCCGACTATTCGACCGGCATCTATACGCCGGCCGAAGCGCGCACCCAGCGCCAGGCTGAGGTCGTCGGCGTTTCCGATACTGTACTGGACGAGCTGTTTGCGGCCGACACCGTCATTCTCGCCACTGGCTTCATCAACTTCAACATCTCGTCGACGCTGAAATCCTGGGTCGACCACGTCGCCCGCTCCGGTAAAACCTTTGCTTATGGCGATGCTGGCCCGAAAGGCCTCGTCACCGGCAAGAAAGTCTATATCGTGCTGGCCTCGGGCGGCATCTATTCCGAAGGTGCAGCCGTGCAGTTCGATCATGCCATTCCCTACCTGCGCAGCGTGCTCGGCTTTCTCGGCATGACCGATGTGGAGGTCATCCGCATCGAAGGAGTCGGCATGGGCGCCGATGCGGTAGCAGCAGCGCTGGCCAAGGCCTCGACCAAGGTCGACGCCATTGTGGCTGCAACCGGAAGCGCCGAGCGCGTCGCCGCCGCGGCGTAAAGCCAGCATCGTTTGAATTGAACAAGGGCAGGCGCTCGGTGCCTGCCCTTGCTGTCGTTGGCGACAACCTATTGTGGTGGGCCAACAACTGCCATTGGTTATTCCGCTTGTCTGCGCTATCGGTCGCGGATGTTCCTGTCCGTTGCCACAACGCACCGTCCGGCCACCGATCTCGGTTTCCTGCTGCACAAGCATCCCGATCGTTTGCACGAGACCGACCTCTCCTTTGGCAAAGGGTGGCTATTCTATCCCGAAGCGACCGAAGAGCGTTGCGAGGCAGCACTCCTGCTCGATGTCGACCCGATAGGGCTAGTGCGCGGCAAGGGGCGGGCGGAAGGCTTGCTGGACCAATATGTGAACGACCGGCCTTACGCGGCATCGTCTTTCCTGTCCGTGGCGCTAAACAAAATGCTGCGGACGGCGATGACCGGAATGTCAAAGGAGCGCCAGGAACTGGCTAGCGGCGAACTGCCGCTGGAGGCAGTCGTGACTCCACTGCCGATGCGCGGCGGTGAGGCTCTGGTTCGAAGCCTGTTCGAACCCTTGGGCTGGACAGTCGATCTGACGCCAATCGAGGGAATCGGGTCTGGTGCAGGCGAGTCCCGGTACGGCCATCTGAAGCTGACCGGCACGGGCCGGCTCAGCGCCTTGTTGAACCACCTCTACGTGCTGATCCCGGTGATGGACGATGCCAAGCATTATTGGGTCGGCGAAGCAGAGGTCGACAAGCTGCTGTCCAAGGGAGAGGGCTGGCTGGAAAAACATCCCGCCAAGGACCTGATAGTTCGCCGATACTTGCGCAACCGCGGTGCCTTGGCCCGCATGGCTCTGGAACGACTGGTTCCTGAAACGGCCAGGGAGACACTTTGCCGCCCGAACTGCGTGTCACACCTGAGGAAGCGCTGGAGACGCCGATCCGGCTCAACGATCTGCGCATGGAAGCTGTTGTCCGAGCCATCCAGGCAACGGGTGCAACCACGGTTGCGGACCTGGGATGCGGCGAAGGCAAGCTACTTTATCGGCTCGTGCGCGAGCGATGGGTCCATAAGCTGTTCGGGTTGGATCCAGCGGCACGCGAACTGGAATGGGCTGCAAAGCGTCTCAAGCTGAACGAGTTTGGCGGGCCGCCCGAGGGCCGGGTTACGCTGCTGCACGGATCTCTGACATACCGGGACGGCCGCTGGGCGGCAGCCGACGTCGCCGTGCTGGTCGAGGTCATCGAGCATCTCGACGAGGACAGGCTGCCTCTGGTCGAACGCATCGTTTTCGGCGAGACGGCGCCTAAATCCGTCATCGTGACCACTCCGAACGCGGACTACAACGCTCTGTTTCCCAGATTGGCCCCTGGCGCATTTCGCCATCCCGATCACCGTTTCGAATGGAGCCGGGCTCAGTTCGAAACCTGGGCGGCCAAAATCGGTGAGATCTATGGCTATGCAGCCACCTTCAGCGGTATCGGAGCCCAGGATTCTACCCTCGGCGCGCCCACGCAGATGGCGGTGTTCACCCGATGAGAGAACTGGACAAGACCGATCTCGCCATTCCTGACTTTGCCCTCGTCGTGCTGATCGGCTCGACCGGATCGGGCAAGTCGACTTTCGCGGCCAGGCATTTTCTGCCGACCGAGATCATCTCCTCGGATCAGTGCCGGGCGCTGGTCTCCGACGATGAGACCGACCAGGACGTCTCTGCAGATGCCTTCGATCTGGTGCGCGAAATAGCCGGCAAGCGGCTTAAACACCGCAGGCTGGCCGTCATCGACGCCACCAACGTGCGAGCCGCCGACCGCAAGGCCTGGATTGAGCTGGCGCGCAAGTGGCACGCTTTGCCCGTCGCCGTGGTCCTCGATCCAGGCGTCGAGGTGTGCGTCGCACGCAATGCGGTGCGAGCCGACCGGCCGGTCGGCGCCGGGGTCGCCCAGCGCATGACAACCGAGATCCGCAAGGGTCTTGGCGGCCTGCAACGCGAGGGCTTCCGCCAGGTCTGGACGCTTACCAGCGAGGCCAGCATCGACGCGGCCGAGGTGTCGCGGCAGCCGCTATGGACCGACAAGCGCGACGACCACGGCCCGTTCGATATCATTGGCGACATCCACGGCTGTTCGGATGAACTTCAGATGCTGCTCGCTCGACTGGGCTACAGCGTCGCCTGGTCTGAACATCAGGGCGACCGAACGGCCACTGTGATCCCGCCGCAGGGCCGCAAGATCGTCTTTGTCGGCGACCTCGTCGATCGCGGCCCCAACTCGCCCGACGTACTGCGCATCGCCATGAGCATGGTCGCGGCCGGGACCGCCTATTGTGTCCAGGGCAACCATGAACGCAAACTCGGCAGCTGGCTGGAAGGTCGCAAGGTCACGGTCGCCCACGGCCTCGAGCAGACGATCGACCAGTTGAACACGCAGGACCGCGGCCTGCGAGAGGCGCTGCCGGCCTTTCTCGACGGCCTGCGCAGCCACGTCTGGCTGGACGGCGGACACCTCGCCGTCGCCCACGCCGGTCTCAAGGAGGAAATGATCGGACGCGGCTCCGGCGCCGTGCGCGAGTTCGCTCTGTACGGCGAGACCACAGGCGAGACTGACGAGTTCGGGCTGCCCGTCCGCGCGGACTGGGCCGCAGCCTACCGTGGCAAGACAGCCGCAATTTATGGACATACGCCAACGCTGTCGGCCGAGTGGGTCAACAACACCCTGTGTATCGA
This sequence comes from Mesorhizobium sp. M0923, assembly GCF_040319365.1. NCBI lineage: Bacteria > Pseudomonadati > Pseudomonadota > Alphaproteobacteria > Hyphomicrobiales > Phyllobacteriaceae > Mesorhizobium > Mesorhizobium sp. M0923. Next base: position 35,597 of record NZ_JAMYNW010000015.1, on the reverse strand, counting down.
CACTGGATGCGTGTTCGGCGGCAAGCTGACGGCCTTACGCTGGCCGGAACGCGAACTAGTAGAGGTGCCGGCAATCCAGACATGGTCGGAGCCGATACGTCCGCTGGGCGGGTCCTGTCTGGGCAAATCGGCACAGGCCGACGCCGACGGCGTGCTCGATTACCAGGATGTCTCCGGTCGCCGCTGGATCGAGACCGGGCTGAGGGGCCGGATTGTGGTGGCCGAGGAGAACGCCTCGGCGGCACTGGAAGTGATGAGCCGCTTCGCGCTGTCGCCGCAATGGCTGATCTATCTGCCGCCGACCATGTCGCCGTCCGAGACCAGCAGCCAACACGGCTGGCTGGAACGTCCGGAAGATGCCTTCGCTTATTTCCGCGAACGCGACGTCGCCCAGGTCGTGTGCGAGGAAAAGCATATGGGTTCGCGGGCGGTGGTCGCGCTGTGCCGGAACGCGCAGGCGGCGCGCAGCCGCTTCGGGATCCCGGGCGACGAGACCGGCGCAATCTGGACCCGCACCGGACGTTCCTTTTTCAACGACGGCACCATGACGGAAGGCCTGCTCGCCCGTCTCCGGGTCGAGGTCGACGCGGCGGATCTGTGGACGGAATTGAACAGCGACTGGCTGCTGCTGGACACCGAGATAATGCCTTGGGCGGCAAAGGCCGGCAGCCTGATCGAAAGCCAGTATGCGCCGGTGGCGACATCCTCAGCCGCCGGTTTCAAGGTCAGCCGCGAGGCGCTAGCCCGTGCGATGGCGCGCGGCGTCGATGCGGCCGGCCTGAACGCACGCCTTGAAGACCGGGCCGCCCGTGCGGCTAAATACGCCACGGCCTGGGCGCCTTACGTGTGGCCGGTCTCCGGCGTCGACGACCTTAAGGTCGCGCCTTTCCACCTGCTCGCCAGCGAGGGACGTGTTTGGTTTGACCAGGATCATGTCTGGCACATGTCGCTCGCGGACCGTCTGGCTGCCCATGTTGGCGTGGTCACGCCGACCCGATGGCGTACGGTTGATCTGGCCGACGGCAGCGCGTGTGCGGAGGCTATTGCCTGGTGGGAGGCGCTGACTGGCTCGGGCGGCGAAGGCATGGTGGTCAAACCACGCGACTTCGTCAGCCGTGGCAAGAAGGGACTCATCCAGCCGGCGCTGAAGGTCCGCGGCCCGGAATATTTGCGCATCATCTATGGTCCCGAATATGACGCGCCGGACAATCTCATCCGCCTGCGAGAACGCGGCCTGAGCGGCAAGCGCAGCCTGGCACTCAGGGAGTTCGCGCTCGGTCACGAGGCGCTGACGCGATTTGTCGCCAAGCAGCCGCTACGCCGCGTTCACGAGTGTGTCTTCGCCGTGCTGGCGCTGGAAAGCGAGCCAATCGACCCAAGGCTGTAATAACGATCTACCCGAAGATCTTCTCGCCTTGCTCATCGACCAGCTGGATGCCCTTCTTGATCGAGATGTCGACAGCGTCATCAAGCCCGGCAAAGCGATCGGCGCGGATGAATTTGTGCTCCTTCATCACGCCGTCGATCTCCTTCGAAACCACGCCGCAGGTCTGGTACTGGCCCTCCGCCTTGTAGGGCGTGGCGCTGATCAAAAATCCCTTGTGCTCGATTTGCTTTACCGGCGCCGCTGTCTTTGGCTCAGCGGCTTCGTTGCCGCCGCCGAAAAGACGCTTCAGAAAAGACATGGGGTATCCTCCAACGGCAATCATCCTGCACCACATAGCGTGGTGCAGGATGATTTTCAGTACCGGTCCTTGGCCGAGCGGGCAAGGGCCGCAGCTGGCTTGGCACTCAGGGGTCAGTCGCGCGACAGCGCTTCCAGGGCCTCTGCGGCAGCTTCCAATATGCTGATTGCCTCGGCCTGCTTTGCTTCAGGCGCATCTACGATTTCGCCGAGCGCGGCGCGCAGCCGGTGGCGCACGGCGCGGAATTCGTCGCGCTTTTCCGAGCGGCCGCGGCCGCGCCGGCCACCGTCGCCGTCATCGTTCCAGCCGAACCACTCGCGCGCCTTCGCCATCTTGCGGCCGAAGCGCTCGAGATGGTCGAGCACGTGGTCGATCATCTCGCGATTTTCGTTGAGATGCGCCTGCCCTGCCTCGGTGATCGAAAACACCTTCTTGTTGCCTTCCGCCGCAGAAACGGCATAGCCGGCCTCTTCCAGGAAGGTCAGCGTCGGATAGACGACGCCGGGGCTCGGGCTGTAGACGCCGCTGGTGCGCTCCTCCAGCGCCTTGATGATGTCGTAGCCGTGCCGCGGCGCCTCGGCCAGCAGCGACAGCGTGATCAGCTTGAGATCGCCGTCAGCCAGCATACGCCCGGCGCGGAACATGTCGCCTGGTCCGCCGCGTCCGCCGCCGCCTCTCATGCCATGCCCGAACGGGCCGAACCCGCCGCGTCCGCCGAACTTGCCGGCCATATGCATGAAAACGCGCTCGGCGTGTTCGCCAAAACGATGATGCCCGAAATGATTGTCTTTGTGCATTGTCTGCTCCTTGAGTTATGTCTTACGATATATCTCAATTAGGTGCTCGCCACGATCGAGTCAAGATATATCTTACGATGTATCTGAAAATGCGCCAGCAGGATTGATTTCGCCGGCAAGGGCAGCTAGGAAGCGCGTGAGGGTCGAAGACCCCTCCGTAAGCGTCTGACGTGAAGCAACGCATCCACCCCGGTCGTTTCCGGGCAGTTACGCCGGAAGACCGGCGAATGGATGCCAATGCGACGGACCGGATGCTTCAGGGAAAAATCCAAATGACCATGAAAACCCCGCGCAGGAAGCTGCCTGCGCGCTATGCCGCCGTCCTCGGCCCGCTGGTGCTGTCGTTGCTGATGACGTTCATCGTGTCGTTCATCTCGACACTGAAAAGCCTTGGCTTCCAGCCCGACCTGCCGGCCACCTGGCTGACGGCTTGGGGCCTGTCCTGGATGGTGGCCTTTCCGACGCTGCTGCTGTTGCTGCCGGCGGTGCGCCGCATCGTTGGCTGGCTTTGCGAGCCCGTGGCTCGATAGCAGGCTGCGCCAAGGGCCCGAAGCAACTTACGGGTCTTTCAGTGCGAAGTGAACGGACACTATCACCAACGGCCTTTGCGGCGGTTCCAGGCATAGAGCAGATCGGCGAAGCGATCATAGGCATAGCGCGTCAACGGCAGCGTGGCGGGATTGCCAAACAGCGTCGCCAACCAGCCCTCGCCCGGCGTTATCAGCCAAACCGCAACGGCAACATCGGCGCCGACCAGCAATTTGCCACCGGCGTCGGTCGCATGCAGCCGGCGCCGGATATCCTCCAGCCCGATGCCGTAGCGGGCCAGCGCCGTCGGTTCGGCATTGATGTCGCGAAATTCGATCCGCTCCGCCTTGACCGCTTCGATCAGCCGCCGCTTCTGCCGGCTGATGCCGGCATCGCAGACCGGACAGCGCGTATTGTACCAGACGGTCAGCAGAGGCTTGGCCATGGTTCGCAACACCAGCGGAGGACGTGCGACGACTATCCAGCAAATGCCGTTGCGCCGCAACGTGACGCGACACCGCGGAATGTCCCGGCTTCGGCTAATGCACGTCGCCCCAAAAACATGTCCTCGGGCCTGGCCCGAGGGTGCGCGGCGGTTTGCCATACCGACCTGTTTAAAAAGAAGAGCGTAAAGCGCGTCGCAAGAGGCCGTTCAAGCGCGACGCGCTTCAGGCACGGCACTCAGCCGAGCGAGGTAATGATCTCGCGATAGGCATCCTCCGGGAAAGCCTTGAGTGTCCGCGTCCTGACGTTTCCGCCCGCCGCCAGCATCAGCGAGAAACGAGCTAGTACGGCATCGTCGGGGGCTTCGACCACCGCCACCATGTCGCAATCCCCCATGGTGAGATAAAATGCCTTGAAGGACCCGCCCATGTCTCCCAACAGCTTCTTGGCGGCATCGAGCCGCTTCGGCGACTCGCGCACGTTTTTGGCGCCTTGCTCCGTCCAGTTGATCAGCACGATGTAAGTTGTCATGGCACACCTCCCTCCGGGGCCACGGAGCACGGCGTCACAGCCGGGGCGGGCATCCGGGTTTGTCGCCCAGAAAATGCATCCGTCGCGGAATTATCCTCTCGTAGGGCACGACCCGCAAGAGCGGCGCGTCCAATCGTGATCGCCTGTGCCCAAACGGAAAAGGACGCCACCGGCGCCCTTTAAACTGCTTATCCGTCACCCAGACTCAGCTGTCGAGGAAGCTTCTGAGCTTGCGCGACCGGCTCGGGTGCTTGAGCTTGCGCAGCGCCTTGGCTTCGATCTGGCGGATGCGCTCGCGGGTGACCGAGAACTGCTGGCCGACCTCCTCAAGCGTGTGGTCGGTGTTCATGCCGATGCCGAAGCGCATTCTGAGCACGCGCTCTTCGCGCGGCGTCAGCGAGGCCAGCACGCGCGTCGTCGTCTCGCGCAAATTGGCCTGGATCGCCGCGTCGATCGGCAGGATCGCCATCTTGTCCTCGATGAAATCGCCGAGATGCGAATCCTCCTCGTCGCCGACCGGCGTTTCGAGCGAGATCGGCTCCTTGGCGATCTTCAGCACCTTGCGCACTTTTTCCAGCGGCATTGCGAGCTTTTCCGCCAGTTCTTCCGGCGTCGGCTCACGGCCGATCTCATGCAGCATCTGACGCGAGGTGCGTACGATCTTGTTGATCGTTTCGATCATGTGCACCGGAATGCGGATGGTGCGCGCCTGGTCGGCGATCGAACGGGTGATCGCCTGCCGGATCCACCATGTCGCGTAGGTCGAGAACTTGTAGCCGCGGCGGTATTCGAATTTGTCGACCGCCTTCATCAGGCCGATATTGCCTTCCTGGATCAGGTCGAGGAACTGCAGGCCGCGATTGGTGTATTTCTTGGCGATGGAGATGACGAGACGCAGATTGGCCTCGACCATTTCCTTCTTGGCGATCGCGGCTTCGCGCTCGCCCTTCTGCACCTGGTTGACGATCTTGCGGAATTCCTGGATCGAAATCGCCGTCTCGGTGGCGAGGTTCTGGATCTCGGCGCGCAGGTCGCGGATGGCGTCCTTCTCGTTCTTGGTGAACTCCTTCCAGCCGCGCGAGGTCAGATTGCCGATCGAACGCGTCCAGTTCGGATCGAGCTCCGAGCCCTGATATTCCTTGAGGAACTCCTCGCGGCGCACGCCATAGCTTTCGGCCAGCCGCAACAGCTTGCCCTCGTTCTGCACCAGGCGCTTGTTGATGTCGTAGAGCTGCTCGACCAGCGCCTCGATGCGCGCCGTGTTCAAGGACAGCGACTTCACCGCCTTGATCAGCTGGTCCTTCAGCTCCTTGAGCCGACGGTCCTGGCTTGGCGACAGCGTGCCGGCGGCGGCCAGCCGGTTCTCGACCTGCTGGTCCTGCAGCTTGCGCAGCTTCTTATAGGTGTCGGCAATGACGTCGAGCGTCTCCATCACCTGCGGGCGCAGTTCCGCTTCCATCGCCGCCAGCGACAGGCTCGCCTCGTCATCGTCCTCCTCGTCGTCGTCCACCAGGCCACGGGTGTCGCCGCCGACATTGGTGATGTCGTCCTCGTCCTCGCGCGAACGGCGCGGCTTTTCCTCGGTCTTGGCTTCCTCGATACGCTCGACCACCGGCGCCTGCTTGGCCTCCGGCCCGGCATAGGTCGCCTCGAGGTCGATGATCTCGCGCAGCAGGATCTTCGATTCGTTGAGCTCGTCGCGCCAGATGATGATGGCCTGGAAGGTCAGCGGACTTTCGCAGAGGCCCGCGATCATCGTCTCGCGGCCGGCCTCGATGCGCTTGGCGATCGCGATTTCGCCCTCGCGCGACAGAAGCTCCACCGAGCCCATCTCGCGCAGATACATGCGAACCGGATCGTCGGTGCGGTCGGTCGGCTCTTTTTTGGTCGTGGTGGCGGCGACGGCGGTGCCGGTCTGCTCGGCCAGCTCGTTGGCATCCTCCTCGGCGTCAGCGGCGGTATCGGCGGCTTCGGGCTCCTCGCCCTGCTCGTCGTCCTCGACCACGTTGATGCCCATGTCGGAAAGCATGGCCATCGTGTCCTCGATCTGCTCGGAGGTCACTTCCTCCGAGGGCAGCACCGAATTCAGCTCGTCCATGGTGACATAGCCGCGCTTCTTGGCGGCCTTGATCATCTTCTTGACAGCATCGTCGGAAAGGTCGAGCAGAGGGCCATCGGTCGCGGCCTCGCGTTCGGTCTCGACTTCTTCCTTTTCTTTTGTCGCCATAGTCTTTATTTTCTCCAAGCGGCTGAGTATCAAAGCCGCGTAAGCTGCCGGTCCGGTCAAATTGGATGCGCTCTTTCCAGAACGCGCTTTACCGGGCCAGTAACTGCATCTCTCGTTAAGTCCAGATTAACCCTGATATCTGTGGCAAGCTGACTGCCTGTCCAGTGATCAGTACCTTACATCGCTGCATTCCCGTCGATGCCGGGGCGGGTTAACGTTTCGAATCGACCTGATTCCGCCATTCTGCCGGAAGGTCAAGCGCCTCTCGCATGATTCGCATGAAAAAAGCGAATCAATTACCCGACTTAGAGCGCCGCACGCTTGATTCGACGCGCAAGCACGTCCTTACATTCAGTCTTCTGGAGGCTTCGATCTAAACGCGCCCAGCCCTGCCCGACGATACGCCAAACCCTTCGATCAGCGCTTCCGTTGCCTGCACATCACGAAATTGCGCCTGGATTTCGACCAGGTGCCGGTAGTTTTCGTCCGTGGGGTCGCTGGCGAGCGCTGCTTCCGCCTGCTTCAGCTCCTTATGTAAGGTGCGCGCGCTGCGCTGCAAGTGGAGGGCCTGGCTGAACGCATCGCGGGCATCGTCGAGTGCCGCCGTTTCCAGCGCCGGCCATTGCCGCGCACGTTTGATCAGCGCCACCGCACGCTGCCAGATCTCCCCGCAGCCGGCCCGCTCGATCGTCGCGATCACCGCGTCGCGGTCATTGGCCATATCATGCGCCATGGCGTCGAGGATCGCCGCATGCAGCCGCTTCAGATCGGAGTTGGCGAGATCGAGGAACTCGACATGGGCGAAATTCTCGTCGATCAGCACGGGATGGTTGACGAGGGCGGCAATGATCGTCGCCTCGCGTACCGACATGCCCTCGCCGCCGCGCTTGACCAACGCCGAGCGACCGAGGCTTTCGGTGATCGCGGTGCGCCCACCGGCATTGCCGCCGCGCGCAAACTGTCCGCCGGGTGCTGAACCCTTGCCCTGGAAACGTTCGCCGGGCCGTCCGTCCTGACGCCCCTGGCGTCCGCGCTGGGCACCGAAGAAGCTCTGCACCCGCTCGCGCATTTCCTGTTGGTAGTGATAGCGAAGGCTCTCGTCGCGGATACGGCTGGTCAGTTCGCGCAGCGTCTTTTCGAGCTCGGCTCGCCGTTCCGGCGTGTCGAAGATGCCGCCGGCCGTCTCGCGCATCCACAAGAGGTCGGCCAGCGGCCGCGCCTCGGAAAGCACGGCGCGGAACGCATCCGGTCCGTCACCCTTGACCAGATCGTCGGGATCCTTGCCCTCCGGCAGCAGGGCGAAGCGAACCGAGCGGCCCGCCTGGACCGCCGGCAGCGCCATGTCGGCGGCGCGCCATGCTGCCTTCAACCCGGCGTGGTCGCCGTCGAAGCACAGCACCGGCTCGCCGGCCATGCGCCATAGAAGTTCGAGCTGGTTTTCAGTCAATGCGGTGCCGAGCGGCGCCACCACGTTTTCGAAGCCGGCCTGCGCCAGCGCGATCACATCCATGTAGCCTTCGACGGCAATGACCGTGCCGCCCTTGGCCAGCGCCCCCTTTCCCAGCGCCCCCTTTCCCAGCACTTGGCGTGCACGAGCGAAATTGTAGAGCACGTTGCCCTTGTGGAAGAGCTCCGTATCGGGCGAGTTCATATATTTGGCCAGCGCATCCGGCGCTAGCGCCCGCCCGCCGAAGGCGATGATCTTGCCCCTGGAATCCGGGATCGGGAACATAATGCGGTCGCGGAACCAATCGTAGGAAACGGGGACGTCGTCGCCATGGCGCACCAGCCCGCACGCCTCGATGTCGGCCTTGGGGACGCCCTTGGCGGCAAGATGCTCCTTCAGCGCGTTGCGGCTGTCGGGCGCATAGCCGAGGCGGAAGGACTGCTGCGTCGCCGGTGTCAGTCCCCGGTCGCGCAGATAGGCGCGGGCCTTTGCGCCTTCCGGTCCCTGCAGCCGTTCCTGGAAGAACACCGTCGCCATCTCCATGACATCGGTCAGGCTGGCGCGTTCCTTTTCGCGCCGTTCCTCATCGGCGTCGCGAACCGGCATCGGCACGCCGGCCATGTCGGCGATCTTCTCGACGGCCTCGGGAAAGCTCATCCCGTCGAGTTCGGTCAAGAACTTGAAATGGTCGCCCGAAACCGAGCAGCCGAAACAGTGATAGCGGCCCTTCTTGTCCTCGCAATGGAAGGACGGGCTCTTCTCGCCATGGAACGGACAGCACGCCCAATAATCACCGCGCGGCGCGTTTGTCTTTTTCCTGTCCCACGCGACGCGCTGGCCGATCACCGAAGAAATCGGCACGCGGTCGCGGATCTCGTCGAGGAAAGCAGGCGGAAAGCGCATGAGGGACAGCTCGTTTGGCCTCCATATAATCACACGGGCCAAGCCCGACGACTCCTAATGCGGAACCATACCCGGTTTTCACAGGCCAAAAAGAGAAGGCGGCCTGCGGGCCGCCTTCTCGATCTAATCCGGCGCAGCGCCGGTCAGCCGTTCCGCACCTACTGCGCGGCGATAGCGCCGAAGATCAGGCCCGAGAGGTTGCTGACCAGCAGATAGTCGTTGCCGACCCGGATCCACTCCTGGCCGGGACCGGGACGGCGCAAGCCGTAGTGGCGATAGTCGCGGATCGGCTGGTGACGCTTCCAGCTGGAATATCTCTGGCCGTTGCGCCAATGGCTGCGCTTCACCACGATCTTTTTCGTCACTATGACGCGCTTGTTCACCTCGACATGCTTGTTCACGTCGACATGCCTGCCGGGCTTTTGCCAGTCGACCTGGCTATAACTCGATTGCGGTGCGTTTGGTGGGTTCAATGGTGCAGCCTGGCCCTGCAAGGCCGTTGCAGCCAGCATCGAGAAGGCAATGGCGGAAAGAACGATGCGTTTCATAGCGGGTACTCCTTGGTTGTCGATGCCTCTGGAATAGAGCCGGAAGGATGAACCGAAACTGAACGCAGAGATTACGTTTTCGTAATGATTTCCTACATTTAGCACGCCTAATTCAGCACTACCTTTAAAGCGGCTGTCCGAGCACGGACGCATGACCCTCCGTAACTCCGCGGGCAATGCAACCATTTTGCCGGCCATCCATTTCCGACACGCCCCGTCGCGGGGCAACACTCGTCCGAACCGGGCAAAATTTATTATTCGGCTAAAATAAATCGGAGTAATATCAACCTCTGCAATGTCCACGATTCGCGCCCACTTTTGCCCTCGTGACGTCACGGCGCCCGCGTCGCTGATACCGGTCGGGTTGCGGGGTCGGGCATGAGCGGCTCGGTCGTTTTGCTGCACCTTGCCGGTGCGGTCGCACTGATGCTGTTTGCCACCCGTTTGGTGAAGACCGGCGTCGAGCGCGCCTATGGCGATGTGCTGCGCCACAAACTGCGCGCCACCATGCGCAATCCCTTCATGGCGGTTCTGGCCGGCTGCGGCCTGGCGGTCGCGCTGCAAAGCTCGACCGCCGTTACCTTGCTGGTCGGCTCATTCGCCGGCTCCGGCATTGTCAGCGGCATGTCGGGCCAGCTTGCGGTGCGCGGTGCCGAGATCGGCTCGGCGCTGGTGGTCAAGCTGCTTACCTTCGATCTGTCGCTGCTGGTACCGGTCTGCCTGGTCGCCGGCACCGTCATGTTCATGGCCACCGAGCGGCGCGACTGGCGCCAGTTCGGCCGCATCCTGGTCGGCATCGGCCTGCTGCTTCTGTCGCTGGAGATGATCGGCCAGGCGTCGGAGCCGCTGCGCCAGAGCACGCTGATGCCGCTCATCGTCGATTACTTCTCCGGCGATCCGGTCACCGCCTACCTTCTGGCGGCGTTGGTCACCTGGCTGTTCCATTCCTCGATCGCCGCGGTGCTGCTTATGGTGACGCTCGCCGGCCGCGGTTTCATCCCGCCCGAACTCGGCATCGTGCTGGTGCTCGGCGTCAATCTCGGCTCTTCGATCATCGCGCCGCTTCTAACCCGCAACGCAGAACCCGGCGTTCGCATCGTGCCGATCGGCAATCTCCTGATGCGCGGCATGGGCTCTCTGATCATGCTGATCCTGTTCCTGACGTTCAAGCCGCCAGTCGCCTTCTTGGGCAGCACCGTGCCCGAGCAGATCGTCAATGCCCACATCGTCTTCAACATCCTGATCCTGATCGCCGGCCTGCCGCTGGCGCGCCTGGTCTATCGTGCCTCGGAAAAGATCGTGGCGCTGGGCACCAGGCCCCAGCCCGCCAACGCGCTCGACGTCATCGAGCTTTCGGCGCTCAACGAAAGTGCGCTCGACGTGCCGAGCCAAGCACTCGCCAATGCCACCCGCGAGGTAGTGCGGGTCTGCGAGACGGTCGAGATCATGCTGAAACGGATCATCGAACTCTATGAGAGCGCCGACGCCGACAAGATCAGTGCGCTGGCCGCGCTCGACGACCGTGTCGACAGGAAGCACGCGGCGATCAAGCTCTATCTCGCCAAGGTCACCAAGAACCCGCTGAGCGAGGACGAGGCCCTGCGTTGCCAGGAGTTGATCGGCGCCTGCGTCAAGCTGGAGCAGGTCGGCGACATCATCGTGCGCAACATGCTGGTCCATGTGAAGAAGAAATTCGAGCGCGGACTGGAGTTCACGCCGGAAGGCTGGCGCGAGCTTTGCGCCTTCCACGCCTTGGTGCTTGCCAATGCCAGGCTGGCCTTCAACGTCCTGGTGTCCCGCGATCCGGAGACCGCTCGCCAGTTGGTGCTGGAAAAGGACCGGCTGCGCGACCGCGAGAAGGAAACCAGCCAGAGCCATTTCGTGCGGCTGCGCGACGGCACCGCCAAGAGCGTCGAGACCAGCTCCATCCATCTCGACACCATTCGCGACCTCAAGCAGATCAACTCGCTGCTCGCCTCGATGGCCTATCCCGTGCTTGAGGAACGCGGCCTGCTAACCGGTTCGCGGCTGAAGGCCGGATAGATTGCGTCCACAGGCCGGTAGCTTCAGAAGCTCGCCTATGCTGTGAGCCAATGCGCAAAATTACCTTTGCGCCACCTCCTGTCTGTCGGCTAAAGATCGCCAGATCTACCGGAAGGAAAGTAGATGGACACCCATTCTCGCAGCTTCGCCAAGGCGCTTTCCTGGCGTGTCACCGGTACCATCGACACGATGATCATTTCGCTCGTCGTGACGGGAAGCATCAAGCTCGCTGCGGCCATCGGCCTGACCGAGGTCGTCACCAAGTCGCTGCTCTACTACCTTCATGAGCGGGCGTGGCTGAAAATTCCTTACGGAAGGAAGGCGGCCGCGTAGCTCTTGCCGCCGCGGCCGGCACCTGACCGGTGACAAAGAAAATCTAAAGCGGCGTCGCCAATTTCTGAATTGCCCGGTGCCCTTATCCGTGGTTTGAGGTCACCTTATCCGAGGATCGCCTTCCCGCCATGCTTCCCCTCATTGCCCTGTTCATTGCCGCCTTTGCCTTCGGCACCACCGAATTCGTCATCGCCGGCGTGCTGCCGCAGGTGGCGGATGGCCTTGGCGTCGCGATCCCGACCGCCGGCTATCTCGTTTCCGGCTATGCCGGCGGCATTGCAGTCGGCGGCCCGCTGCTGGCGCTCGCCACCAAAAGGTTCTCCCGCAAGGCCCTGCTGCTTGGACTGACTGCAGCCTTTACCATCGGCCAGGCGGCCTGCGCGCTGGCGCCCGACTTCGCCTCGATGCTGCTGTTGCGGATTGCGGTGGCCGTGGCACACGGCGCCTATTTCGGCGTTGCCATGGTGGTGGCCGTCGGCCTCGTGCGCGAAGACCAGCGCGGCATGGCGGTGGCGCTGATCCTGTCCGGCCTCACCGTATCGAATGTCATCGGCGTTCCGGCCGGCACGGCAATCGGCAACATCTGGGGATGGCGTGCGACATTCTGGGTGATGTGCGCTCTCGGCGTGGTGGCCTTCGCCGCCATCGGCGCCCTGCTGCCGCGCAAGACAGGATCGTCGAGCCCGTCCGTCAGCCTTGGCAGCGAGGTACGCGTGCTCGCACGCCAGCAGGTCTGGACCTCGCTCATCATGATGCTGATGCTGATGATCGGCCAGTTCGGCCTGTTCACCTACATCACGCCGACGCTGCTTGAGGTCACCGGCCTCGACGAGAAATGGATACCTTGGGTGCTCCTGCTCAACGGTGTCGGCGCTACAATCGGCGTCTTCGTCGGCGGGCGCCTCGCCGACTGGAAGCTGATGCCGTCGCTCATCGCAATGCTATTCCTGCAGGCGGCGATGCTCGCCTCGATCTACGCCGTCAGTCCTTACCCACTGCCGATGGTGATGGCGATCTTCGTCTGGGGCGGCCTCAACTTCGCCATCGGCACGCCGATCCAGACCCGCATCCTGACCTGGACCGCGGACGCCTCCAATCTCGCCTCGTCGCTCATTCCGTCAGGCTTCAATGTCGGCATCGCGCTCGCCGCATCGCTCGGCGCGGCGATGCTCAATGCCGGCTATGGCTATCGCAGCTTGCCGGTGGTTGGCGCGATCGCCATGCTGGTCGCGGTCGCGGTTGCGCTTGCCTCGCATGTCTGGGAATGGCGGAGCCGGGCGGCGCCGCCGCTGCCGGCTGCCGCCGAATAGGGCTACAGATCGATCCGGTAACGCAGGCTTTCCGCGCCGCCATAGGAAGCATCCTCGAAGAAACGCCCGACGAGCCCGCCGCCATTGGCCAGAACGACCTTCTGCGAGGACACATTGTGAGGCTTGCAGGTGATTTCGACGAAGGGCAGGCCAACCGCCCTCGCCTCCTCCAGCATGAGCCGCAGCGCCTCCGTCGCATAGCCGCATCCCCGTTTCCACGGCACCACCGCATAGCCGATGTGGCCGAGCACGTGCGATGGCAGCGCCGCGGTTCCGGGCTGCCAGCGCAAGCCGATCGAGCCTGAGACTTCCCCGTCCCAGATCCAGCGCCGAAATCCAGGCAGCCGCGGCACCGTCGAACCGTCCGGCAAGACGATCGGCGGTCCCTTGCCATCAGGATCGTCGAGATCGGCAAGGAAAGTCGCTGGATCCTTTTCGATAGCCGCAAGCTGCTCGCGCGTCGCGTCGAGCAGCCGCACATTGTCCGGCGACCAGCCGCGCTCGAGGGCCGCCTTGTAGGACGGCAGGTGTTCAAACGCCGGTTTGACGAGTTCGATCATGAGCGCGAGCTTTTGGCTGTCGGCCCTCAAAGGCGGGCTTGCGGCTGTAGCGACTACGACAAAACTGCCCCGCCATCGACCGTAATTCCCAAGTTTTCCGCATTGCGCCCATGTCGCGCAATGATTGCGACCGGGCGCATAAGGCTGGCTCCGCTTGGATGAGGCAAGCCGGCCAATTGCCCGCGAACGACCGTGAGATGGATCTCGAACTATCCAAGGGCGTCTGCAAGCATCTCATTCAAGCGTGCGAATGCTGCGGACTCGTCTGGCGCATGGGCCGGATTAACTTCTGTGATGGTCAGGCCGCGCCATTGCGGCAGGGCTGTCAGTTGCTTTAGCACAAAGGCGACTTGCTCCAGTTTGAGACCGTCGCAACGGCGCACATTCTCCGCAATCGGAAAATCGATAAAGGAGAGCACATCGACATCGAAGTGGATAAGCACGCAGTCAAAGCGCGCCGCCCATTCGGCCGCGCGCGCCGACGCCGCCTCGATGTCACTCAAAGCTTCCTCACGCGATATGATCTTGATCGCGTGATTTCCGATCACGGCCGCTTCGGGCGGGGTGATGTTCTCGATGCCGAAATAGAGGAGTTGCTGAGGCACGAGCATCGGGCGGGTCGGGCCGAGCCTCGCGAGCGAAGGCTCGCATCCATGGATATTGAGCAGATGGGCGACGCCGGTCCAGTCCAAGGCGCCGTCGCTCGTGTCAGGTGTGTTGAGATCGGCGTCGAAGTCAATGTAAACGAGTCCGATCCGCGCGCCGGCCGCATTCGCCCCGGCGACCGTCCCCAGTTCCACAGTACAATCGCCACCTAAAACAAGCACGTCTTCCTGCGCTGCGATCGCCGTCGCTACGTGGCTTGCGACCAACTCACAGGCGTCGCGCACTGCTTCCAGGTTCATAGCCTGCGACCGCGAAGGGTCCGGTCGCCATCGGAACGATGCAACATCGCCACGATCCCTGATGGATCTGCCTCGGTTCGTGATCGCTTCTGCGAGCCCATTTCGCCGAAAGGCCGCGGGGGCCTGTTCCTGACCCGGCGAATAGGCGCCGGCACTCGTGGCCGCACCGACAATATTCAACAAACGCGCCGCCAAATCGAAGCTCCATTTTCGCATGATCTTCTCGCAAACGTGTCCGGAGGGAGGAAGGTTCCTCCTCGACTTGAGAGGTTGCCGCCCGGCATCGGCACGAGGCCTAACAAGCAAAAAGCTCGCCGCATCGATGCCGTCGTGAGACGCCAGACGTCGAACATACAGGTTCATTCGCGCGGCCGTGGCGATGAACATGTCGGTGCGAACTGCCGTCCGCTCCGCCCGCTCCTAGCCTGGCTCCTCGCGATGGTCTCTTCGAGTCTCATGAGCACCGCTAAGGCGGGAAAAATCCCTACTGAAGCAGGCTCTTGACGATGCCGCTCGCCTTGGAGAAATCCATCTGGCCAGCATATTTCTCCTTGAGCGCCGCCATCACCTTGCCCATCTCCTTGACGCCGCTGGCACCTGTCTCGGCGATAGCGGAACGGACGGCGCTTTCCGTCTCGGCCTGGCCCAGTTGCGTCGGCAGGAAGTCGCGGATGATCGCCATCTCGTCGCGCTCCTGCGCGGCAAGTTCCGGCCGCTTGCCGTCATCGAACGCCTTGGCCGATTCCTCGCGCTGCTTCACCATCTTGGCCAGGATCTGCAGGATCTCGTCGTCGCTGGCCGGCTCCTTGCCGGCGCCGCGATTGGCGATGTCGCGATCATGAATGGCCCCCTGGATCAGCCGCAATGTCGGCAGCCGGCGCTTGTCCTGTGCCTTCATCGCGCTCTTCAGGGATTCGGCGATTTTGCCTCGCATGGTGCTTTCTCCTTCGAATGCGGCGGACAATAGCCGTGCCGAAAGCCCAAGGCAAATTCAAGTCTGTCCGGCAAATCCCTGATATTGTTCGACGAAATAAATCCAGGCACGTACGGCGCGGCATCATTGACCGCCTTGGCGCCTTCCCCTATGTACTGTGCCTTGCATGAATTGAATTCTAGTGCACGTCGCCCAAAAGTGCGTAGCGGTTTTGGGGCAACGACATGCAGCGCGCCGAGGCTGTGAGATTGCCGCTTCGCGCTTTTTGTTGCGCCGATTGAGGAGCGCAGCCTTTAGGAGTGCCGCCATGGCAACGATGACCGCCGCATCGACCCCCCCTTGGGCCACCGAGAAGCCGACCGCCCTGCTGGTGCTGGCCGACGGCACCGTCATCGAGGGCCGTGGTCTGGGCGCTTCCGGCTCCGCCGTTGCCGAGGTCTGCTTCAACACCGCGCTGACCGGCTATCAGGAGATCCTCACCGACCCCTCCTATGCCGGCCAGATCGTCACTTTCACCTTTCCGCATATCGGCAATATCGGCACCAATAACGAAGACATCGAGGATCTCAATCCGCTGGCCCGCGCCGGCGCCGTCGGCGCCGTGTTCAAGGCCGATGTCACCAACCCGTCGAATTACCGCGCCGGAACCGGTCTCGACCAGTGGCTGAAGAAGCGCGGCATCGTTGCACTTTCGGGCATCGACACGCGCGCGCTGACCGCGCTGATCCGCGAAAAGGGCATGCCCAATGCCGTTATCGCGCACGCCCCAGACGGTATCTTCGACATCGAAGACCTCAAGCGCCGCGCCGCCGCATGGTCGGGGCTTATCGGGCTTGATCTGGCCAAGGAGGTCACCTCCGGCCAATCCTCGGTCTGGCGCGAGACACCCTGGGCCTGGAACGAGGGCTTTGGCGAACAGGCCGACCCGTCGATGCACGTCGTTGCCATCGATTATGGCGTCAAGCGCAACATATTGCGCCTGCTTGCCGGCCTCGGCGCCAGGGTCACCGTGGTGCCGGCCAAGACCGGCGCCGAGGAGATCCTGGCGATGCGGCCCGATGGCATCTTTCTATCCAACGGCCCCGGCGATCCGGAAGCCACCGGCCACTACGCCGTTCCGGTCATCCAGGATCTGTTGAAGACCGATATCCCGCTGTTCGGCATCTGCCTCGGCCACCAGATGCTGGCGCTGGCGCTGGGCGGCAAGACCGCAAAAATGCATCAGGGCCACCACGGCGCTAATCATCCGGTCAAGGACCACACCACCGGCAAAGTCGAGATCGTCTCGATGAACCACGGCTTTGCCGTCGACGCCGACTCATTGCCGAGCGGCGTCGAGGAAACCCATGTCTCGCTATTCGACGGTTCGAATTGCGGCATCGCGCTCACCGGCAAGCCGGTCTTCTCGGTCCAGCATCATCCGGAAGCCTCGCCCGGCCCGCAGGATTCGCACTATCTGTTCCGCCGCTTCGTCAACCTGATCCGCGAAAAGCGTGGCGAACCGGCACTGGCCGAGCGCTGACCAAGCCGATGCATCAGCTATAACATATCGGCGGCGCGTGATCTGGACAACTTGCCTCCGGACGTCCGCGAGCAGGTCTCAGAAAGTCTGATTTCTTACGCAGTCGGCGGTCGCGGAGATACCAAGCGCCTCGTCGGCAGGGAAGGTTACAGACTTCGGATCGGTCGCTACCGAGTCATGTTTGACGAAGACCGCGCCACGATCCTTGCGGTCTATGTCGGCAAACGCGAAACGACAACCTACCCGTCGGCCATAGTAGGACAGAACACCATGAACGCCCCGCAAATCATCAAGACCCCAACCGGTGAGGAGCTGGTCGCTATCCCAAGGGGACTACGAGATCCTTTTGCGTGCCGCCGAAGAAGCTCTGGAAGACGCTGCCGATGCGGCGATCTACGACGAGCGTAAGGCCGATCTCCGAGCGGAAAAGGCACTGCCCGCGGACGTGACCATGGACATCTTGCGGGCTCCAGCCGGCTCAAGGCGCTGCGCAACCGGCGGCGGCTGACGCAAGCCGATTTGGCGGCCATGATCGGCGTCAGCCAGGGTTTTCTGTCGGACCTGGGGTCCAATCGCCGCAAACCATCGGCGCAGACAGGTGCAATGCTGGTCAAGGCGCTCGACATTCCAAGCGAATGGATTGAGCACCAGGTGATGCTACACTGGTTTGCGGCTTCTTCTCCCTTGGTTTTAGCTGATCCCGGTCATGGCGCGCCGGCGCCGGCGCGCTTCTCGATCAGTTCGGCAACCGCATCAGGATTGTCGGCCAGCACATAGTGGCTCGCATCGGGGATCTCGGCGCGCTCGACATGGCTCATGCCCTTGGCGCGGTAGCCGGCGAGGAAGGTCGGCAGCAGCGCAACAAAGGGGGACTTCTGGCCGAAGGCGATGACGAGCGGAACGGTGCTCGGCGCCGTCTGGGCGGCGTTCCATTCGGCATCGCTGGGGAAGGCGCGGTAGATCTCGAACGCGGCATGCAGTTGAGGCGCTCGATAGATGCGAAAATAGTATTTGCGTTCCTGCCTGGTGAATTTGCCGAAGTCGAGGAACCAGCCAAGCACGGCGGCCTGCCGACCGGGAACCACCTTTTCGGCGAGGCCGCCGGGCGCCTGGATGAAACCGATATGCCACGTGCCTGATATCGCCTTGTCCCAGCCGTCGATGCCGGGCATCGGAACATCGAGGATCATCGCACCGCGCAGCGTGTCGGGAAAGCGCCTGAGATAGGCATAGGTGACGATGCCGCCAAGGTCGTGACCCACCACATAGGGTTTTTCCAGATGCAGAGCGTCGGCAAGCCCATGGATCTGCGCCGCAAGATTGGCGGCTTCATAGCCGCCCCTGGCAGGCTCCGAGCGGCCTATGCCAGGCAGGTCGACGGCAACGACGGTGAAGCGTTGCGCCAGTCTCGGCATGACGGCCTGGTATTCGTTCCAATCTTCCGGAAATCCATGCACCAGGATAAGGGCTGGTCCGTGCCCGCCACGCAGGTAGTGCATGCTGCTGCCGTTCACCGCGGCTTTGGCCGAGGTGAACCCGGGCGGCACCTGACCTGCCCGTCCAGCAGGCGCCGCATGAGCCGCCACTACAACGAGCACCGCGCAGACAGCCACAGCCATGAGCGCCGCGCGATGAAGTATCCGGTTCAACATGTTGCTCTCCTCTCGTCTTCGATCCAGGCCCCGCGTTTGTTGCTTCTGACGTAAACTAGGGCGGGAGTTCGAATGGTCAGAGTTACAAAATGCGGCGCGAATGCCTCGAGGCCGGACTGCGCGATTACCGGAGTTGCGTTGTTGCCCTCATTCCTATCGCCTTTTTTCAATGAAGCCATTAAAACCGGTCGAAGAACCAGTGTGACGGGCATTTCGTTGGCCGGATCTGTCTCCACAGCCCGTCCTTGGTCAGGGCGATGCGGCCGTCATGGCTCATATCTGTGCTCCGTCTTCAGCAACGCCGGACGTGACGTTTCTGAGCGCCGCCGGCTTGGCTACTTTCGTGACGAAGACGATGAGCGCCAGCGTCAGGAAAATCGCGCCGAGCAGGTAGGGTGCGCCGCCGAAGGTCACGGGCGCGTTCGGCCCCGTGAACCAGGAAAAGATCGCCGTATAAAGCAGCGGCGTGATGATCGAGGTGATCGAGAAGATCGACGTCATCGCGCCCTGGAGTTCGCCTTGTGCCGAAGGCGGCACCTTGGCGGCGGCAAGGCTCCTGAGCGGCGGATCGGCCAACGCCTCGAGGCAGCCGACGACGATCACTGCATAGATCATCCAGCCTTGCGACGCGAATGCGTAGCCGAAGGCGCTGAGTGCCGTAAATGCCAGACCGATTACCGCCGTCTTCCACTCACCGAGCTTGGGGATCACGCGCGGCAGGACCGTCGCCATGACGATAGCCCCGCACAGGCCGAAGGCACCGAGCGAGAAGCCGATCTGTTGTTCGCTCCAGCCATAGCGATAACTGGAGACGAACGACCAGACCGCAGGATACATCATGTGCCCCAGCGTCATCAGAAAGAAGACAAGCCCGATCCAGCCGATGCCTTCGTAGTTGCGCATCTGGACGAGCGTGCCGACCGGGTTCGCGCGTTTCCACTCGAAGCGGCGACGATGCTTGCTATCAAGCGTTTCCGGCAACAGAAACAGCGCGATCAAAAAGTTTACGAAGGCAAGCCCGGCAGCGAAATAGAATGGCACGCGCGGCCCGAACGTGCCGAGCAACCCGCCCAGAACCGGCCCGATGACGAAGCCGACGCCGAAAGCGATGCCAAGCAGGCCGAAATTCTTCGCACGGTTCTCGTCGGTCGAGATATCGGCGATGAATGCCGATGTCGTGGAATAGCTGGCGCCGGAAATGCCGGCCAGCACACGCCCGATGAACAGCATCGGATAGGACCAGGCGATGGCACAGATCAGATTGTCGATGGAAAACGTCAGCACGGAGGCGAGCAGAATCGGCCGTCGTCCGAACCGGTCGCTCAACCCGCCCATCACTGGTGCGAAAATGAACTGCATCGCCGCATAGGCGAAGAACAGCCAGCCGCCCTCGATAGCCGCCTCACTGATGCCGACGCCGGTCAATTCTCTGAGATAGGCCGGCAGCACCGGCATGATGATGCCGAAGCCGATGATGTCGAGCAGCAGGGTGGTGAAAACAAGCGCAAGGCCCCGCCTGGCGGTTTTGGGGTCTATCATGATGGTATCTCCTCGGGCCGCCCGGGGCGAAGGCGAACGCACCTTATAGGCGAACACATCGCTGGGAACAATGAGGGAACGGGCAGGGTGTTTTCATCCTGACATCCCCTGACTGCTATCCAGTCTCTCGGATTCGCGAGAAAACCGTCGGCTCAGATCGGATTGTTGAACGTGTCGCAGTCCGAAAGCTTGCCGTTCTGGAAGCCTCGCGCCAGCCAGGCCTGCCGCTGCTGCGACGTGCCGTGGTTGAAGCTTTCCGGCACGACGTAGCCCTGCATCTTCTTCTGCAGCGTGTCGTCGCCGATCTGCTTTGCGGCGTTCAATGCCTCCGCCATGTCGCCCTGTTCCAAAATGCCCTTCTGGCCGGTGAAATGTGCCCAGATGCCGGCAAAGCAGTCGGCCTGCAGCTCGACCTGCACCGACATGTGGTTGGCGTCGGCCTCGCTCATATTCTGCCGCATCTGGTTGAATTTGGGCAGGATGCCGACGAGGTTCTGCACGTGATGGCCGACCTCATGCGCAATAACATAGGCCTGTGCGAAATCGCCCGAGGCACCGAACTGCTGATCGAGTTGCTGGAAGAAGGTGGTATCGAGATAGACCTTGCGATCGTTGGGACAGTAGAATGGTCCGGCCGCTGACGAGGCCGAACCGCAGGCGGAGCGAATCTGGCCGCTGAACAGGACCAGTTTTGGATCTTGATAGGTCAGGCCCTCGGACTGGAAAATACCAGTCCAGGTATCCTCGGTCTCGGCCAGCACGGTCGACACGAACTGCTTCATCTCGTCGGAGGCCGGCGCACCGGTACCGCCGCCTTGCTCGCCGCTATTGTCGGTGATCTGGCCGCCGCCGCCGGGCTGCAAGCCGCTGTTATCGAGGATCTGACTCGGGTCGAAGCCGAAATACCACCCTGCCAGGAAAATCAATCCTACGATGATGATGCCCGACATGCCGCCGCCGCCGGCGCGACCTCCGATCGGGATGCGAAACTGCCCCGGCCCGCCGCCAAGCCCGCCGCTCTGGCCGCGCTCGTCCTCGACATTGTCACTCTGACGACGGCCCTTCCAGAGCATGGCAACCCCCGTGATGCATGTTTGCAATCAACCCGCCGATGTCCTGGCCGGTTCCAACCCAGCAAACAATTATCCCAATGGTTACGCCAAGTCACAGTATTTTTCGCGCTAATAAGCAATGCCGGCTGACGCGGGTCTGCTCTGGCTTAGACGTCGCAAGGTCTGTAGCATCCACCGTGGCTGTGGAAGCGAGGGGGCGCTTGCGGATGATCGGGCGGGTTCTGTTGCTGTTTGCGGCATTGTCTTGCCTAGGCCCCGTGCCGGCCAGCGCCGTCACTCTCGATTCCAGTGTCGCAATCACCGATCCCGAGACCTTGCAGGCGCTCGAGCGCGGCGGGCTATCGATCAGCCGTCTGCTTGGGCCAGCGCTCGGACTGACACGCGACGTCGACAATCGCGGGCTGTTTTCGGTGCGCGCGCTGAGCCCGGTCCGCAACGCCGTCAAACAGCAGATCGTAGACGAACCAAGGAACAGCCCCGACTCCTATGTAACCGCTCTGGCAACTCGAAAGACATCACCCAGAAGTTCAATCCGAAATACATCGACGACGACGGTTCGACGCTGGACCTGACCGGCATCGTCAATCGCATGGATCGCGGCTATCTCGGCCACACCGAATGCGGCGAGATCAGGCTGATCTACCGCTTCCACTATTCGGTCGAGGAGAAGCCTGGGCAACGCATCTCGTCGCGCCTGCCGCTGACCCTGAGCCTGATCTTCAACGCCATACCGGCTTCGGCACAGATTCGCGCCTCGAAGGACCGTCCGCGCTCGGCTAACGGTTCCTGCGCGGACGTGGCGAAGCGCTGGCTTGTCGCCGGGCAGAAGAATCTGGAGCCGGATCAACTGGCGGCCTGGCTGCGCTCGGAAGAAGGCCCGCTTTCCAGCGCGATGTTGAATTCTTCGCAGATCATGCGGCTCGAGCTCAACATGCAGGTCGTGCGCCTATCGGCTTCGAGCCGGCGCGATTTCGGCGGCCACGCTGAGTATCTGTTGAAGATATTCAAGTGGGACCCGGCCAAAGCCATTTTCCAGGAAGCGAAAATGGAGAACCAGATCGACCGCAAGCTGGTGCTGGCCGACAGGCAAACCTTCGAAAGATGGCTGCTCACCGATCGCAACATCTATGATCTCGACCGTGGCCGCCTGGTGATCGACGAAAAATTCCTCGCGACCACCGCGGTTTCGGTGGCACCCGGCGGTATGAGCCGGTCGCAAAACAATTTGGCTTTTGGGCTGCTCGACGACGATGCTATCGACAAAGCGCTCAAGGACTATGTCGCAAAGGGCAATACGCTTCGCACCGTCAAATCGGTGGCCGGCTTCAATCTGCGCCTCAACGAGATGACCTGCACCGGCTGTCACCAGACGCACGGCATCGCCGGGTTCCATTACACCGGCGCCGACCCGGCCAGCGAACCGCGCCGCAACGCGGTGTTCGTGCCGGGCTCGGCTGTGTTTTTTGCCGACCTGCCGCGCCGCCGCGCCATTGTCGAGTCGTTCGCCGCTGGCAGACACCCGGATTTCAGCCGCGGCTTTGCCGGCCGTCCGGAGGCAAAATACGCCGAAGCGCTGAAAGGCACCGATCTCTACAATGGATGGGGCTCGATCTGCTATCGCGGCGCCGACCCAAGTTTCGTGGACTGGACCTGCGACGAAGGCCTGCGTTGCGCCGGGGTCCACGAGAGCGCCATCCATCCGGGCTTTGGTACCTGCGTCAGCGAGGCCGGCACCGCAGTCGGCGATCCGGTGGAGTTCGGCGAGATCAGGATGTCGAAATGGGGCAACGACCAATATTGCCGTCTGTCACCGGCAACCGCGAAGGCCTGCGCCATCGACCCGGCCAGGGACAGAAAACCGCCGATAAAGCTCGCCGGCTATGGCGCGGCGCGCCAGCGTTACGATAATCCCGAGCAGAAGACTGGCGGCTTTCCCGGCGGCATGCTGCGCAAGGCGACCTGCGAAAAGCTGCCCGACGAGGCAAGCTGCGGCCGCCTCGCCAAGACCGGCTTCAACGACTGCATAGGCTCCGGCAAGGACCACGAATTCTGCACCAGGGAATTCACCAAGACCGCTGGCCTGCGTGCTTGCGACAAGGCCCATCCCTGCCGCGAGGACTATATCTGCACCGCCGGTTTTGACGATCTGCCGGAAGCAAAGCCCGGCAAGGGCACTTGCATCCCACCCTATTTCATCTTCCAGTTTCGCGTCGATGGTCACCCGCGCAACTGGGTGCAGGATACGAACGAGTGAGCAGGTCAGTCGCACTGCATATCGCTTCGATCAATCAGCGGGCGGCGATTATTGCCTTGCGAAAGGCTTCGAGCGTCTCGGCGCTGACATGGTGCTCGATGCCTTCGGCGTCGATGCGCGCCGTCTCGGCGCTGACGCCGAGCGAGCGCAGGAAAGCCTCGACCGTCTGGTGGCGAATGCGGCTCTCTTCCGCAACCTTCCGCCCGGCATCGGTCAGGAACACGCCGCGATAGGGTTTCCGGGAGACCAGCCCGTCTGCGCACAGCCGCGTCAGCATTTTCGCCACCGTCGGCTGGGCGACGCCGAGCCGTGCCGCGATGTCGACCTGGCGCGCCTCGTTGCCGTCCTCGATCAGGTCGGCGATGAGCTCGACATAATCCTCGACCAGCGCGCTGCGGCGCGCTTCACGCGTCTGCCGGAACCCTTCCGAGTGGATTTCTGCGTCAGGCAGCGGCTTTTCGCGAGGAACCGGTCTTTTCTTCAGCGCCAATACGCGCTCCTCCCGGCAGTTTGAATCGGCATTGCAGTCATAACACGGAACCCTATTGGTTCTGGCCGTTTATTTCCATTCGGTGGCCGGCGCAACCGGCGTTCACTGCCGTTCCGGTCGCACCGTCAAGTGGGCACACGAAAAAGCATGAACAATGAAATATAGCATATTGCATAATGTTCAGCCGTGGCATAGATAAGGAGACAACATCGATCGTTCCAGTGGAAAGCCATCTCATGTCGGAAGCCGAAGCCACCTCAGCCCCCCGATCCATGTGGCGATTTGCCCGCCCGGAAGACGACGAGCAGCCCAGCCTTCGCGAAGTCAACGCAACGATCGCGGTGCCGCACTCGGGGATCTGGCTTCGCCGGCTGTTCGCCTTCGTGGGGCCGGGCTACATGGTTTCGGTCGGCTACATGGATCCGGGCAATTGGGCGACCGACCTCGCCGGCGGTGCCCAGTTCGGTTACACGCTGCTATTCATTATCATGTTGTCGAACCTGATGGCGATCCTGCTGCAGGCGCTCGCCGCCCGGCTCGGCATCGCCACCGGCCGTGACCTTGCGCAGGCGTGCCGCGCCTATTACCCGCGGCCGGTCAATTTCATGCTGTGGGTCGCTTGCGAACTGGCCATCATAGCGTGCGACCTGGCCGAGGTCATTGGCACGGCGATCGCCTTGCAACTGCTGTTCGGGATTCCGCTGATCGGCGGCGCCATCATCACCGCGCTCGATGCCTTCCTGCTGTTGTTGCTGATGAACAAGGGCTTCCGTTTCCTCGAGGCCTTCATCATAGCGCTTTTGATTATCATCTTCGGCTGCTTCGCCATTCAGATCTTTGCCGCCGCGCCGCCGGTCGGCTCCATCCTGCACGCCATGTTCGTGCCGTCGTCCGAGATCGTCACCAATCCGGCGATGCTTTACATTGCCATCGGCATCATCGGCGCCACGGTGATGCCGCACAATCTCTATTTGCACTCCTCGATCGTGCAGACCCGCGCCTACGAGCGCACCGATCGCGGCAAGCGCGACGCCATCAAATGGGCGACGACCGACTCGACCATCGCGCTGATACTGGCGCTGTTCGTCAATGCTTCCATCCTGATCGTGTCGGCGGTGGCGTTCCACGGCACCGGTCATCATGACGTCGCCGAGATCGGCCAGGCCTTCGAGCTGCTGTCGCCGCTACTCGGCCTCGGCATTGCTTCCATTCTGTTTGCCGTGGCGCTGCTTGCCTCCGGCCTGAACTCGACGGTGACGGCGACGCTGGCCGGCCAGATCGTGATGGAAGGCTTCTTGCGGCTGCGCATCCCGCAATGGGCGCGCCGCCTGCTGACGCGCGGCATCGCCATCATCCCGGTGGTGGTCGTCACCGCCCTCTATGGCGAGAAGGGCACCGGCCAGTTGCTGGTCTTCAGCCAGGTGATCCTGTCGATGCAGCTTCCCTTCGCGGTCGTCCCGCTGGTGCAGTTCGTCTCGGACAAGCGCAAAATGGGCAATTTCGCCATTTCCCGCGCCGTCGCCGTGCTGGCCTGGGTGGTTGCCGCCCTCATCCTGGTGCTCAACTTCAAGCTGCTCTACGATACGGTCGTCGGTCTGGGCTGAGCGTCTGCTCCAAACTGACGCAACTAAGGTCGGCAGTCATCCGCCCTTCCAGCCCTGGAAATTTGCCGGCCGCTGTCGGACAAATGTCCGTTCGCCCGTCCTTGGCTCGAAGTCCGGCCATGACGGCACGGATCAGGGAAAGGGAGCTCCAATGAGGAAGATCATCGCCGCAACATTCGTCAGCCTCGACGGCGTCATGCAAGCGCCCGGCGGCCCGCACGAGGACCCGGTCGGCGGCTTCAAGTTCGGCGGCTGGACGTTCCACTACTGGGACGATGTGATGGGCGCCGCCATGGGCGAGACGTTTTCAAAACCGTTCGCGCTGCTTCTCGGCCGCAAAACCTACGACATCTTCGCCGCCCACTGGCCTTATCAGAAGAATGACCCGATCGCCGACAGCTTCAACGCCGTCACCAAATATGTGGCGACGCACAGGCCAGATACGCTGTCCTGGCAAAACAGCCAGCCGCTCGGCAGCGACGTCGTGGCGACATTGCGCCGGATGAAGCAGGAGGACGGCCCGGACCTGCTCATTCAGGGATCGAGCGAGCTGATCCAGACCTTGCTCGCCAATGACCTGATCGACGAGATCAGCCTGCTGATTTTCCCGCTGGTGCTGGGCAAGGGCAAAAAACTGTTCGGCAGCGGCACAATACCTGCCGCCTTCAAGCTGACCCGCTCGCAGGCATCGACCACCGGTGTCATCATGGCGAGCTATGAACGCTCCGGCGAGATCAAGACCGGGTCCTTTGCCACGGAGCAGCCGTCCGAAGCCGAGATCGAGCGGCGCAAGAACTGGAAATAGAGGCTGCCGAGGCGATCAAGGACGGCTGAACACTGGCCGTCCTTTTTGCTGTTTTCTAAGCCGCCTCCCGTCGCCGTGCCAACCCATCGCGGAGGTGGCCTGCGAACGCCAGTGCAGCCGGCGCAAGGCCGTGCTTCGGCAAATGCAGATTGATCGAAAAATTCGGCAATGACGGCAGTTCCGGATCGTTGGCCAAAATATCAAGGTCGGCAGGCACGGTCGATGCCAACCAGGTGGTGACGGCCAAGTCCGAACGCACCGTCGCTGTCGTCGCGTCGATGCTGCCGTTTTCGAATACGGTGCGCCATTCCAGCCCGTGCTCGTTAAGCGCCTCCAGCACCACCGGGCGGAACGCACAGGTCTCGGCCACCATCGAAACCGGCAAGGGGCGCTTGCTGCGAGCCCCGCCGCCTTTGGCGCCGACCCAAACCAGCCGGTCGACAACAAGGCATTCGCCGGCCGACCGACCGATCGGCTCCTCGATCACCGCGAGCTCTATCGTGCCGGCCGCCAAGGCCGCAGCCAACTCCGGCGACGAAGCACAGATCAGCGAAATCTCGACCTGCGGATACGCCTCGGCATAGGCCTTGAGCACCGGCGCAAGCAAGGTGCCGACAAGGTCATACGGCACGCCAAGCCGCACCTGACCGGCAACCGCATCGCCCGCCATCTCCGCCAGGATCTCGTCATTGAGGGAAAGCAGGCGCTTGCCCTTGCCGAATAATCGCTCGCCGGATCGGGTCAACCGCAATCCACGCCGGTCGCGCTCGAACAGCCTGCAGCCGAGAACCTCTTCCAAACGCTTGATCTGCTGGCTGACGGCACCTTGCGTCAAATGCAGCGCATTCGCTGCTGCCGTCATGCTGGCCTTATCGGCAACGGTGACGAAGGTTCGGATCAAGGCGGTATCGAGATTGCGAGCCATCTGACTATTATGCTTCTTAATAGCGACCATCGCAAACATTGCATTTACTGATGAGCCAAAAGACCTACCGTGCAGGCTTCAAAGGAAGCAGCATGCTTGAAACCGTCCTTCCCCTCGTGCTGTTCGCGCTGGTCTCAACCTCAACGCCCGGCATGGCCACGACCTTGTCGACGGCGTCCGGCGCGCAGTTCGGCTTTCGCCGCTCTATACCGCTGATGGCCGGAAGTGCGGCCGGCCTGGCCACGGTGGCTGCGGCAGGTGCTGCCGGGCTCGCCGGTCTGCTGGCCGCCGCCCCTTCTTTGCAACTGGCAATGAAAATAGCCGGCACCCTCTATCTGGTATGGCTTGCCCTCAAGATCGGCCGCAGCGGCCCGCCCAATCTGAACGTGACCATGGCAAAGCCGAACAGCTTTTTGGGCGGCGCCGGCCTGCAATGGATGAACCCAAAGGGCTGGGCCATGGGGCTGGGAGCGGCGGCATCTTTTGCCGCGCTCGCCAGCGGGCCACTGCAGCTCGCCTTGCTGCTCGGCACGGTCTTCGGCCTTGCCGCGGCGCTAT
The DNA here is from genome assembly GCF_040319365.1 of Mesorhizobium sp. M0923. NCBI lineage: Bacteria > Pseudomonadati > Pseudomonadota > Alphaproteobacteria > Hyphomicrobiales > Phyllobacteriaceae > Mesorhizobium > Mesorhizobium sp. M0923. Next base: position 7,980 of record NZ_JAMYNW010000015.1, on the reverse strand, counting down.
CGCTGGCGGCGTGGTGCGTGGCGGGCACGCTGCTCGCCCGGTTGCTGCGAACCGAGCGGCAGTGGCGCATCCTCAACGCCGTGCTTGGCTTGCTGCTGGCCGCCTCGATCATTCCGATGTGGCGGACAGCGTAAGACCAGTTATTTCAGGCAGCGTAGCGTGCCGCCGGCTTGCCGGCCAGCAGGCTACCGAAGAAGCCTTGTCGGACGCCAAGAAAGGCATCCACCCCGGCAACGTCGGCAAGACCCGGTGCCGTGAACGCTTCACCCTTGGCCAGGCCGGCAAGCGCGGCATCGACCAGATCGTCCGCAGTCATGACAATCTCTTGGGGCACATTGGCAATATCGCTTCCGGCGACTTCCCAGAACTCGGTCCGCGTGGCCCCCGGCAGCACGACCTGTACGGCTACACTGCTGTCGGCGACTTCCCGCTGCAGGGCCTCGGTGAAGTTGACGACATAGGCCTTGGTGCCGCTATAGATGCCGCCGAACGAGGTGTCGAAGGCCAGCACCGAGGCGATGTTGACGATGGCGCCGCGGTTGCGCGCCAATAGTCCCTGCAGCACCGCGCGCGTCAGCCGGGTCAGCGCCACCACATTGACCTTGATCATGCGCTCGGCGACATCGGCGTCGGCCGTTGCCACCACCTGCGCGCCGCCAAGGCCGGCATTGTTGACCAGCAGCGTCACGCTGTCGTCGGTTGATATCGCCTGTTCGACCCGTCGCAGATCGGCGTCGTCGGCCAGGTCGGCGCTGATGACGCTGACCTTGATGCCATACGCGTAGCGGAGCCTCTCCGCCAATTCCTCCAGCCGGTCGGCGCGCCGCGCCACCAGCACCAGATCATCCCCTTGGCCGGCGAGCCGGTCGGCATAGACCGCCCCGATGCCGGAAGAGGCGCCGGTGACGACCGCCGTGCCTTTGTCCTGATTGCTCATTGTCTTGTTCCTTCTGGTTCGATCCCAAATGCCGGTGCCGCAGCGCAACACCCTTGCTTCGACTGGCAGATCGATTAATGGCATATGCCACTATCGATACGTAGGCATATGCCACCATCTTGTCAATCCGCGGAGCAAGGACTATTTCTGGTTTGCATCGAGGGTCCCTTCCGGTCCCCTCATCGGAAATCCGCCAATGTCCCAAACCACCCTGCCCGGCCTGGTGTTTTGCAACAACGCCATGCTACGCCGCGCAACGCGGAAACTCGGCCAGTTCTATGACGATGTGCTCGCGCCCTCCGGCATTAAGGCCACGCAGCAGGGCCTGCTCTATCAAATCCACGTCGGCAATGAACCGACCATGGGTGCCATTGCCGCAGCCCTCGTCATGGACCTGTCGGCCCTCGGTCATACGCTGAAGCCGCTGATCCGGGACGGTTATGTCGAGGCCTTCGCCGACCCTGCCGACCGCCGCATCAGGCGCGTCAGGCTGACACCGCAGGGCTGGACCAAGCTCGAAGAAGCTCTGAAGCTGTGGCAAGTCGCCCAGCAGCGCTTCGAGGAGATGTTTGGAAAAGAGCAGGCGGCAAGCCTGCGAGCGGCGCTGGACGAAATCGCCGCGTTGGATTTTGACGCAGCGCCGGCCGCGAGTTGAATTATCGGCGGCCGGCAGCCAAGCTTTGCTAACAAGCCTTATTCGGCCGGCATCGCCACCGGACGTGCGGCCAGGTGTCCCGCCAGCATCACGCCCAAACCAATGATCGGGAATGCCGCCGCGACCACGCCGAGGTCGGCCGGTGCGCCATAGCGCAGCACCGCGGCGCCGACCACGGCCCCCAGTGCGACGCCGAGATAGAGCGCCGAAGCGTTCAGCGACAGCACGATGGGCGCGGCATCGGGCGCCAGCTTGATGATGCGGCTGGCCTGCGCCGGTGGGAACGCCCAGCCGACGATACCCCACGGCACCATCATGGCCATCAGTGCCGGCCCGGCGATCTCGCGCGGCAGGAATGTCGGGATCAGCGAAAACGTGACCAGCATGGCAGCACTCAGCGCCAGCGACCAGCAGACGGTGCGCGTCGCGCCGAAACGGTCGGCGGCCTGCCCACCGCCGATATTGCCGATGACCGCGCCGACGCCGAAGGCGAGCAGCATTCCAGGTAGCGCGATCGGGCTCAGGCCGCCGCCTTCGATGGCGAGCGGCGCGACAAAGGCAAAGACAGTGAAGGCGCCGATCAGTGCCAGGATCGTCGTCACCAGGATGGGCATGACGCCGGGGCGAAGTGCCGCTGCCAATCGCATCCGGAGCGGCAGCCTGGTGCCGACGATGCCGCGCGGCAGCCGGTACCACAGGATCGCGCCGGCGAGCGCGCCAAGGCCGGCAATGGCAAAGAAGGTGCCGCGCCAGCCGGCAACCGTCGCAACAAGCGCGCCAAGCGGCGCGCCGACCGCCACCGCAACCGTGGTGCCGCCGACGACCACGGCAATGGCGCGGGCGCGGTGATGATCGTCGACAAGCGCAACGGCCGTTCCCTGCGCGGTCGCCGCGAACAGGCCTGACGACAGCGCCATGACGATGCGCGCGATCAACAGCAATTCGAAGGAGGAACTCAGCGCCGCGGCGACGTTGCCCAACACGAAGAACACCAGCGTCCACAGGATGACGCGGCGCCGGTCCCATTCGCCAGTCAGCGTTGCCAGGATCGGCGTGCCGATCGCATAGGCGAGCGCAAACGCCGTGATCAGCGTGCCGGCGAGCGGAACGGAGATGGCCGCATCCTTTGCAATGTCGGGCAAAAGGCTGGAGATGACGAAACCTTCGGTCGAAATCGTGAACGATCCGAGCGCAAGCCAGATGAGGCGCTTATCCATGGCAATTTCCTTAGTTCAAAGGTTATTGAACAATTGGACATAACAGGGCATGATGTCAATGAGCTTGTGCAGACTAATCGAACCCTACTGACAGCCCTGTGTCAGGACAGGCCCGAATACTACCAGAACCGCGAAGGATCAGATGCGTTGAAATCGGCCCCGAATGTGCTTAATTCCTGGTCATGACCTTGCCCCATCCCACCGCCGACCAGATCAGCCTGCCGAACGTGCTTGCCGTGCTCGGCGACCCGACGCGACTGGCCATCGTGCGCTATCTCGCGAGCAAGGAGGGCGTGCCGCTGAATTGCAGCCGGTTCCTCGACCTCTGCTCGAAGACCAATCTGAGCTACCATTTGGCCAAGCTGCGTGAGGCCGGCGTTACCCGCACCGAGGCGGTTGGCACCAGCCGGCTGATCACGCTGCGCCGTGACGATCTCGACCGCCGCTTCCCGGGTCTGCTCGACAGCGTCATTGCCGCGGCCGGCGACGACGCATCGTTGCCGGCGGTCGGCGGCCACGAGATCGAGGTCCGCGCCTAGAGCGACCCCGAAACTGGGTTTCGCTCTCGCCCGCTTCGCGACGACGAGCAAAATAGCTTCACCTGCTCTCCAGCCATTAACGGAGCCTGCCATGCGCATTGCCGTCCTCGCCGACATCCACGGCAATGTCCTGGCGCTCGACGCCGTGCTCGACGATCTGCGGCGACGCGGCGGCGCCGACCTCATTGTCAATCTCGGCGATTGCGTTTCCGGCCCGCTCTGGCCGCGCGAGACCATGGAGCGGCTCGAGGCGCTCGACCTGCCGACGGTGCGCGGCAACCACGACCGCCGCGTTGCCTACGACACCGCCGACGAGACCATGTGGCCTTCCGACCGCTACGCGCATGAACGGCTGGCGGCAGCCCAGCGCGAGGCGCTGTTCGCGCTGCCCGTCACGCTGGAGGTGGCGCCTGGCGTGCTCGCCTTCCATGCCCGGCCCGACCACGATGAAAAATACCTGGCTGACGCGATAGTCGACGGCCGGCTGGTGCGCGCCCCACTGGCCGCCATCGAACGGCGACTCGGCGCGATCGATCCCGCCTGCCGCATCATGCTTTGCGGTCACAGCCACCGCAGCGAGCTGGTCCGCATTCCCGGCGGTCCGGTCATTTTCAATCCAGGCAGCATCGGCTGCCCGGCCTATCACGACGACACGCCGCCGGCGCATGTCTCCCAACAAGGCTCGCCGCACGCCCGCTATGGCATCGTCGACCTGCATCCCGATCGCTTCGAGGCCATCGCCGTCGATTACGACCATGAGGCGGCAGCGCGTCAGGCCGATCAGGCGGGACGGCCGGAATGGGCTCACGCGCTACGCACCGGCTTCATGCCGGGTTGACCGCGTTCATACCGGGCCGAACGAGGAACAGGCTGAGCTTGCCCATGCCAGGCTGAACGGATGACCGCCTTCGAGCGGCAGGCAAGCAGCCTCAATGGCCGCGACCGGTCCAATCTTCACTTGTCGGACGCGGATCGCTTCGATCGCCTGGCAGGACGTCGGGTGCTGGCCGCCGAAGTCTTGGTCACTGAAGTCTTGGGCGATGAAGCCTTTGGCCGTGAGGTCTTGGGCGCCAGTTGCGTTGGGTTGAAAGTCTGTGCGGGGGCCGATTCGGATCCGGCCCGAATGTCGGCGTCGCGCACCTGCTGGCCAAAGTTCAGGCCAGTCAGTTCTTCAATCTCGGCCACCGTCGAAAGGAACTCCGATACCCTGGCAATTTCAAGCGGGTCGTCGAATGCCTCGGCACGCCCACCGAACGCTTCGGGCATCACTTCCAAAACCGGCTTCTGGTCCGCCAGCAGCGCGATGGCGCGCAGGCCAGCTTGATCGGACCACAGCGCGATCTTCCAGAATTTCAGCGGAACATGGCTGTTGAAGCGGTAAGGAGGATCGTCCTCGCGGAACACTGGGCCGGCGAACACCGTGACACGGCCTCGCGTCGTATAGGCGTTGCGCAGCACATAGGTTTCCACCGCGCGCCATCTCAGTTTCCCCTTGGAGCCGGGATGGTCAAGCGAGCTTCCCTGATTGAAGAAGCCGACTTGCGGCGCAGCATTGGGATAGAAAAACGTGTCCCGCTCTGCCGCGACCGCCTCCTGATCCACTCCCCATGCAGGGTCGCCGCGAAGCGTAATATGGCCCTTCTGGAACATTCGAGCTATTCGTTCCTTGGATTTTAGGACGGGAAATCCAGGCACATTCTGGCTCGAATAGAATTCTTGGGTCATCTGCTCGCCAGGGTCGATGCGACGGTCGGGCCGGAAAGCGTCGCTGGCTTCCGCACCGGAAATCGACTCCACTCCCAACTCGACAAGCGACGGATTGTCGATGACGGTCTTGTCGTCACGATTGACCGCCTTGGTGCGAGATCCATCGATATTGCAAGCGGTGACGAAGGCAAGCCTGCGATCGGCGTTCATCAAGATCGAAAAATGATGATAGCGCAATTCGTGTGGATCCTCGCCCGGTTTGGCAAGAAGGTTCTTGGCCAACCGGTAGGGTGAATTGGCAACCGTCGGCATTGGCAGGACAAAGCCCGGTATGAAGCCGGGTTCATACCCTCCGCGATCGTCGAAATCCTCTGTTTTCCAAGCCGCTGCCTCGGCGATTGCTAACTTTGCGGGTTCGCTTGCCGGGCCTTCGTCGCTTCGTCTCGCATCGCCTCCGTCGCGGTCGATCAAGGGCGCCCGGACATTTATCTCGACGGGAAAAGTCCAGGTGACCGAGCCATCGGCGTTGTGTCTCGTCGCCGGTGGATTGTCATCCGGTTCCGGCCGCTGCACCGGCTTGTCCAGCACATCTTCGCGAATGTCGGCGTTCAGCCGAACTGTCTCGTCCATCATGCGCGGCGTGCCGGCCCAAATCGCCAGAGCTTGCGAAACCGCCGATGCCGAGGAGCCCGGCAGCCTGGACTTTCTAGCGCCCAGATCGTCAACGATGGCGCTGATCCTTATGCCTTCGTTGATCTCGCGCGTCAGCGCATAGCCACCTATGCCCGTCACCTCGTGGAATGGCCCTGCCCAATGGTGCAGGGCAATTGGCTCCCATTCATTGTTGAAAACCGGTGAACCGGACGAACCCTGTTCGGTATCGGCAACATAGTGCAGCACTTGAACCGTTTCGTCGCGGGCCACCAGCCGGTTTTCACGCAGCACCAGTTCCTTGAAGCGGCCATCGGGGTGCTGAACGATGTTGGCGATTTCGCCAAGCATATGCTTGTCGCGCGCGTCCGACAGCGAGATAAAACCGAACTCCCCCAGTTCCTTTGGGCCGGAACGCCGCTCGCCGACCCCGATCAGCGTATAGTCCAGACCCTCTATGCTATCGGTCACGAAACAGGATTCAGGATCGAGCAGGAACGTCGTCGGCGTGCGCACGGCATTCGCACCGTCCTGCTCATAATCGAACTGGACCTGGAAGCGCCGGGAATCTGCCGGCGACGAAATCACATGGTTGTTTGTGAGGAACAGCCTTGGCCCGACCAGGAAACCCGATCCTTGTGGATTGCCGTTGAGAAAGGCAACGCGGCCGACCGCATCGGCCACACGGCGCCCACGCTCCAGAAATGCGACACCGATGAAATCGAGCGTTGGGCCGAGAATTGCCTCCGGTCCTGGCTGTTTGGCGGCGGCCTTTCTCTCCCCGGCAGACCTCATGTCGATTGCTGCCGATATCATCTCCGCTTCGGTGCGGCTGAGCGACGCTTTTACCTGCAACCTGTCGAGTCGCCTGGAGAGGGTCTGTTCGGCGGCCAGCGGATTGCCGTTGGCGATGTGACCAAGTGAAGCCTCAATTTCCGCGCGCGTTTTCTTGATACGCTGGCGAACTATGTTTTCCACTTGCGCGAATATTTCAAGGTCGACCATCTTTCCCTCCCAAACCTTACTTGAGAGAGTGCATATTTACATGAAATGTGCAATATTTTGCCGGCTTTCAGCTCACGGAAGTGGCCTGCTCCGCGATTCAACACGCGGCACCTTACTCATTTTCGGGGCTTACACAGCGCCGCCTCGTCGCCTATAAAAACCGGCTGGCGTGCGATGGCGTTTCCGTGCCTGGCCGCGCCTTCGGCAATGCAACCTACCGCCCATGGCAGATGATTAGGCGCACAGTAACACTCCCGACGACGCTGCTTGCGGTGATTGCCGCTCCGCTGATGCTGGCGGGCCCGCCGGCCAGTGCCCAGGAGCCGGAGCCCATCATCTCGATTGTGACTGGTCTCGCTCCGGGTGATCTCCTGAACGTGCGCGCCACGGCATCGGCGATGGGCAAGATCGAGGCGCGGCTGCCGATTGGTTCGAGCTTGAAAAATCTCGGCTGCGGCGACGTCAGCGGCCATCGGTGGTGCAAGGTTGAAGACATTGACGACCCCAAGCTGAGCGGATGGGCGCCCGCGCGCTACCTCGACCCTATCAATCCCCAGCAAGTGACACCCCAGGCGGCGGCCAATACGGAGAGCCCTGCCTCTCAACCGCTGCCCGATCTGACAACGCGCCTCGGCGCGACCGCTCCCGAAACGGAGCTGAACTCCGCTGACGCAATCGGCAGGGTGGCGATCGAGGATGCTTACCGCCTGGCCCTGGCCGCTGGAAACCCCTCGACCGGACAGGTTGATGGATCGGCGCCCGCGGCAATGGGTCCCGTCCAAAATTTCGGCGCGGCCAACGCGGCGCCTCCGCCCGACGCACAGACCGTTGCGCGGCTTCAGCCGCCGGGGACACCGGTCCCTGGTGCTGGCAACGCCATCCCTTGCGCGCGCTATCTCGGCCAGCCGATGACCAACTGCAAGGCGGCGGTCGTGCGCACCGGCGACAAGACCGACGTGACCGTGACATGGCCCGATGGCGGCACGCGCATCATCAGCTTCAAGGCCGGCAAGCCGGCCGGCTCAAACGGGCCCGGCGAATTCCGCTTCACGCGCGAAGGCAGCCTGAACATGATCCGCATCGGTGCTTCCGAGCGGTTCGAGATCACGGATCAGTTGGCTGGGTTAGGGAATAAGGCAGTAGGGCAGTAGGGCAGTATGTTTAAAAGGGCGCTCGAACCTCTGCCTACTCCCCTACTCCCCTACTCCCCTACTCCCCTACTCCCCTACTCCCCTACTCCCCTACTCCCCTACTCCCCTACTCCCCTAC